>NZ_JARCCZ010000007.1:0-92828 GCF_048957775.1 Pseudarthrobacter sp. CC4 | reverse complement strand
ATCCATCGCCTCCGAGAACGTCCCCGTCGCGTTCGCCGTCACCGCCACACCGGTCGCACCAGCGGCCGGAGACGTACCCGTCACCGTCGGAGCCGTCGTATCAGCGCCACTGCTGGGATCGTAGAAGTGCCAGTACCGGCTTGTTGCGTTGACGTCGGCGAGCACCAGCAGACCGCTTTTCGCCGTGCCCCGCGCCGCACTGTTGAGGTTCTGTTTCGTTGACGTCACGTTGTGGACATACTGGTCGGCGTCCACGATGCGGGCTGTCTTCGCTGCTGTGAAGTCGATCTTGTTTAGCGGCGTTGACTTCTCGTAGATCGCGCCCCCGGAGGTGGTGCAGACGCCCGCGTTCGTCGTGCCGTTCGGCTTCGGATACGTGGCGAAGGTGCGCAGCATCTGCGTGCTCTCGTCAATCAGGACGATCACCCGGTTCGGGCACTCTGACACCGGCGCGATCGTGTGGTGCGACCACGTCGTACCGCTCAATTCCAGGAGCTGGATCAACGGCTGGGGCGCCGACGTGAACGACGTCTTGACGGCGGCGAAAACCCGGTCGCCCGAGGAGTCCAGCCACTTCAAGTTCATATGGTCATCAGCGCTGCGCTGCCCCGAAACCGCCGCCACAGGAGTGCTCCATCCGGTGTTCGGGGCTCCGCTTGCACTGTCAGCACGGTAGCTCCAGTACATGCCGTCTGTGGCGTCACCGACCTGCCGGCTCCACATCAGCCCCATCTTGCCGGGTCCGAATGCGATCAGAGCCGATGTGTCGTCCACAGACACGTTGCTGAGAGACGCAGGATGCTGGAACGGCGTTCCCCAGGTCTTGCCATCTGTGCCAGTGGCGTTCAGATAGATCTTGTTCCCCTGCTGCCACGTGGCCCACACCCGACCAGTCGAGTCCTTATCGATGGTCAGGACCTCAACTTTGTAGTTGTTGATCTGTGTGGAACTCAGCAGCGAGTAAGTCTTCGTACTTGAGTTGTAGCTGTAACGCCGCATCAAAGTCGGGAAGTTGGCCTCAGCAGGCAGACCGTCGTTGACGAACATGTGGCTCGCCACATACAACGTCGTCCCGTCCCACAACACGTCATGATGGGTGTTCGCCCGCGTCTCCGTCGCCACGCCCGTATTGACCCACGAGCCCGTCGCGGCATTGAGCCTGAAGATATGGAAATCCGAGCTGGCGGTGTCCCACAGGTTTCCCCACCAGAGCCCGTCGTTGAACCACAACGCACTCTCCGCCCGCTTCGTGCCCGTCGGCGTGCCCGTCCCCGAATGTGACGGACCCTCTACCCCGACATCACCCGCAGCAGCCGACGCCGCAACCGGGGCCACCAGGGCACCCACCGCAACCAGCAGTGCTGTCAGCAGTGCAAAGAGCCGCAGATTCCGCGAAGCGGGTGGACCGAAGCCAGCTACATCGGAGGAATCGTGCACGACCGCGCCTCCGCGCGCAAAACAGTGGTTCATTTCTTCATCCCTCCGACTCATTCGCGCTGTGAAATTCTGACGGTTCCGCTTTCACGCTTTCACTCACTGGACGTCCCTCCAGGCTGCCTCTATGCCAGCCGTGCTACCCAGGCGGGGCGTAACGTGGGCCAAGCGCCGGCCGCGCAGGTAGCCTGCGGCTGTGAAGGCCAGAACCGAAAGCACGGCACCGGCCCGTCCGAGTCCTCCCGGATCCCCGTTTCTGCCCCAGTCATAAAGCCCGGAAACAACGGCGCGTGGCAGGACCCTACGCACATACCGCCTTTCGGGTCCGAGCGCCCTTTTGTGGCCGACCACCTGGCTCACCTGGGCCTTTGACAGGCCTTCAGACCATGACCGGGACAGCATGTAGCGGAACGTGCCCCTGTTGGCCGGGACATGGTGGCGCACCACTGCGGCCGGTTCGTACACAATTCGGGAACCAGGCGAGCCCATCTTTGAGCGAATGCAGATCTCTGTTTCCTCGCATCCCAGGGGAATGGCACCCTGGCGGCCTAAAGCAAGGTTGAAACCCCCCACCTGGCGGAGTACCTCAAGCCGGAATGACATGTTTGCGCCAATAACGTTCCTGACCTCGCAGGCAACCCGTGGCATCCCCAGGTGGCTGCATCCAACGATCCAGTCCAGCTCCTCGCCGAAATAGCCGGGGCGGCCGGTTTCCCAAATAGGCTCCACCCGGCCACCGACGGCAAGGACGTCAGGATCGTCGTACATGGCCAGCAAAAGCTCAAGCCAGTTCGGTGCCGCTTCGGCGTCATCATCCAGGAAGGCGACGATGTCCGTATCAGCCAGGCCCACGCCGGTGTTGCGTGCCCCGGACAGACCCTGCGGCCCCGTGTTCTGGACGACCGTAACGTCATCAACCACCGAAAGAAGGCGTTCATAAAGATCAATGTTGTGGTCGATTACCAGGAGCACCTCCTGCGGACTGACGGTCTGTGCCCTGACGGATTCGATGACATCCAGCAGGTTCGCCCAGCGATCCTCGGTGTAAGTGCAGATGACGACAGTAACGGTGGGCCTGCGAAAAGTCGTCATCTCAGGCTGCTTCCCGTAAGGACAGGAGGCTCTGGGGGTCGGTGGGGGTCCGGGGGAAACTAACGTTTGCATATGCGTATTTGACGCGTCGCAGAGCCTCAGGACGGGCGCCGGCCGTGGGCGCCTCCCACAAGGCACACTCTCGGGCCATTGTCCCCAGCACACGCCAGCCGTCCCGGAACGTCTGCAGGTTCGAAGCCCCCGAGATGCGCTCCAGTTCGATACTCGGCACTTCTGCGATCCGAAGCCCCGCTTTGGCTGCCCTGACGATCAACTCCGTCTCAATCTCAAACCCGTCGGATTCAAGCTGGAGGACTTCCAGGCATTCACGCCTGAAGGCAATGTAGCCGTAGCAGAGATCCGAATAATTGCTGTGCAGCACCGCATTCGCCAAGGCCGTCAGTGCCCGGTTGCCCGTGCGCCGCAGCCAGGTGAGGTCCTCGGACCCGCCTCCGGTTACGTGCCGGGAACCTTTGACAAAGTCATAGTCGTGCTGGAGGGGGGCAACGAACCAGCCGATTTCCTGGGGGTCCATGCTGCCGTCGGCATCGAGCATGACGATGATGTCGCCGGCGGCTGCGGCGAATCCTGACCGGAGGGCTACGCCCTTTCCCTTGCGTTTTTCCTCCACGATCACGACATCCTCGCGGAGGGCCCGAGCAACCCCCACCGTGTTGTCCTGGGATCGGCCGTCCACGATCACTACCTCGTCCACGTACGAGGGCATTCGACGAAGCACCCAAGGCAGGTTCTTCGCCTCATTCAGTGTCGGGATTACTACGCTTACTGACGCTCTCGCTATCGACAACGTTGGCTCGGATAGCGTGTACGGAAGCTGGGTGGAAATGGACAAATGCCTCACCACTTCATGACATCGACGGAAACTGGACAATGCCGCACTCAGCTTGAAGCAAGTGCGCCACTAGCGCTTTATCCGGTCAAGGTCTTGTCTCTGGCCCCAGCAACTCATTAGCCAAGGACTCTGCCCGTGACGAAGAGCCTACTTTTGGTCCACCCGGGTATCACCAGTAGTGAGTACTCGCTTTTGTGTGGCCATCTTTCGGCCGATCAGTAAGTAACGGGGTTAACGAATGGTGAATTCGTTAGGTATAGGGGTTGTCCATCCCATGAATGTTAATAGGTAGGGGGTTGGTTAAAGAGCCGTCCTGAAGAACACTTCCGTCACCGCGGCCAGCCGCCTGGGGTCCTCCACGCCGCACATCTCGCGCGCGGAGTGCATGGAAAGCAACGGCACGCCCACGTCGACGGTCCGGATGCCCAGCCGGGTAGCCGTCAACGGCCCGATGGTGGAGCCGCAGGGGATCGCGTTGTTGGATACGAATTCCTGGTACGGCACCCCGGCCTCCGCGCAGAGCCGGGCCCACAAAGCCGCGCCGGGCGCATCCGTGGCGTAGCGCTGGTTGGCATTGATCTTCAGCAGCGGCCCGCCGTTGAGCACGGGGTGGTTGGCGGGGTCGTGCCGCTCCGGATAGTTGGGGTGCACGGCGTGGCCGGCATCGGCGGACACACAGGACGACGACGCCAGCGCCTGCCGCCGCTGGCTCACCGTGGCGCCGAGGCCGTCAGAGATCCGCACCAGGACGTCTTCAAGGACGGGTCCGCAGGCACCCGAGCGGGAGTTGGAGCCGATCTCCTCGTGGTCGAACGCCGCCAGGACAGCGATGGGCGCGCCAGCGCCGTCGCCGGCGGGCGCGGAGGCATGCGCAATCAGCGCGGCGAGCCCCGCGTGCGTTGACGAAAGGTTGTCGAGCCGCCCGGAGGCGAAGAACTCACTGTTGCCCCCGAAAAGAGAGGGGGCCTGCGTGTCCGCAATGACGACGTCGTACCCGCCAATCTGCCCCGGATCGACGGATGCGCCGGCAACCGACGCCGCCAGCACGCCCAGCAGGTCGGAGTCTGAAGGATTTCCCAGCCCCCACACGGGATTCATGTGCCGCTGCTTGTCCAGGGTGAGCCCGTCGTTGACTGCCCGGTCCAGGTGGATGGCCAACTGCGGGAACCGGAGCATGGGACCGGTGGCGGCCAAATGCTCGGTCCCGTCCAGCATCACCAGGCGTCCGGCCAGCTGCAGCTCACGGTCAAGCCACGAGTTCAGCAGCGGCCCGCCGTAGATCTCCACACCGGCCTGGAGCCAGCCGTGGGCGCCGGTGGTGGCCTTGGGCTTGAGCTTGAAGGTGGGCGAATCGGTGTGTGCGCCCAGGATATTGAACCCGGTGGCCGGTCCGGCGTCTTCGGGGACCACCCACGCGATCAGGGCGCCGTCGCGGATGATGAAGAAGGAACCGGGCCCGGCCTCCCACGGCTGCAGCTCATCCAGGCGGGTGAACCCGGCTTCCTCCAGTCGCCGGCCGCCCTCATGCGCAGCATGGAAGCTCGACGGCGATGCGCTGACGTAGGCGCCAAGGTCCTGGATGTGGTCTGCAGCAGAGGGAGGCAAAGGCATGGTCCCGAGTCTAGCGCCGGGCCTCCTCGACAGGTGCCGGCTCAGCCTCGGTTGCCACGTCCGGCTGGCCCGCGGTGGCCAGGCCCTTCCGACGGTAGCGCAGCACGCCCACCGCCACCACAACGGCGGCCAGCGCAATCGAAAGCAGCAGGGATTCCCGGGTGGACTCCACGATCACCATGCCGATCAGCAGGGCCACGATGCTGATGATCGCTGCCCACGTGAGGTAGGGGAAAAGCCACATCTTCAGCTGCAGGTCCTTTGCTGCGGCTCCCATGCGCCTGCGGAGGACCAGCTGCGAGGCGGAGATGACCAGCCAGACGAACAGCGCGATGGCTCCGGAGGTGTTGACCAGGAAGAGGAACACCGTGTCCGGGGCAATGTAGTTCAGGCCCACCGTGATGAAGCCGACCACGGTGGAGGCCAGGACCGCGGCAGCGGGAACGCCCCGGCGGGAGATGCGGGTCCATGCCCGCGGCGCGTCACCGCGGGTGGAGAGTGAGAACAGCATGCGGCTGGCGGTGTAGAGCCCGGAGTTCAGGCAGGACAGAACGGAGGTCAGCACCACGACGTCCATGATGGTTCCGGCGCCCGGGATGCCGAACAGTTCGATGACCGCCACGTAGGGGCTCTTGGCCACGGAGGCGGAGTTCCATGGAAGCAGGGTGACCACCACGGCGATGGAGCCGATGTAGAAGACCAGGATGCGCCATACGGTGGACTTCACGGCCTTCTTCACGGCGTCCACGGGGTTTTCGGATTCACCGGCAGCAATGGTGGCGATCTCGGCGCCGAAGAAGGAAAAGACCACCACGAGGATTCCGGCCAGGACAGCGCCCGGACCGTTGGGCATGAAGCCGCCGTTGTTGATCAGGTTGCTCAGGCCGGGAGCCGGGACACCGGGGATGAGCCCCAGGATGGCGGCGGCGCCGAAGACCAGGAAGAGGACGATCGCCGCCACCTTGATGGACGCGAACCAGAACTCGAACTCGCCGAAGGACTTCACCGAGCCCAGGTTGGTGAGCGTCAGCAGCACCATGAGGACCAGGGCCCAAACCCACTGGTCAATGCCCGGCACCCAGCGGTGCATGATGGCTGCGCCTGCGGTGGCCTCGATGCCCAGGACGATGATCCAGAACCACGCGTAGAGCCAGCCGATGCTGAACCCTGCCCACCGGCCCAGTGCCTTGTCCGCATAGGTGGAGAATGAGCCCGTTTCCGGGTTTGCCGCGGCCATCTCCCCCAGCATGCGCATTACCAGGATGACCACCAGGCCCGCGGCAGCATACGCGACGAGGATACCGGGGCCGGCCTGCTGGATGGCGGCACCCGAACCGACGAAGAGGCCTGCACCAATGACGCCGGCGATGGCGATCATGGACAGGTGCCTGGGTTTCAGGGACTTTGAGAGTTGCTGGTCAGCATGCATGGAAGCGCCGTCCTGTTGGGAAATAGCATGGGTTGAGCGATGCGCCTTGGTGGACCACCGGGGACCGTGTGATGCACCACATCGTCGTTTCACCCTAGGTCGGCCATTGTGCACCTTGCTTTGTGCACTCCAACAGATCTTATTGCTTCCAACAGGACGTGCCTCCAAGCAGGAACCATCAGGGGCAAACAAAGTTTCCTGCCATGCACTTTTGTAATGTGCCCGAAACCACGCGCTGTCCCTGTCTTCGGGGTGAGCATTGGTTGGCCGCTAAACGTCCCGCCGCTTCAGCAGGACTGCAGCGAGCAGGACGGGGATGACAACCCACGCGCCAAGGACCAGTGCCGCCTGCCAGGCTTCCAGGGTGTCGGGAACATGCTGGGCGGCCGTCAGGGGCTCAACGGTGTTGCCAGGCAGGTACTTGCGGGCCTCCTTGAAGAAGTCCCCGGGAATGAGCTGGAAGGCAATGGGTGCCACGAAGAAGATGCCCACCAGGCTCATGATGCCGCCGGCGGAATTCCTGATCAGCGTGCCGAGGGCCGTGCCGATGGCGGCCACGGCGGCCACATAGATGCTGTTGACCAGCAGGAGCTTCACCGACTGGGAACTGCCAAGGTCCAGCGTGAGGGCGTAGTTGTCCAGGATGGGCACAGCCACCAGCCCTGCCACCCAGGTGGATACGGCGGTAACCACGAACGACGTCACCATGACCACCACGAGCTTTGCAGCGAACGCGGGAAGCCGCCTGGGCACGGCCGCGAAGGTGGACCGCGCCATTCCGGTGGTGAATTCCGAGCTCATCAGGAGCACACCGAGGGAACCAAGGATCAGCTGGGCGAAGGCGATGCCGGAAGTTGGCACGCTGACCGCCAGGTCGCCGCCCTGGGATGCCATCCGCGCCGCAGCCTGCGGATCCCTTGTGGCCGCGTCAGCGAACTGGCCCGTCCCCCATGCGGACAGCGCGCCGAACCCGACCATGACCACCGCGGTGGAAGCGAGCAGGATCAGCGTGGAAAGGAGGCTGCGGAACTTGATGACTTCCGAGTTGAGCACCCGGACGAACGTGGGGCCGGGCAGGGACCGTCCGCCGGCGCGGACGTTGCGGCCTCCGGCGGACGATGAGGGGTCAGGCGAAGACGTTGGTTCAGTGGTGGTTACGCTCATTACTTGCTTACCTCCGCGGCGGGCAGGGAGTGGTATTCGACGTCGTCCTTGGTCAGTTCCATGTACGCCTCCTCGAGGCTGGCGACGAGCGGCGTGAGTTCGTAGACCATGACCTGGTTTTCCAGGGCGGCGGCCGCGATGGTCCTGGGCTCGAGGCCCGTTACTTCGAGCAGTTCCCGCTCCGGGACGTCGATGGACGCGCCCCGGCCGGCGAGCAGCTGGGAGAGACGGTCGGGTTCATCGGTGCGCACCCGGACCCGCGCCTGCCCCTTGCCGGTGATGATGTCACGGATGGGTGCGTCGGCAATCACGCGGCCGCGCCCAATGACAATCAGGTGGTCGGCGGTCTGCGCCATCTCACTCATCAGGTGGCTCGAAAGGAACACCGTGCGTCCCTGCCCTGCGAGGTAGCGGACCAGGTTCCGCACCCAGACCACGCCCTCCGGGTCCAGGCCGTTGACAGGTTCGTCCAGGATGAGGGTCTGCGGATCCCCCAGCAAGGCTGCCGCTATGCCCAGCCGCTGGCCCATCCCCAAGGAGAAGCCACCGGCCTTCTTCCGTGCCACGGCGTCCAGTCCCGTCATCTCAATAACCTCGTGCACCCGGGTTTTGGGAATGCTGTGCGTCGCAGCCATGGCCAGCAGGTGGTTGTAGGCGCTGCGGCTGGTGTGGACCGCCTTGGCATCGAGCAGCGCCCCCACTTCACGGAGGGGTGCCTTGTGCTGGACGTAGGGCAGGCCGTTCACGGTGACCGATCCCGACGTCGGCCGGTCAAGCCCCATGATCATTCTCATGGTGGTCGACTTCCCGGCTCCGTTGGGGCCCAGGAAGCCGGTAACGCGGCCTGCCTGGACTGTGAAGCTGACCCTGTCAACGGCGGTTTTGTCGCCGTAGACCTTGGTCAGCCCTGTTGCCTCAATCATGGATGTTCCTTAGGACGGCAGCTGTGCACTGCGGGATGCGCTTCAGAAGACTGGTAGGCACCACGCTACCCACGGCACGGCTGGATTTCGCCCGTCTCAGGGATGATTCAGGGGCAGATCAGGGTAGTCCCGTTGGATGACCGGCCCAGGAATGACTAGGGGTGGGGAGAGTAGTAGGCAAGCGCCTGGGGCCGGACGGTGTACTCCGCGCTGCGCACGCCGGCCAGCGCTTCGCCGTCCACTGCCAGGGCCATGGGTGACCCGCCTGCGTCGATTCGCAACCGTGTGCCTTCCGACAGGTGGGTGATGCGCGAGGTTGCGACGGTACCGGTCAGCACTGCCCACAGCAGCCGCAGCCGGGCGAAGGACTCGTCCGCAGTGATCATGCGGACGTCCAGGACGCCGTCATCCATCACGGGCCGGAGCAGGGGCGCGTGGTCCCGCGGATAGTATCGGCCCCGCCCCACGTAGGCGATCCACACTTTATGCCGCCTCCCGTCGACAGTCAGGGTGGTGGGAGTGCCGGCGGCAAACGTGCGGAACATTGCCACCACGCCGGCCAGCGGTTTTCCAAGGGCGGGCTGCAGCTGCTCTCGGCGCCGGACAAAGTTCGGGTACAGGCCCACGCTGGACGTGTTCAGCATGGTCAGCTGGGCCGTTTCCGGATTGCCGGCGAGGCCTCTTTCAACGGTGACGATCCCGACGTCGGCCATGGCGGCCTCGCCCCTCGACGCCGCGGCGACGGCCTCCTTGAGGCTCCCGGTTCCGGCGTCCCGGGCGAAGTGGTTCAGCGTCCCGCCAGGGAGGACAAGCAGGGGGAGGGATCTTTCGACGGCGGCAGCGGCGGCCGCTCCAACCGTGCCGTCCCCGCCCCACACACCGAGCGCCCGGGTGCCGGGGTACTCCGCTGTTTTCCGGATCTCCTCGACCAGGTTCTCCTCCGGATGGACGGTGTTTATATGCGCTTCAGGGAATACTTCCTGCAGCGCCGCGGCTGTCTCCTCGGTGAAGGATCCCCCCAGGGTGTTCACTACGATGCTCAGCCCTTGGCCGCCCGGCAGTTCCGGCGCCTCAGTCCAGGTACGTCCAACCTGGGGAAAGGGCGGCCGCACCGGCCACCAGTGTCGGGTCACGAGTGCAGCCCCGGCGCCAAGCGCAGAGCCGAAAAGGACATCGGAGGGCCAGTGGGCTCCGGTGTGTATGCGTGAGTACGCCACCCCTGCAGCTACGGGAGCCAGCACTGCGCCAACGGCGGGCCGGACCAGTCCTGCCCCTACGGCAAACGCGACCGCCGACGCCGAGTGTCCGGACGGCATGGACGAGCTCGTGGGCTGGGGGTGGACGAACCGGAACACCGGAAGGTGCTCCGGCAGCGGCCGGGTTCGGGGGAGCAAGGTCTTGAAGATGCCGTTCGTGACGGCAGATGCCACAGCCTGGGCTATGAGTCCATGCAGTGCCGCGCGGCGCGTCCGCCCCGGGAAGGCCGCCATCACCGCCGCGGCGCCCATCCAGAGCTTGCCGTGGTTGGCGGAGGCGGAGAGGCGCCGGAAGAAGTCGTCGTGGTTTCCGCCAGGGAGGTCCGAAATATGCCTTAGCAGGTATCTATCAAGCCGACTGATCCAACGATGGCTTCGGCGCCAGTTGCTCTGCATCCACTCACCCTATCGCGCTGCTGCACGCGGGTCCGCGGCACGCGCTGGAAGTTTTGCTACTCCGCCTTGAGGGGTTTGGCTGCCCCCGCAAGGAGCAGGGCCAGGAGGATCGGCGCAAGGATGGCCAGGAGCGCGAGGTGGATGCCGGTGAGGTCGCCGAGGTATCCCAGCAGGGGAGGTCCTGCCAGGAACGAGATATAGCCAAGGGTTGATACAACGGAGACCCTGGCTGCAGCATGTTTCGGATCATCCGCCGCCGCCGACATCCCCATGGGGAAGGCCAGCGCGGCCCCAACACCCCACAATGCCGCCCCCACGGCCGCCAGCCAAACGTTTCCGGCAAGCACAAAAAGGCACAACCCCAATGCTGCAGCACCCATGCTGGCCCGCAGCACGGCAGTCCGGCCGTACTTGTCGATGACCCGGCCGCCGAGGAACCGCATGGCCGTCATCGCCAGGACGAAGAGGGCAAACATCAAGGCACCGGTGGACTCGGAGGTGCCCAGCCCGTCCACGGAGGCTTTCGCAATCCAGTCATTGCCCGCGCCCTCCGTCAGCGTGGCTCCCAGGACCACCACGCCGATGAGCAGGGTCCGGCTGTCACGCCATGCTGACGGGCCCTTTGCCGGCTTCGGTTCACCGTCCGGGGTGGACGTTGAGATGTGCGGAAGGAAGTAGCGGGGCGCGGTCAGCGTCACCAGAACCACGATGCCGGCGATGACCAGCAGGTGCAGGGGCAGGCCGATGCCGAGGTTGGAAAGGCCGGCGCCGATCAGGGCGCCCACAAAGGCGCCGCCGCTGAATGCCGCGTGGAACTGGGGCATGATGGTGCGCCGCAGTTTATGCTCGACGTCGGCACCTTCAATGTTCTGGGACACGTCCCACAGGCCGATGGCTATGCCGAAGAAGAACAGCGCGATTGCCGTGCCGGGGAGCGATGCCACGGAGAGCGACAAGGCGATGCCCACCCCCGCGAGGGCGGCCAGGAGCCCGCCAAACCGTACCGTGTTGGCGGTTCCGATCTTGCCCACCACCAGTCCCGCGGTGGGCAGTGCCAGCAGTGATCCCACGGCGGTGCACAGCAGCAGCGTGCCCATCTGCCCGGAGGTGATGGCCAGGATCTCCGTGACGGCAGGGATCCTGGCGGCCCAGCTGGCGAAGACAAGGCCGTTAATGCCAAAGACCACGAAGGTGGCGGCCGCGGCAGCCTTTAGTCCGGAGTCCTCCGAGGTACGGATATTGATGCTCATACAGTCACTACTTCCAGGGAACCTTGGTCGAGTTGTGCGCGCTCTTCGGCGCTGAATTTCTTGTCTGTCACCAGGACGTCCACCCGTTCCAGTCCGGAGACCAGCGCCCTCGCCTGCGCATCCCATTTGGATGCGGAGGCAGCCACCACCACGCGTCCGGCGGATTCCAGGCCAGCGCGTTTCACGGCTGCGTCATCGATGTCGTGGGCCAGGAGGCCGTCCTTGAGGTCCACCGCGCAGGGTGTTATGACGGCCGTGTCAAAGCGCAGGGAACGGATATTGGATTCAGCCATGGGGCCGCGGAAGCTCAGCTCGCCCGGGACCAGGCTGCCGCCGGGCAGCAGCAAGGCAGGGCGGGTACCTGCGGCGTCGGCACCGGCGAGGACGTTGAGGGACCGGAGTGACATCGGCATGATGGTCAGTTCCCTCGCGGACAAGGCGCGGGCAACCTCCGTGGCGGTGCTGCCGCTGTCCAGCCAGACATGTTCACGGTCAACCAGCAGGCCTGCGACGGCGGCTGCGATGCGCTTCTTGGAGTCCCGGTCCTCCAGCTCGCGCTGGCCGTAACCTGGATTTTCGCCGCGCACAATGAGGCTGCGCGCTCCGCCGTGGACCCGGCGGAGAACGCCGTTCGCTGCCAGGATCTCAAGGTCACGCCGGATCGTCGCCCCCGATGCGTCGCAGGCAACCGTCAGCTCCTCCACTGTTACCTCGTGGCGCCGCCGGAGCATTTCGGCAATGGTGCGATGCCGATCATCCGTCTTCATGATCAAATGATAGCAACTTCTGATCATTTGATCATCAGACGCTCTCTCACTTAATGCGGGAGATACCCCATCGCTCTCTCACTGGTGAGAGAGCGATGGCAAAAAAGCCGCAGAAAGTGAGAGAGCGTCGGGGTCAGCGGGCGCGCTCCACGCGTTTCTCGTCCCACACCGGTTCCGGCGACTCGTACACCTTGCCGTCGGACCCGAACACCAGGAACCTGTCGAAGGTCCGGGCAAACCAGCGGTCGTGCGTCACGGCGAGGACGGTGCCTTCGAAGTGGTCGATGGCCCGCTCCAGTGCCTCCGCGGAGTGCAGGTCCAGGTTGTCCGTGGGTTCGTCCAGGAGCAGCAGAGTCGCACCGCTCAACTGCAGCAGGAGGATCTGGAACCGCGCCTGCTGGCCGCCGGAGAGTGACTCGTACTTCTGTTCCGACTGTCCTGCCAGGCCGTAGCCGTCCAGCGCCCCGGCCGCTGCCTCGCGGCCCAGGCCGGAGCGGTGCTCGTCTCCGCGGTGCAGGATTTCCAGCAGCGTCTTGCCCAGGAGGTCCGGCCGGACATGGGTCTGGGCAAAGAACCCGGGGCGGATGCGGGCTCCAAGTTTGACCGTGCCCTCGTGCGGCACTTCGGCGATTTCCACGTCGGAGACGGGCAGGTGCTCGCGCTCCGGATCGGTGCCGCCGGTGGCGAGCAGCCGTAGGAAGTGCGATTTTCCTGAACCGTTGGATCCGAGGACGCCCACCCGGTCACCGAACCACACTTCGGTGGAGAACGGCTTCATCAAGCCTGTCAGTTCCAGTGTCTCGGCAACGATGGCACGCTTGGCGGTTCGTCCGCCCTTGAGCCGCATCTGGACGTTCTGCTCGATCGGCAGTGCCTCGGGCGGGCCGATCTCCAGGAACTTTGCCAGGCGGGTCTGTGCTGCGTGGTACCGGTTGGCCATGTCCGAGCGGAAGGCTGCCTTGTTCTTGTACATGTTGACGAGTTCCTTGAGCTTGATGTGCTCCTCGTCCCAGCGCTTGCGCAGTTCCTCGAAACGGGCATTCCGGTCCGCCCGTGCCTCCACGTACGAGCCGAAACCGCCGCCGTGGATCCAGGCGCCGGCTCCGTTGATGCCGGGTTCCAGCGTCACGATGCGTCCCGCGGCGTTGTTCAGCAGTTCACGGTCGTGGCTGATGAAGAAGACCGTCTTTTTGGATTCGTTCAGTTTGTCCTCGAGCCAGCGCTTGCCGGGAACGTCCAGGTAGTTGTCCGGTTCGTCGAGCAGCAGCAGGTCGTCGGGGCCGGCAAAGAGGGCTTCAAGCACCAGGCGCTTCTGCTCGCCGCCGGAAAGGCTCGACGCCGGGCGGTGCTGCGCGCGGTCAAAGGGAAGTCCCAGCGCGGCCATGCAGACCTCGTCCCAGACTGTCTCAACGTCATACCCGCCCGCGTCACCCCAATCAACAATGGCCTGGGCGTAGCGCATCTGGCTGGGCTCGTCGTCGTTCTCCACCATGGCGAGCTCCGCATCGTCCACCTCGCGCGCCGCTGCGGCCAGGGCCGGCGGAGCTGCGGACACCAGGAGGTCGCGGACCGTGGAGCCGTCCCGGACCTGGCCAACGAACTGGCGCATGATGCCCATGGATCCGGAGCGGCCGATGACGCCTTCATCCGGCAGCAAATCCCCTGCAATAATCCGGAAAAGGGTGGTCTTGCCGGTGCCGTTGGGGCCGATCAGGGCAGTCTTGGTGCCGTCCGGAACCTTGAAGGTCACTCCGTTGAGCAGCTGCGTGCCATCGGAGAGGAAGTAATCGATACCGGAAACGTCAATATGGGCCACGTGTTCCATCCTCCCACGGCAGGCCCGGCGGGTTCTTTCCCCGCGTCACCCGGCGGCGGTGAGGAACTCCTTCAGCAGCGGCCCCGAGGTGGTCGCGCCCAACCCGCCATCCTCCACGAAGACGGCCACGGCCAGGTCGCCGTGGACAGCCACGATCCAGGCATGCGTCTTCGGGGGATTCTCGTTGCCGAACTCCGCCGTGCCGGTCTTGGCCCCTACGGGAGCGCCGGGAACGCTCGAAAGGAAGCCGGCATGCCCGGAGGTGACCACGGCACGCATCATGTCCGCCAAGGAGGCGGCCTCCGCTGCCGTGATCGGCTCGCCCGAGGCCGTCACAGGAGCCTCAGCCGTTGCAGTGGCCGAAGGCTGGGCGGCGGGTGCCGTGGAACCGCTCGTTGTCCCGGCCGATGGGGCGCCGCCGTCGGGATTCAGCACCAGCTGGGGCGAGACGGGGGCACCCTTGGCCACGGAGCCGGCCATCATGGCCGCTGCCAACGGCGAGAGCAGCACCTTTCCCTGGCCAATCATGGAGGCGGCGTGTTCCGTCCCGGCCGCCTCGCCCGGAACGGAACCGAGGAACGCTTCGGCCCCCAGTGAAGGTGCTTCGACGGCGATGCCCATGGCCAGGGCGGCTGCCTCGAGCTGTCCCTGCGACACGGTGTCCCTGGCGGCGATGAACGCCGTGTTGCACGAGTGCGCGAAAGCGTCGCGCAGGCTAACGGAGCCGAGGGAGCCCTCCGGGTAGCCTTCGGCGTTCTTGAAGGTCCGCCCGTCCACTGTCAGCGTGGGCGTGCATTCAACCTTGGAGTCAGGGGTCAAGCCGTTGCGGAACATCGCCAGGGAGTCCACCATCTTGAAGATCGATCCGGGCGCGTACTGGCCCAGCATGGCGGTGTTGTAGCCGTTGCTTCCCGGGCCCGATGCCACGGCCAGGACGGCGCCGCTGGAAGGGCGCAGCGCCACGATGGCGGAGGCCGGAGCGACGCCTTGCAGGGTGCTTTCGGCCAGCGACTGCAGCCTCGGGTCGATCGTTGTCTTCAGCGGCGTTCCCGGCGTGGGCGCCACTTCGAAGAGCACCCGCCGGGGGTCTGTTGCCGCCGATTGGATCTGTTCGCGGGTCAGGTCCGCGCGCTGGGCACGGATCACGACGGCGTCCGTCCCCCGGAGCTGTTCGTCGTACTGCTGCTGCAGCCCGCCGATGCCGGTCATGTCCCCCGCGGTCAGCGCGCCGCCAGAGGCGTCAATCTGCTCGGCGGTGGCCTCGCCGACCGTACCGAGGACGGCACGGGCGAAGGTCCGGCTGGGCGCCAGGGGCACCGAGGCGGGAATGGCGCGGGCACCGGGAATGGCGGCAATCTGCTCGTTGGTGATGGTCCGGCCCTCTTCCCGCAGGGTGATCGCGGAAACGAAGGCTTCGGCGCCGGAGGCCTGCACCTGCTGGACATAGCCGGCGGGGTCAACGCCGACGAGGGCGGCGAGCCTGGCGGCCGAGTCTGCGGGATCGGCACCCACCAGCTGGGGCTTGTCGATACCGACGTTCACCACCGGCCTGTACGTGACCAGCGGGACATCACCGGCTCCGAGGATGTCCGCACGCTGCGGGGACTGGGAGCCCTTGGACAGGATCTCGCTGTCGGCGAGGCCGGGTGCCAGCGTGGCGGGGTCCCAGACCGGCAGCCACTTGTCCCCGGACTTCCTGAACTTTGCCTGGACTGTGTACTTCCACTCCGCCTCACCGAATTTCCAGGTGTAGTCCAGGGGCGCGGAGGCATTGTCACCGTCAAGGGTTACTTCACCCGGTTCAACCGCCGGCTTCTGTGGGTCCAGTGCCGCAAACACGCTTCTCAGCTGGTCATTGGCAGCTGCCGCGTCTTTGCCCTCAAAGGCCACGGTCCCCACGTCCAGTGACGAAAGGCCTGCGGCGAACTGTTGTACTGCCGTTTCGGCCCCGCTCCTGCCGTCGTCGCAGGCCGCCAGCGACGTTCCCAGAATCAGCACAGCGACGGCCACAGAAAGTTTTGTTGATTTCCCCATCCGGCCATTATCACCCGTTGTGCCCGGGGCCATTGGCCATTCAGCGGCCCTTCGCAGGCGGTCCGCGTCCTAGGGCGTGTTCAGGCCCAGCGCTGGAACGGGCAGTTGGAATATGTCCTTTAGCGCATGCGTTGCCGCGTGGAGGCCGGGCATGCCCGTAACCCCAGGGCCGGGCGGCGTGGAGGAGGAGCAAAGGTAGACGCCCCGGAGCGGGGTTCGCCACGGATGCCGCGACACCACCGGCCGCTGGACCAGGCCGCGGAGGTCCATGGTCCCGGCACTGAAGTCCCCGCCGATGTAATTCCGGTTGTACTCTGCCAGCTGCGCCGCGGTAACCACGTTCGTGTCCAGCACCAGGTCCCGGAATCCGGGGGCAAACCGTTCCAGCTGGGCGGTGATGGCCCCGGCCATGTCCTTGGTTGAACCGGCAGGAACGTGGCAATAGGTCCACAGCGTGTGGCGTCCGGCGGGAGCCCGGCCGGGATCGAAGCGCGAAGGCTGGGCCACCAGCACATACGGCCGCTCGGGGTGTCGGCCCGCGCTGACCTCGTTTTCCGCATGCGCGAGTTCGGCCCTGGTACCGCCCACGTGGACTGTTCCGGCGTCTGCCAGTTCCGCAGCTGTCCACGGCACGGGGCCGGAAAGAATGAAGTCCACCTTGCACGAGCCATTCCCGTAGCGGAAGGACTCCAGCGCTTTGCGGTACCGGTGGGGAAGGGAATCCCCGGCCATGTCTGCCAGTCCCCGCGGCGCTACATCAAGCAGGGTGGCCCGGGCGGCCGGGAGGTCCTGCAGCCGGTTTATCGGGGCGTTCGTGTGGAGGACCCCGCCGTGTGCCCTGATGTCCTCCGCCAGGGCGGCGGCAATGGCGGCGGAACCACCCAGGGGAATGGGCCAACCTTCAGCATGGCCCAGCGCCCCCAGCATCAGTCCCGCCCCGGACGCGGCCAGTGACGGCAGGTGGGACACGGCGTGGGCAGCGACGCCGCTGAGGAGGGCAGGGGCAAGTTCTTCGCGGAACCGGGTGTTCCACAGTCCCGAGCCCTGTTCCAGGGTCCGCAGGCCGAAGATGCCCGCAGCGACGGGATTCCGGGGGACACGGAAGAGCTGGTTCTGCGTGAAGTCCATGACGTCGTCGACGGTGCGGACCAAGGGTCCCATGAGGCGCCGGTAGGCGGCCCCGTCCCGCCCGAGTCCCGCTGCCGTCCGGTCTAGGGACCGGTAGGCAAGGGCGGACCGGCCGCCGTCCAGGGGAGAGCCGTAGGACAGCACGGGAGTCACGAGTTGCACCCGCCGGGACAGCTCGAAGGCGCGGAAGAAGGGCGATGCCAGGGCCATGGGGTGGACGGCCGAGCAGACATCGTGGAAGTGTCCCGGCTGCATGAGTTCCGCAGTGCGCGTCCCGCCGCCGATTTCGGCCGCAGCCTCGAAAACCTCTACGGAGAGCCCTGCCCGCGCCATCACCGCTGCGGCCGCCAATCCGTTTGGTCCGGCGCCCACTACCGCAACGTCAGGCATCGGATGCGGCCTTCCGCCGGGCGCCCGGGTCCGCCGGGGTGCGCAGGTTCAGACGGAACCGGTCCGGGGCGCCGGTGAAGGGTCCGCCGTGGGGATCGTCCAGATGGTGCCGCCGGACGGGATCGTAGGTGGGGTCGTAGATGTCCCACGTCACCCGGGCCATCAGGTAGGCGACGGCCACCATGTGCGCCGCCACGGCCAGGACGTAGTAGGGCATATCCAGGTTGTGCTGGGAGGAACCCGCGCTGGTCACCTGTCCAAGGTACATCCACACAGCGGCCCAATGCAGGCCTTCGATGCCCTGCCAGACCAGGAAGTCCCGCCACCGCGGCCTGGCCAGCGCGAGCAGCGGAATCAGCCAGACAACATACTGCGGTGAGTAGACCTTACTGGTGAGGATGAACGCCGCCACTATCAGGAACGCCAATTGGGCCAGGCGCGGGCGGCGTGGCGCCGTGAAGGCAATGAGTGCGATCAGGGCGCAGGCCGCCGCAAACAGGCCGAAGGACAGAAGGTTCACCGCGTCGGCGCCCAGCTCCTGGCCCCTCAACCTGTTCAGCAGCACGTTGTACGCAAACCACGGTGAGCCGTACCCGGCGCCGCGGTCGGCTGAGTACTGGAAGAAGTAGGCCCACCCGGAGGGATTTGCGACGGCGAACGGCAGGTTGACTGCCAACCACGCGGCCCCGGTGGCCACCGCCGTCGTCAGCAGGGGCCGGAAGCGGCCGGTCCGCAGGGCCAGGAGGAGCATGGCGCCCAGGATGAGCAGCGGATACAGCTTCACAGCCGTGGCCAACCCGATGAAGACTCCGGCAAGCACCAGGCGTTCCCGCGAAAAAAAATACATCCCCACGGCAAGCAGTGCCACCGCCCAGAGATCCCAATTAATGGTGCCGGCCAGGACGATGCCCGGCGCCAGCGCCACCATGGCCGCATCCCAAGGGCGGCGGCTGGTCATCCGGGCCGTAGCCAGGACGGCAACCACCGTGGCTGCGGCCAGAAGCGCAACATTGATATCGAAATAGGCGAGGATCCGGGCGTTCGTCACTCCGGTACCGGGAACCAGCCACGCCGTTACCCCCGCGATCAGGGCGGTGAGGACCGGGTACTCAAACTGGCTTCCACTGGCCACGATGGGAAACTGTCCCTCCGCGAGCCCGCGGTTCCGGAAGAGTTCCGGGAAGTCGGAGTAGCAGGTGGCGTAAAACTGGGTGGGGGATTCCCAACCGTTGGCTCGGCAGTAGCCCTTGAGCAAGGTGCCCGCGAGTGCCGCCAGCACCGTCAGCAGGATCAGTACCCGCTCCACAGTGAAGATGCCGGGGGGGACAACACCCGGAGCGGCCCGGAATCCAAGGGGGCCGCCCACCACTTCCGTGAAATTCCTCAGCAGGACATCGCTCCGGCTGGGAACCACCAGGCGCAACCTTTCTTGGTGCTCCGGCGGCTGGGACTCCTGCATGGCTTGAGCTTACCGCCGCAGCGGCCGGGTACAGGGGCCACCCGCGAGCTGGAGCCCCCGCGTCGCCGCGTGGGCTCCAGCCAGAAGGTGGCCCACGTCCATTCGGCCTCCTCGCTGATGGCCGGCACCGTTCCCGCGGACGGGCTGCGGTCCACGTGCCTGCTGCTCCGCCTACCGCGTACCGCCGATCTGCTGGTGCATCAGGACGAAGACGTCTTCGCGCTGCTTCTCCAGCAGGGGTTCGTTGATCAGCCTCCTGCCGCTGCGCCGGCCTTGTGCCGGCAGCAGGAGTTTCCGGAACTTTCTCATGGGTATCACCTCCTTTTGTACTGGCTGGCCCGCAAACCGGGCGCGGCAATTAATCCCTTTTGCGAAATGCAATCGGGACTGGAATTAGGGCGCAGGAAAGCGCACCCAGGAATAACCGGGATTTGTCAGAATTGCCGGAACAAACAGCGCTCAGACTGTTTGATTGGCAAGGCAGGGGAAAGGCCCCAAGGAAAGAGCGTGGCTCCGGCTTACGGGTCTACTCAGGGGTTCTGGCTATGGCGTTGCACGTGGGAGGCTGCGTTCCACCCAAGCGGAGCAAGGCTAGGAGCCGGTTTGTCCCCAAAACGGGCGCGCAAAGGCATCAGAGGCCGGGGCTGCGGTGACGTTCATCTTCCGTCCGCTAGTCAAAGTAATCATTTTCCCAACCTCCTTTTCTGCTCTGCCATTGCTCAGGCCAAGGGCCGTGCAACATGCGCCGATACCCCGGCAGACGCTCTGGGGTCAGGAATAAAACTACACTACGGCGAAGGATATCCGCCAGTAAGAAAGCAAAAATAAATCAAACAAATCCCGGAAAGCCTTTAAAGGCCCCAGCGGACAATAGCGGGTGTTCTTTTGTCCCAGCCCAGCGTGCAGACCTTGGCAGTGCCCAGAATGAAATGGCGGCCTTCCATGGGCGGCAATTCCAGCCAGCGTGCCGTGAGGATCCTCGAGAAGTGGCCGTGGGCCACAATCAGCACATTGTCCATGCCGGATTCCAGCACCCGGCCAATGATTTTGTCCGCCCTGGCCGCGACCTCGTCCAGCGTTTCGCCGTTGGGAACCCCGTGCGTCCAGATCAGGTATTCGGGGTTGTCCTTTCGGATCAGGTCAGAGCTGATGCCTTCGTAGTCACCGTAGTTCCATTCGACGGCCAGGGGTTCATGCTGGGCGTCAGGGAAGCCGGCCAGCTCTGCTGTCCGCCGTGCCCGCCGCAGGGGAGACGTAAGCACCAGGTCGAAGTCGACGGGATCCAGCACCTTGCGGGCCTCCACGGCCTGCTGTTCTCCCTCGACCGTCAACGGCAGATCCGTCAGCCCGGTGTACTGGCCGCTTTTGGACCATTCGGTCTCGCCGTGGCGGAGGATCCACAGCTGGGGGCGCGGGGCAAGGGCGGGAATGGTCACTTGGACTCCTCAGAAGGGGAAGGCTCGACGGCGGCGGGAGGCGTTCCGGCCGCGGCAGGTGCGGGTGCGGCAGGTGCGGGTGCGGGATCGGCTTCAACAGGCGGGCGTCCAGCTTCATCCGGGGCGGATTCCGGCTGTTCCGCCCACCAGCGGAGCAGCCGTGCTTCCGCTTCGTCCGTAGGCAGGGGCCCGCTCTCCATCCGCTCATTCAGCAGGAACTTGTAGGCGCGGCCCACCACGGGCCCTGGTTTGAGCCCCAGCAGGGCCATGATCCGGGCCCCGTCAAGGTCGGGGCGCACAGCGTCCAGCGACTCCTGTTCGCGCAGTGCGGCGATGCGGGCTTCCAGGTCGTCATAGGCGAAAGCGAGCCGTTCGGCCTTCCGCTGATTGCGGGTGGTGACGTCCGAGCGCGTAAGCCGGTGCAGCCGTTCCAGCAGTGGCCCGGCATCGGTCACGTAGCGGCGGACTGCAGAATCGCTCCAGCCGGCGTCCCCGTAGCCGTAGAAGCGCATGTGGAGTTCCACGAGGCGGGCAACAGCCTTGGTGGTGTCGTTGTCGAAGCGCAACGCCTTCATCCGCTTGGAGGTGAGTTTGGCTCCCACCATGTCGTGGTGGCGGAAGCTCACCGCGCCGCCCGGTTCAAAGCGGCGCGTAGCCGGCTTGCCGACGTCGTGCATTAATGCTGCGAAGCGCAGCACGAAGTCCGGCCCCGGCACGGAGCCTTCACCATCCGTCTCCAGCTCCGCTGCCTGCTCAAGGACCTGCAGGGAGTGCTGGTAGACGTCCTTGTGCCGGTGGTGCTCGTCCGATTCCAGGCGGAGCGCGGAAACCTCAGGCAGCACGAACTCGGCGAGGCCGGTATCCACCAGCAGGTCCACGCCGACGCGCGGGCGGGCACCGCAGATGAGCTTGACCAGTTCGTCCCGCACGCGTTCCGCGGAAATGATGGTGATCCGCTCGGCCATCTCCGTCATGGCCCGGCGGACGTCTTCGTGCACGGATACACCCAGCTGGGCAGCGAACCGTGCCGCCCGCATCATCCTCAGCGGATCGTCGGAGAAAGACAGCTCGGGTGCCCCCGGCGTGGCCAGGACGGAAGCATGAAGGTCACGGACCCCGCCGAAGGGATCCACCAGTTCCAGGGAGGGCAGCTTCAGGGCCATGGCGTTGATGGTGAAGTCCCGCCGAAGCAGGTCATCGGTTAAGGACGAACCGAACGCCACCACCGGCTTCCGGGAATCAGGATCGTAGGCCTCTGCCCGGTAGGTGGTGATTTCGATCTGGAAGCCGGCCTTGCGCATGCCGATCGTGCCAAAGGCGCGGCCGATCTCCCAGTAGTTGTCCGCCCACTTCTTGATGAGTGCCACGGTCTGGTCCGGGGTGGCGTCGGTGGTGAAGTCCAGGTCGGGGGACGTCCGGCCCAGGAAAAGGTCACGCACCGGTCCGCCCACCAGGGACAGTTCGTGGCCGGCGTCCACGAAGCGCCGGCCGAGCTCCAGGACCACCGGGTCCACCTGGAAATCAACGGTCTGGGAATCAGTCTTGTGATGTGCGTGCGCCATAGTTACTTAAGCTTGGCAGAAACCAGCGTGTCGGCAGGCCAAATTAGGGTCAAGATCGCGCGGAATCGCTCAGTGCACGGCAAAGTGCGTCATATGCCGTCCATGTTGGTGTCATGTTCCGGTCATCACGAACGGGCAACAGTCGTTAGAGTGGACTCCATGGCCCATCCAGTACCGAGCGCTCCCGGCAGGAGGACGAACGCGCCATTGCCATCGGCAATTGGTGCGCACGTTGCGCCTGCCCAGCATTCGGCACCGGCATCGCTGCCCACGGTGGAGGAGGTCTCCGCCGGCGGCGTCGTGGTGGACACGTCCGACGCCGAGTTGAGGGTTGCGATTATCGCCCGCCTTAATCGCGGCGGACGCCTGGAGTGGTGCCTTCCCAAAGGCCACCCGGAGGGAAAAGAAAACAACGAGCAGGCCGCCGTCCGAGAAATTGCCGAGGAAACCGGCATTGAAGGCGACATCCTCGCACCGCTGGGAAGCATCGACTACTGGTTTACCGTCAGCGGCCATCGGGTCCACAAAACGGTCCATCACTACCTCCTGCGGGCCACGGGCGGCGAGCTCACCATCGAGAACGATCCGGACCAGGAAGCCGTGGACGTGGCCTGGGTCCCCATCCAGGAACTGGCGCGCAAGCTGTCCTTCCCCAACGAGCGCCGGATCGCCGATCTGGCCCGGGAAGTCCTTCCCGGGCACCTTTAGGGCTGCAGCCGCCCCGGGCAGCCGGTGCCTGCATTGCGGCTTTAACTGCCTTCGGGTGAGACGATGAACTCGATGTCAGCTACCAACTTTCCTTCCGATAAAGCCGGCCCGCCCGGTGACGCCGCCCCTGACGGCGTTCCCCCCGCGCCGGCCGGCGCGGACAGTTCCCCTGGCGGCACGGTTGCCAGCGAAACCAGGTCCAGCGCCATCATGGCTGCCGGGACGCTCGTTTCGCGGTTCCTGGGTTTTGGAAAGACCTGGATGCTGGGCACTGCCCTGGGTCTTGGCTCCACCGTCAATGACACCCTCATCAACGCCAACAACCTGCCCAACCTGATCTTCCTGCTGGTTGCCGGGGGCGTGTTCAACGCGGTCCTGGTGCCGCAGATCATCAAGGCAAGCAAGGCTCCGGACAGGGGAGCGGACTACATCAGCCGGCTGCTGACGCTGGCTGTGCTCCTCCTGCTGGGGCTGACAGCCCTGGTAACGCTGGCGGCCCCGGGGGTCATTGAGCTCACCACCCAGGGATACAGTCCCCAGCAGAAGGCCCTGGCCGTCACCTTCGCGTTCTGGTGCCTGCCCCAAATCTTCTTCTACGGCCTTTACGCCCTCCTCACCCAGGTGCTGAACGCAAACGGCGCATTCGGCCCTGCCATGTGGGCGCCCATCCTTAATAACGTGGTGGCCATCGCCGGCCTGGGCATGTTCATCTGGATCTTCGGTGCGAACGAGCTGAATCCGCACACCCTGGACAACTGGGGCAGCACCCAAACCCTGCTGGTGGCGGGCTTTTCCACCATCGGCGTGATATCCCAGACCGCCATCCTGATGATTCCGGTGATCCGGCTGCGGCTGGGCCTCCGGCCCCGGTTCGGCTGGCGGGGAGTAGGACTGGGCCAGGCAGCCAGGCTGAGCGTCTGGACCTTGCTGACGGCCGCCGTCGGGCAGCTTGCCTTCCTGTACGTCATGCGCATCGCCACCATCCCCGGGGCGGAACGCATCCGGCTGCAGCAGGCGGGAGACCCTGCAGCGAACATGCTGCCCGGCAACGCCGTGCTGGAGGTTGCCAGCCAGCTCTACCTGCTGCCGCACTCCATCATCGCGCTGTCACTGGCCACGGTGCTGTTCAACCGGATGACCCGGGCTTCGCAGGACGGGAACCATGACGAGCTGCGCGATGCACTCTCCCACGGCCTGCGGACCATGGCGGTTGCCACTGTGTTTGGTGCCCTGGCCCTCTTTGCCCTCGCCGGTCCCCTGGGCATGTTCTTCTCCGGAGGGCTTCGCCAGGACGGCGTGATGCTGGCCCAGACGCTCACCATCCTGGCGCTGAGCACGCCGTTCATGAGCGCCAACTTCATGATGTCCCGGGTGTTTTACGCGAATGAGGACGCCCGGACGCCGTTCTTCATCCAGCTGCTCCTGGCCGTTGTCTACGTGGCGGGCGCGTTCGCCATCCAGTTCCTGCCGGTCACCCAGATCATCTACGCCATCGCCGTCCTCTATATGGTGGGCAACATCCTGTCGGTGGTCATCAGTGCGTACTTCCTGCGGCGCCTGTTGGGTCACCTGGACGGGCCAAGGATCGCCAACTCCTACATCCGCATGGGGTATGCAGCGCTTGGTTCGGCCATTGCAGGTGCAGGTGCGCTCTGGCTGATGGGCAGCTACAGCCCGGACGGTTTCGCCTGGCGCGACCGGATTACAGCCCTCATAACGCTCGTCGTGGTGGGCCCGGTCATGCTGGTGGCCTACTTCTTCCTGCTCAAGCTGTTCCGCGTTGCCGAACTGCGCGACCTGCTCCGCCCCCTCTTGGGACGGCTGGGCCGCGGCGCACCGCCGTCACCTTCCGCGGAAGCCGGGACCCCGCCGTCGGACTCTCCCCCCGGCGGAGCCTCCGGTGGACCACGGCGGCCCGCGCCGGAGCGTGCCACCACCTCCGTGGACACCGGGCTAATTCCCCGGATTTCCGGCGAGTTCGACGCCGTTTCCTTCAGGGCCGGGCCGGCTCCGGAACAGGAGGACGCGGAACACGGGACACGGCGGAGGCAGGCGCGCGACGGCGACGGCCCGGCTTCGTCCGACGAGGACTACCTTCCCGCGGAGGACCAGCCCAGTACGGCCCGGGGAGGTTTGCTGCGGGAACAGATTCCGCTGCCAGGACGCCGTACCTTCCAGGGGAAGCCCGGCGAGAACCCCTACTTCAAGCCACGGCGCCCCCGAAAAAAGTGACTTTCGAGCCGGCCGCCGCCGCCTTTATCCAGGGCGCAAGGGACGCAATCGGCTAGGATCGAGAAGGTACAGGGGTAGTTGCATCCAGGGCCAGCCGCCCGGCGGCTCCTGGATGGCGGTTGCATCATTCAAGCCGGCACTCCCGGACAGTCTAGGAGGAACACGTGTCCAACCCGATCGATGTCGGATCAGTACTGGGCGGCCGTTACAAGGTCACCGCCACTGTATTGGCCTCGCACGACCACGATCTGGTGCTGGACGGTGTGGACCAGGTCCTGAACCGTCCCGTCAGCATCCTGGTTGCCGGCCCCGGCAACACCGAGCAGGTTGCCCAGAGCGCCCGGGAAGTGGCTACCGGTGAGCGGCCCGGCACCGTCCAGGTCCTGGACCTTGGCATGACCGAGGCTGCCACCTACCTCATCACCAACCACACGTCGGCTGCGGATCTGCTGGACCTGGTGGTCGCGTCGAATCCGCCCTATGTGGAACCCTTCTTCACCGACACCCTGGGCAGCGAGATCTTTGGCCAGCCAAGGTCGAACGAGCCCGAACCCTACGACGACGAAGACCACATTGAAGCGGGCTACATCAAGTACTCCGATGCACACCCAAGCCAGGTGGATCCCTACCGGCAGGCACCGGTTGTGCCGCCGAAACCGCCTGCCCGGCCGGCGGCGTCGCCTTCCTCCGCCCGTAACTCCACCGGTGCCTCCGCAATGGGCGGGGCAGCAGCAGTGGGCGGTGCGGCAGGTGCTGCGGCTGCTGCTGAAGCCGGCTCCGGAACCCGTAGCGGCAGCGAAGCAGAAACCCGCGCCACTCCTCTGAGCGCTGGCCACGGACGGGACCACCAGCCGGTACCGGCTCCCGAAAGCGGGGAGGGTACCCCGGGCGGAAAGCCGAAAGTGTCCCTGTGGTCCGACGCCGATTACGCCTATGCCGAGGACCAGCCTTCCGGCGCGCCGGTTGAAGACGAACCTCAAACGGAGAACAATAAGTCCTCCTTGTTTGCGCGCTCTGCCGCGCCTGCCGCTGCAGGTGCTTCATTTGACAGCCAAAGCGGGTATGACGACGACCGTGACGAGGGCGGCCGCGAGCCCAGGTCCATGCGATGGCTCGTTGGCGGGTTGCTCGCTGTAGTCCTCATTGCCGGGCTTGTTTTCGCCGTAACAAACCTGGGCAGCCTTTTCTCCCCGCAGCCGCAGGCGGTTCCCACCGCCCCTGCCACCAATGGTGGTGCCCCGGAGACCACGGCACCCGGAACGCAGGCGCCGACCTCCGCTGCTCCCGCCGCCCCGCCGGCAATTGAAAATATCAGCAGGCAGGGGAGCTTCGATTTCGCCGCCACCTTCGATGGTGACTTGGTGAAGGCCTATGACGGCAACGCTGCCAGCTACTGGTCGGACATGGAGTTCGCAACCGAAAACTGGGGCGGCCTGGCACCCCAGGGCGTCCCGCTGGTGGTAAAGCTCAAGAACCCTGCCAAGGTTTCATCCATCACGCTTTCGCAGTTGGGGGGATCCGGTGGCAACATCACGGTGTACACCAACGACCGGCCTGCACTGGATGGTGCCAAAGCCGTAGGGACCAACAGTTTCACGTCAACCGACCTGACAATGCCCTTGGCCGAGCCGGTCCAGGCCCAGTACGTGATTGTCTCCATCAACTCCCTGCCACGGCTTGCCGCTCCTAAGACGCGCTATGGTTACGGCGTCCGGCTCGCCGAGATCAAGGTGCAGTAACCTCCCGCTACTTGAAGCGCGGCTGCCGCCGTGATGTGGGCTGTCGGGCGGTTGCCGCTGCCGGTGGCCGGGGGAGGCGCAGCGCCTGCCTGGTGGGGCTGTAACCTTGGAAGAGCGCCTGCGGTGACGGTTGTCTGCTGTCTACCTGTGTTTCAGCACGTCCAGGCGCCGGAATATTCAGGATCAAGTAACAGTTGTGCCATGTGGCCGGCCTCCACGGGGAGGCGCGTCAAATAAGGAAGAGGTTCACCGTTCAGTGACCATCGCAGAAAACACCGCGTCCGACGTACGTGATGTCATCATTGTGGGCTCTGGCCCGGCTGGTTACACGGCAGCTGTATACACCGCCCGTGCCAACCTCAAGCCGCTTTTGCTTGCAGGCTCCGTTACCGCCGGCGGTGAGCTGATGAACACCACCGACGTCGAGAACTATCCCGGTTTCCCGGAAGGGATCATGGGCCCGGACCTGATGGAGAACTTCGAAAAGCAGGCCTCACGCTTTGGCACGGAGATCCAGTTCGAGGATGTGACCTCCCTTGACCTCGAAGGTCCTGTAAAGACGGTGACCATTGCCACGGGCGAGAGCTTCCGTGCGAAGGCAATCATTCTTTCTACAGGGTCCGCCTACCGGGAGCTCGGGCTGCCGAACGAAAAGCGCCTGTCAGGCCACGGCGTTAGCTGGTGTGCAACCTGTGACGGTTTCTTTTTCAAGGACCAGGACATTGCGGTGATCGGCGGGGGAGACTCCGCTATGGAGGAAGCACTCTTCCTCACCAAGTTCGCGAAATCCGTGACAGTTGTCCATCGGCGCGACACCTTGAAGGCATCCAAGATCATGGCCGACCGCGCTTTGGCCCACGAAAAGATCAACTTCATCTGGAACAGCACCGTGGACGATGTTGTAGGCGAGGACAAAGTCAGCGGCCTGAAGCTGAAGAACCTCGTTGACGGAACAGTTTCCGATCTTTCGGTGACCGGCGTGTTCGTGGCCATCGGCAACGATCCCAGGACTGACCTGATCAAGGATGTCCTTGACCTGACACCCGAGGGGACCATTGCCGTCGAAGGCCGCAGCTCGAAGACAAGTATCCCCGGCGTTTTCGCCGCCGGCGACGTTGTGGACCCCACGTACCGCCAAGCCATCACGGCATCCGGTTCGGGTTGTGTAGCCGCAATCGATGTAGAGCATTACCTCGCTGACTTGCCCGCATAATCACCGCAACCAATATCCGAAGAGAGAGACAAGGGTTATGAGTAACGCCAAAGACGTAACAGACGCTAGCTTCAGCACGGACGTTCTGTCCTCCGACAAGCCGGTTATTGTGGATTTCTGGGCCGAATGGTGCGGGCCCTGCCGCAAGCTCGGTCCGATCCTGGACGAGATTTCGGTGGAATACAGCGAGAAGGTTGATGTCGTCAAGGTAAACGTGGACGACAACCCATCCATCGCAGCCGAATACGGCATCACCTCCATCCCGGCTGTCTACCTGTTCCAGGGTGGTGAAGTGAAGAGCACGGTTATTGGCGCTAAGCCGAAGCAGTTCTTCGAAAAGGAATTCGCTGACGTCCTGTCCTAGGTTCTGCGGTTTCTGCAGTTTCTCGAGTGGCCACCGCCTTCCGGCGGTGGCCACTTTTGTTTCAGGAACTGGACACGAGCAACTGTGAGGCTCGTGAGACTGCGGGGGCTGTGCGCGCATCCGCTCGTGAGCGCCGTCAGTCCCTGCGGTCCGCTGTTTCACGTGAAACGTGGCCGTCCGGCAGTCGCGGTACACCGCCTCTATAAGAGGACCGGGTCACCCGCACTTCACCCGCACTGCTAAGGGGAGCTCCATATTAGGGATGACGCACTGCAATCCACGTAGCTCCGCCCTATTTGGTTGGGTTAATCTCGTGCTGAGAAGGCCCCACCATGCGGCCCCGCCCTGCGGATTCCTCCCGCTCCGGTAGGCAATCGCACAGGAACCGTACTTACACCTGCGCCGGGACAGGAATTGCTTCTATCCGTACGTGGTGAGTGGTACACCTCGTGACTGAATGCTGCGGTGCGGGGGCGGCGTGTTTCACGTGAAACACGCCGCCAGCGCGGCACCAAGATTGAAATCGCTACCTAGCCGTTAGGTGAAGCAGAAGACAAATGATGCCTCACGGGCCTTTCCACAACGCACAGCTAAGTTGGGGTGAGCGCAGCCAAGGACAGCCGCCCTACTGGCCGCGCGATGCCGGGCTCAAGGTCAACGCGCAGTCCTTCTTCCGAAGGCTCGCTCTAACTGCAGTGCACCTCGTCTCTAAGTGCCTTCCCACGACCCGCGGACAATCACTGCACGCCAGCGGTGCGCGACACTGGCGAGGCAACCAAAAACCGTGCGCCCCAATCGCACCCCGCAGACTTGGCCCGACAGGCGGCCAAGGGACATTGGAGCTAATAGCCATGAATTTCTCCGGGGGAGCCACCTGGTCTCCTGTACGGACTTCACCCTGTTCTGCTGTCATCTGGTGGTCATTGAAGTTCAACCGGGGTGCTCAACTTGGCTGCGGCGGCTAGATCCAACGGAGCCTGTCCAACCGGTCTGTGTCCCTCTCCTGCCTGAGCAGGTTGGTCGTTCCCCATACTCATACTCATGACACGGCGACTACGAGACCGCCCGCTTAATGAGACCGTCGGCGATGGCTGGTGGATCTGCTCCTCCCGGGCTGCCGCTTGGTTCTAGGTTCTGGAGGCTCGAACTCTCAGGTGGCATGAACGCTGACAGCACACCCCGGCAGTTCGCCGGGGCCCCGGTCGAGTTTGGGGGCACCACCCCTCCCGTTTCAGCCCGGGGGAGCGCGCGCCTAGAACCGACCTTTGTACAGAACCGTTTCACGTGAAACACCGCGGTCGCCGCATGGGAGAGTTTGCGGTGCGACTGCAAACCTCCTGGTGAAGCTGCAGCCCCCTACGTGGTGGCCCCAGAGTGCAGGCACCGCATGATGACTGGGACCTCTCCTCTCATTGGCTAGGACGTTCCCACCTTCGTCTGGCGTCTTGCCTGTGCCTTGCGATGTGGATTTTAGGGTAGCTTGCTGTACCTGACGCCTACAGCTCCACATCGGTGTGACCACCAGGCGCGCACACCGCCGAGTATGAACCTCTCGGCAGGAGCCGGACTCGACAATCCACGAGTCTATAGCCAGCCGATTCTGTCTTGGGCCGTGCACTTACCGGCACCCCTTGGTTCTTCACCAAAACAGAGTCGGGAGCAGGGTGCACGTAATCTAGGGGGCCAACTACTTGCCTCCTACTCTTTCAATGCGTGCGTACCGGCGGCCCCATCTCACAACCGTCACGTCAGGACCATCCAACCAGCCGGCCGCAGTTAACCAATCCGCTGTCTGCCCGGTGGACCCTCAACGCCATAAATCCAGCCAGGTCCTCAATGTGCACCCCATCCATGGGCCACACCTGGGCCTCATGATCCCAAGCAGCCCGCTAGTCTATCCACAAGTTATCCACACCAGCAGTTCGCTCCTATCCACAGCCTTATCCACAGCCACCTAGCCAAGAGCCCGCGCCGCTTGCTGATCCGCCACGACAGCCCCAACCCCCAGTTGCAGCCGAGTGTGGCAAGCTATGGTCGGTCTGCGGTCTCCCGGCGAGCCTGCTCTCAAGATTCCAAGCCCTTCCCAGTCCCTGAATAAACCATAGTTAGTAGATACAGGCGCAGAAACAGCATCGTTCTGCACTCCTAGTTTGTTTCACGTGAAACGAGGCAGTGAATCAATCCGCACCGTAGAGCTGGGGATGCCCCAGAGGAACTGCCCTCTGGCGACGTACCGGTTCAACCTCCCGTTCCGTGAGGCCCACTGTCCACAAAGTTATCCACAGCGCAATCCACAGCCATGTCCACTACACCCGAAGGGTGTGTGGAAGACCACTGCCGGCAGGGACACCTCAAATGGCAAGGCGGCCGGCCCCAAAACCGCTATGTTGGGCACCCCGGGGATATGAGGAACAGGAAGGCGGAAGGGCCCCGACAGAGAACAGCAACGACCTTACCGCCCCGCAGAGGGTGGTGACACCGTAGTGAACGGCCAGTGGACGGCCTCTGCGCATCGTGCGTTGCACCGCGGTTCGAGAGCCCCTTTCGTGCTGGATCGCAGCACGGCTCTTTGCTAGCCGGGACGGCATCCCCTAGTAGCAGGACGCGACAGCCCGCGTTGTTCCACGTGAGAGACTGCAGGCACGTCCAGCCGCCCGTATCTTCTTGACTGAACCCGTGCGGACTACACGACCCCTAACCAGCCGTTGTGGAGTTCTCCGGCCCGGTGCTATGGCGCTATGACGGTCCAGGGGAGTGATGACAACAACCCGCCCACCACAGGTCTGCTCGCGCGGGGATCCGCCTCACTATTCCAGAACGCAAGATTGGATCCCAGAGCTTGACCGCTGGTGGTTATCCTTCCGAGCATCCGGCCTCCGCGTTGCCCCTTTTGAGCCGTCAGTGGCGTGCACCCGATTATGAGTCTGGTGCTTCATCGCTCACTCGCCGGTCATGAGCCTACACCTGTCAGTAGCCCTCTCATCCATACTCCTCGAAGCCAATCATCGAGCTACTGCAGGCGCAAACTCGACGACTGCTCGTGCTGTGCCTTTGCGGAAACCAAGAGCGCTAGGGGTTAGCAATCGTTTCACGTGAAACAAGCAGGGGTCCGTCCGGCAATGTGCCCCACGGACACTGCCGTACGATGCCGTACGTTCAGTCAAAACCTGCCTGGGTGTATCTGCAATGCAGGCCACCACTCACGCCCACCGCGCAGAATCTCCTGGGCCGAGTTGCATCCAGAACCAGGAACGATGTGCCTAGGCGTGTGTGCGCCTTGGTTCGCACGCCCCGGGAGTGGCGGCTGCGAAAAGTGCATGTATGTGCGCCGGATCGGGATATACGGCCCGCGAACTTTGAAGCCTAAGTGGACGGCTTTAACCCGAGTTACCAGCTCTTTGCCTCAAGGGCACATGTTCCACGTGAAACAGTGCGCCTGACACTCGTGCTACCGGCACTGTAGTCGTTACGGGGTAGGGGCCTCCGATAGGACTAAGAACGTGACCATGCGACCACACGGGAAGCTTGCCTTGCAGGACGGGACAACAGACGGCCGCCGACATACCGACGCCGAACCAATGACGATCGGAAAGACTCCGACTAACTATCAGCAGCGAGTGGGCACCGCGGCCCGTGACACTCTGGGCAACCGCTGGGTCCGCTGGGCTAACCCTTCTATCCAGCCCGAAGGAGACGTGGATGATCGGCAACATTGCCTGTTACCAGGGGTTTCACGTGAAACACGCGTGGAATCACTAAGGATTGCGGCTCAGATAGGGTCAGATGCGGGAAGTCCCACCAGGAGAAACGCCCATTTCGTTCCAGAACCTCAATTGTTCGGCTCTACGCGGGTATAGGGAAAGCCCCGAGTGCTACTTGCTTGGTAGTTGTTATCACGTAGGTACTGCCACCAAAAACTTAGAAGGTGGCATTCGAGTTCTCGGGCAACTTTCCTAGGACGACGAGAAAAGAATCGGCCGCCGACATACAACCCAACCTCAACCCCGACCACGATCGGAAATGATTCGAGTATCTATCAGCGGCAAGTGGACAGCGGGACAAGGTGAGTGGGCGCCGCGGCCCCGCGACAGAGATTCTCTGGGCTACTCTAGTGTGCCCGCCGAAGGCAGGCGGGGACACGGATGAGCGGCAACAGAGCCTGGTAATAGGGGGTTTCACGTGAAACACATTTGGGAACGCTGCGGATGGCGGCGCATAAGGACTACATACAGAGAGTTCCACCATGGAAGAGCACCGATTTCGTTCCGGCACCTCAATTATTCGGCTCTCGGGCGGGTATAGGGAGAGTCCGAGACCGCAGCTCCATGGGAGTGACGATAGCGAGCGGGGGATCATCAGTGCCGGAGACCTGGACTTCCGGGGCAGTCCGAATAGAAACCCGATCTGCCTAAGACGCAGCAACTCCACTCAGCCTTCGCGTGAAAGTCTTAACAGACTAGATGGTCAGGAAACGAAGAGATCCAGCATCCTGGCACCCCAAAACCCAGACAATGACCACTAAGCGGAAGTAGCCCCAGCTCAAAGAAGAAGGCCTGATTCACACGGAATCAGGCCTTCCTTCTGCGGAACGATGCGCTTTAGTTGTTCGAACCAGGCGCGAGGACATCCATAATCCGGTTGAGATCCTCGACGCTTGCGAATTCGATACTCACCTTGCCCTTGCGGACACCAAGGGAAATCTTGACGTTGGTATCAAGCCGGTCAGAAAGGGAGGACGCCAAGTAATCGAGCCGCTCGTGGCGGGCACCAGGACGGGGGATATTGTTCTTCGCCGGCTTGGCGGGATCCTGGTACATCGTTACGGCCTCTTCAGTGGCTCGCACTGACATCCCCTCAGCCACGATCTTCTGGGCCAGTCGCTCCATCGCTGCAGCGTCGGGCAGGGCCAACAGTGCACGGGCGTGGCCTGCGGACAATACACCTGCCGCGACCCGGCGCTGTACCAAAGGGGGCAGTTTGAGCAGCCGAAGGGTGTTCGACACCTGGGGACGCGAACGCCCGATACGATCCGCCAGCTGCTCATGGGTGGTTCCGAAGTCTTCGAGGAGCTGCTGGTAGGCCGCCGCCTCTTCGAGGGGGTTCAGCTGGCTCCGGTGCAGGTTCTCCAGCAGGGCGTCCCGCAGAAGATCGTCGTCGGTGGTGTCCCTGACAATTGCAGGGATGGTCTCGAGGCCGGCAGCCTGAACCGCCCGCCATCGACGCTCACCCATGACGAGCTCAAAGGGTTCACCACCGGGTTCGGTTGATTTGCGGACAACAATTGGCTGGAGGACGCCTATTTCACGAACGGAGTGAACGAGCTCAGCCATATCGTCTTCATCGAAGACCGATCGCGGCTGTTTGCGGTTGGGGTGGATGTCCGTGACTGAAATTTCTGCGAAGCGAACGCCCGGCACCTCTACCAGCTCCACGCCTGAGTCAGTCCAGGTGGGCTCGTCCTCCCGTTCAGCGGAATCACCAGACGCCGACGCCGTAGCGGCCACCCCTGGCTGCTCCGCCTGCAGATCAGGAGCGGCCTCAACCTTGCGAGGGGATTCACTGCCCTCTTCTGTTTTGGCGGAAACACTGCCGGAAGAACGGGGCTTTGCGGCGGCGCTTCTTCCGGCAGTGCTCTTGCCTGCGGGAGATGCGGTGGACGGCTGCTTAGTGGACGGAGCAGCGGTCCCTTGGCTTGCTGCCTTGTCCGAGGACTGGTTGGCCGCGGCCTCTTCGGCTGGTTCCGTCTTCCTTCGTCCCTCAGGGAAGAAGAGGTCTACCGGACGGGAGGCGGCTGTACCGTTGCCCGAACCGTTGGCGGCGGCGGAACTTGGAATCAGCGCGCCAAGACCGCGGCCCAGGCCACGTCGCTTCTCGCTCATTGGTAATCCCTCCAGTGGTAGATCCCGGCCATGCCGTGCTCCGGTCGTTGCAGTTTGAAGATTCAGCGCTCTGCTATTTCAGCAGCGGCTTCCAGATAAGACAGGGCTCCACTGGAGGAAGGGTCGTACGTCATGACAGTCTGCTGGTAGCTCGGTGCCTCTGATATCCGCACGGAACGCGGAACAACAGCAGACAGCACCTGGTCCGGAAAATGCTGGCGGACCTCGGCCGCGACCTGGGCGGCAAGATTCGTCCGCCCGTCGTACATCGTCAAAAGGATGGTGGAAACCACAAGGTCCGCGTTGAGGTGCTTCTGGATCATCTCAATGTTCTTGAGAAGCTGGCTCAGTCCTTCAAGTGCGTAGTACTCGCACTGTATGGGGATCAGCACCTCGTTGGCTGCACAGAAGGCATTGACCGTCAGCAGTCCAAGGCTTGGCGGGCAATCGATAAAGATGTAGTCGAGCCGCTGCTCGCCGTTCTTTTCCCGCGCCTTTGCATAGACGTCAATTGCCCGGCGCAGTCGCTGCTCACGGGCCACCAGCGAAACGAGTTCAATCTCCGCGCCGGCAAGGTGGATGGTGGCGGGTGCACAGATCAAATTGTTGATGTCCGGGCAGGGCGCCACTACGTCCGCGAGCGGGACGTCGTTTATCAGGACATCGTAGATGCTGTCCACGTCGGCATGGTGTTCGATTCCCAGGGCGGTGGACGCGTTGCCCTGAGGATCGATATCAATGACCAGGACATTCAATCCGGCCGCGGCAAGGGCGGCAGCAATGTTGACGGTGGTGGTGGTCTTTCCTACCCCACCCTTCTGGTTCGAGACAGTAAAAACGCGCGTGTTCTCCGGACGGGGAAGCTTCCGGCCCACCAGCCGTTCACGGCGTTTGGTCTCATGTGCCAATTCGCGGGCGATCGGGCTGGAATCATCAATGGCGTCGATGATGTTGGATCTACCGGAGACGGTTGTTTCACGTGAAACGGCCATGGCGTTGGCGCCTGCCGCAACCCTTTCCGGATGAATTCCACCCTTGGCCGGGGGCACAATGGGACCAGCGACGGAACGTGCTGACCCCAAGGACACGAACGGCGGTATCCGTTGCGTGGAGGCTTCGCTACTGGTCACTGGGGCACACTCACTCTCGTTCGGCCAAATTTGCTGCCGTTGTCTAGCCTAACCGCTGGACCCGGCAGAGTTGGGTCACCGGGCCTGAACTAGGCTTTCTTTTGGGACTTGTTTACAACGATGCGCACCACAGTAGTAGGTTCCTCCAGCAGGCTCTCGCCCACAGTCAGAACAGACGTTTCAATGCCGCCCAGTTTGCGAATGGTCTTGGCGGCCTTTTCGATTTCCTCAGCCGCACTGCGCCCCTTGATGGCCACCACCTCGCCCTTACCGGCGAGGAGCGGAATCGTGAGGCCGGCGAGGTTGCTGAGGGCAGACACCGCCCGGGCTGTCACCACGTCAGCCTCCACATGTCCCACTGCCAACTCGGCCCGGGTCCGCATTACGGTGACGTTGTCCAGGCCAAGATCGTCAACCACTTCCTGAAGCCAGATAACCCTGCGCTCCAGTGGCTCGATCAAGGTCAGTTCCAGGTCCGGACGGGCAATCGCGAGGCAGAGGCCCGGCAGGCCTGCACCACTGCCGACGTCGGCCACATGGCTGCCCTCGGGAATCTCGCTCTCAATGACAGCGCAATTGAGCACATGACGGCTCCAGAGCCGGGGAATCTCCCGCGGCCCAATAAGGCCGCGCTCCGTTCCGGAGGTAGCCAAGTGCTCCACATAGCGCTTAGCCAGGTCCAACCGGTCGCCGAATATTTTCTCAGCGGCCACGAGTTCAGCTGCCGTGATGTCAACCATGATTAGCGGATCAGCAATTCTCTAGTCTGCGGACACAACAATGTGGCGTCCGGCGCCTTCGCCCTCGGACTCACTGACCAGTCCCAGGTCTGCAACAGCGTCATGAACAATCTTGCGCTCATAGGCGCTCATCGGTTCCAGTGCCACCGGCTCGCCGTTTTCCCTCACTGAAGCTGCCGCATCTTCCGCGATCTTCTGCAGGTGGCCGGTACGCTCCTGGCGGTAGCCGTTGATATCCAGGACCAGCCTGGACCGGTTGTCAGTCGCCGAGAGAACGGAGAGCCTGGTGAGCTCCTGGAGTGCCTCAAGGACTTCTCCGTCTTCACCCACCAGATTGTCCAGGGCATCGGACTCTTCCTCTGTCACGATGGAGATGTAGGTGCGCCCGTTGCGGACTTCAATGTCGATATCGCCGTCGATGTCGGCAATGTCCAGCAGCTCCTCCAGGTAGTCCGCTGCCACGTCGCCCTCTTCCTCCAGGCGGCTGGCTGACGATCCCTTGGGTACGTCAGTTCCCGTGGATTCCCCATTCGCGGACGCGTCCCGGCTCTCGATGATGTCCTCGGAAAGGGCGTGTTCGGTGCTCTCGGCAGACATTACTTCTTCTTCCTGTTCTTGCGTTGTGGCTGGATGCGCTGGGCTTTGGCCTGCGCCACGGCCGCGGCGGCAGCAGCCTCGGCTGCCGCCTCGTCCTTCTTACCGCCCAGGATGGGCAAGGCCGGAAGGCCCTTGGCGGCACGGCGCTCGGCGAGGGCCTTGGCGGCGGGGGATCCCGGCGTCGGCATGCGGCGGATGACGAAGAACTGCTGTGCCATGGTCCAAAGGTTGGTGGTGGTCCAGTAGATCAGGACACCGATGGGGAAGTTGATGCCGCCGACGCCAAAGACGATGGGCAGGATGTAGAGCATCATTTTCTGCTGGCGCATGAACGGGCTGGCCATGGCCTCTTCGGACATGTTCTTGGCCATGATCTGCTTCTGCGTAATGAACTGCGAGGCCGTCATGGCAAGGATCATGAGGATGGAGAGGATCCACACTGAAGTGAGGTTGCCCTCGCCACCGTGCAGGAGCGAGGCGGACAGCGTGGCCCCGAAGATGGTGGACTCGTCAAACTGGACCACCTGGTCGTGGCTCATGGCCCCGATACCGACGCCCTTGTCACGGGCGGCGCTGATGCCGGAGAGCACGGTGAACAGTGCGAAGAAGAACGGCATCTGGATCAGCATGGGGAGGCAGGCAGAGAACGGGTTGGTGCCGTGCTTCTTATACATGGCCATCTGTTCCTGGGCCATGGCCTGGCGGGACAGCTGGTCGGTCTTGCCCTTGTACTTGTCCTGGAGCTTCTTCAGGTCAGGCTGCAGCAGCTGCATTCCGCGCTGGGCCTTGATCTGCTTGACGAACACGGGAATCAAGGCGGCACGGATCACCAGTACCAGCCCGATGATGGACAGCGTCCACGTCCAGCCGGAGGCTTCCGGCAGGCCGATGCTGCTCAGCCCTTCGTGGAAGCCCACCATGATGATGGAAACAAGCCACTTGAACGGAAACATGATTGTTTCAAAGAAGTCCATACGATATCCCTATTCGTCAGGCCGCAGTGCGGCCTTCTCCATCAGACTGCGCAGCCAGGTATTTGTCCGGGTTGTTCAGTACAACAATTGTGGGGGTCTGGTTTTCAGGCCAGTGGCGGTGGCCGGCGGGGACGTGGTCCACACCGCCGGCGTTCCAGGGATGGCAGCGCGCCAGGCGCCGGGCTGCCAGCCAGCTGCCCTTGACGGCGCCGTGCACCGTAATCGCCTCGAGGGCATAGGCCGAGCACGAAGGAAAGAAGCGGCAGACCTGGCCGTACAAGGGTGAAATCACCTTGCGGTAGGCCATCAATAAAAGAATGAGTATGCTGCGGGGCAGGTTCCAGAGGAACAGCGCAACTGCTGCGGCACTACGTCGGAGACAGGTAACGACGACGGCGGTGGCGTTACGCACGCAGTGTCCCCTCCTGTGTAGTACCGGCCGAACTGTTGGCGGCAGCCCTTGCAGGGCGGCCGGCCAGCCGGGTCATCGTTGATTCCAATGCGGCATTGTAATCCGACAGCAGCTGGTCCCAGCTGGCAGTTGCGGACGCAGGAAGCGCCCGGACCACTATGGCAAACCCGGTGCCGTACTCGCGCAGCGAGGCAGCACCTGCTTCTCTCAGTCTCCTCTTAACGAGGTTCCTGGCCACAGCGTTCCCTACACTCTTGGAAACGATGAACCCGATCCGGCTGGGTTCGTCGGCAGCAATAGCTGCCGTATATAACACTACGTTCCGGCGTCCATTGCGGACACCGGAACGTACAGTTGTTGAAAAATCGGCTGCAGTCCTCAAACGGTTACGGGTGGCCAGCACCTTAAACTCGCAAAGAAATGTCTACCGACAAGTCAGTTATTTACGCCGACAGCTCGGTACGGCCCTTGCCACGACGGGCCGCCAAGATGGCGCGGCCGGCACGGGTACGCATACGAAGGCGGAAGCCGTGCTTCTTGGCTCGACGGCGGTTATTCGGCTGAAAAGTCCGCTTGCTCACGTTAGTTACTCCAGTGGATCAAAGGTGCGCCCACCGTATGGGGAAGAACTGGCCGACGCTAAGTTTTGTATATGCACGCTTCCCCCGGCTGCTCAAGCGCACTGCGCCTAAGAGATTCAGATGGGGCCAAAAAGCGGACACAAAGGACTTCACAACGTTAGGGCAACCTGAACCCCTGAGTCAAACTGAGGCTCCACGTGCGGGCTATCCCCAACTGTGCTTAACCTGCCCTCCGAGGCTGTGGATGAAGTGGCTCACAGGGCCGTTTTGGAAACCACATCCATGTAATTATCCACAAGCTCCTTGCCAGCTATCTTCTAGGCTTTTCATCCCCTAGAGTGGCCCAGTAGCCGATTATCCACGTGCTGTGCATAACCCTGTGGATGAAGCTGAACCCATCCTGGTTCAAGACTCGCGGCTGCAGGCAATGCAGGCAAAGCAAGTTTTGAGGGAACCGATTGATGACAGTAGACGAAGCCAACCACGCCAATACTGTCGGAAGTTCCTGGCGGCGCGTTGTCAGCCTGCTGGAACAGGACCACCGTGTCTCACCGCGGCAGCGTGGCTTTGTCATCCTTGCCCAGGCGCAGGGCCTGATCGGGTCCACGCTCCTGGTGGCAGTTCCCAACGAACTCACCCGCGAAGTGCTCCAGACGCAGGTCAAGGACGCCCTGGATGACGCACTGCACAACGTTTTCTCCGAGGACATCCGGTGCGCCATCGACGTGGACACGGACCTGGTTCCCATCCACAAAGAACCCGAGCCCGTCGTCGTCGAGCCGTCCTTCTCCCCGGACCAGCTCATCGAACAGAAGCCGCAGCCCATGCTCCCCAGCACTTCGCACGAGTTCGGCCGCCTGAACCCGAAGTACGTCTTCGACACCTTCGTCATTGGTTCCTCCAACCGCTTCGCCCACGCTGCGGCCGTCGCCGTCGCTGAAGCGCCGGCAAAGGCCTACAACCCGCTGTTCATTTACGGTGATTCGGGGCTGGGCAAGACGCACCTGCTGCACGCCATCGGCCACTATGCCCGCCGGCTCTACAGCGGCATCCGCGTCCGCTACGTGAACTCGGAAGAGTTCACCAACGACTTCATCAACTCCATCCGTGACGATGAGGGCGCCAGCTTCAAGACCACCTACCGCAACGTGGATGTACTGCTCATCGATGACATCCAGTTCCTCGCGGGCAAGGACCGGACGTTGGAGGAGTTCTTCCACACTTTCAATTCCCTGCACAACAACAACAAGCAGGTGGTCATCACTTCGGACCAGCCGCCCAAGCTGCTGGCAGGATTCGAGGACCGCATGAAGTCCCGCTTCGAGTGGGGCCTCCTCACGGACATCCAGCCGCCGGAACTCGAAACCCGCATCGCCATCCTCCGCAAGAAGGCCCTGAGCGAAGGTCTCTCTGCTCCCGATGACGCACTGGAATACATCGCATCCAAGATTTCCAGCAACATCCGTGAACTTGAGGGTGCACTGATCCGGGTCACCGCCTTTGCAAGCCTCAACCGGCAGCCCGTGGATGTGGCACTTGCGGAGATGGTCCTCAAGGACCTCATTACCGACGACGGCGCCCAGGAGATCACGTCCGGCCAGATCCTCCAGCAGACGGCCGAGTACTTCAAGCTGAGCATGGAAGAGCTGTGCAGCAAGTCGCGGACCAGGACCCTGGTGACGGCGCGCCAGATTGCCATGTACCTCTGCCGCGAGCTCACGGACATGTCGCTGCCGAAGATCGGCCAGGAACTTGGCGGCCGCGACCACACCACAGTGATCCACGCTGACAGGAAGATCCGCGAACTGATGGCCGAGCGGCGTGTGATCTACAACCAGGTAACTGAGCTGACCAACCGGATCAAGCAGCAGCAGCGCGACTCCTAGCCGGCCGCACCTATACCTTATTAACAGGTGCATGTGGATAAGCCTGTGGATACTTAAGGGGACAACCGCGGTTAATGGGCTTAAAACCCTTAAGGCGCCTGTGGATTCGCAAAATCGCAAAAAATCTTGTCCCCATCCACACCCTGTTTAAAACCTGCGCCGCCCACAGTGGATGAACAGGGCTTAACCGCTGGAACCCGCGGCAGGGGGAGGTTATCCACAGTTTCCACAGCAGTTATTAACACTACTAATCCCAAAAAATTGAAATCCCTCAAACAACAAGACCTGTGCGCTCGTCCAGACCACACCGGGCCGGGCGGCCCTCCGGGCAGTCGGGACCACCGGGGATGGGTTAATCCCCGATCTTCCGGCTAAGCTGTCAGCAGCGCTCCCATCCTTGGGTTTTCGTGTGGTTCCTGCAGCACGGACCATGCAGGTTCAGGTGGTGGGGCACCCCACTCTTTGGAACTGCCTGCGGGAAGTTCCAGGTCTTATGGCAGCAGCAATGAAAGGCGGCACCCTTCCGTGAAGTTCAGAGTCGATCGGGACGTCCTGGCAGAAGCCGTCACCTGGACAGCCCGGTCGTTGTCTCCGCGGCCGCCGGTGCCCGTCCTGTCCGGCCTGCTGTTGAAGGCCGAAGCGGGCACCGTGAGCCTCTCCAGCTTTGACTACGAGACCTCCGCCCGGCTGGAAATCACAGCGGACATCCGGGACGAAGGCACCATCCTGGTATCCGGCCGGCTCCTGGCCGACATCTGCCGCAGCCTCCCCTCGGCACCGGTCGACGTCGAAACGGACGGCAACAAAGTCACGCTGACCTGCCGCCGAAGCAGCTTCCATCTCGCCACGATGCCCGAGGCCGAGTACCCGCCGCTTCCCGCACTCCCGCCCATCAGCGGAACTGTCCCCGGTGATTCCTTCGCCCAGGCGGTTTCACAGGTCATCATTGCCGCCAGCAAGGATGACACGCTGCCCATCCTCACCGGCGTGCGGATGGAAATCGAGGACGACCTCATCACGCTGCTCGCCACTGACCGGTACCGCCTTGCCATGCGTGAAGTGCCGTGGAAGCCGGTCACCCCGGGCATCTCCACCAGCGCCCTGGTCAAGGCAAAAACCCTGAACGAAGTTGCCAAGACCCTCGGCAACAGCGGTGACATCAACCTTGCCCTCGCCGACGACGACAGCAGGCTGATCGGTTTCGAAAGCGGCGGACGAACCACCACCTCATTGCTGGTGGACGGGGACTACCCCAAGATCCGGTCGCTGTTCCCGGACTCGACTCCCATCCATGCCACGGTTCAGACCCAGGAGCTTGTTGAAGCGGTGCGCCGTGTCTCCCTGGTAGCTGAACGCAACACCCCCGTTCGGCTCGCCTTCACCCAGGGGCTCCTGAACCTGGACGCCGGTACCGGCGAGGACGCCCAGGCTTCCGAGGAACTTGAGGCCCAGCTTTCCGGTGACGACATCACCGTGGCCTTCAACCCCCACTACCTGGTGGAAGGCCTCAGCGTGATCGAGACCAAGTTCGTCCGGTTCTCGTTCACCACTGCGCCCAAGCCGGCCATGATCACAGCCCAGGCGGACGCCGACGGCGAGGACCAGGATGACTACCGCTACCTGGTGATGCCGGTCCGCCTGCCCAACTAGCCCCCTCCAACTAGGTAGCGCTAAGTGTCGTTTTGGAGGTTCAAAACGACACTTAGCGCTACCTAGTTGGGAACACGGTCCCGCAGCCACACCTCTAGCGCAGAAACGAGTTCCAGAATGCACATTGGACTGATCGGCCTTGGCAAAATGGGATTCAACATGCGCGAACGCCTGCGCAAGGGCGGCGTGGAGGTCACCGGTTTCGACCGGAACCCGGACATCACCGACGTCGCCACCCTTGATGAACTCCTTGCCGCAGTCCCGGTGCCGCGGTTGATCTGGGTCATGGTTCCCGCCGGTGAGATCACGGACGCCGTCATCAAGGAACTTGGCGACAAACTCGCCGAGGGCGACCTGGTGATCGACGGCGGAAACTCGCGGTTCACGGAAGACCAGAAACACGGCGAACTCCTCGCCGCCAAGGGCATCCGCTTTGCGGACTGTGGCGTCTCCGGCGGAGTCTGGGGCCTGCAGAACGGTTACGGCCTGATGGCGGGCGGAGATGCTGCGGATATCGAACGCGCCCTTCCGGTGTTTGATGCCCTGCGCCCGGAGGGCGAACGTGAGGACAGCTTTGTGCACGTGGGCGGGATCGGCGCAGGGCATTACGCCAAGATGGTCCACAACGGGATCGAATACGGCCTGATGCAGGCATACGCCGAGGGATACCAGCTGCTGGCTTCCAAAGACATCATCAACGACCTTCCCGGAACCTTCCGCGCCTGGCAAAAAGGCACGGTGGTCCGGTCCTGGCTGCTGGACCTGTTGGTCAAGGCGCTGGATGAAGACCCGGGATTGCAGAACATCGACGACTACGTCGAGGATTCGGGCGAGGGCAGGTGGACGGTGGAAGAGGCCATTGCCAACGCAATTCCCGCCCCGGCCATCACTGCGGCACTGTTCGCCCGCTTCGAATCGCGCGAGGACAGCTCACCGGCCATGAAGATGGTATCCGCACTGCGCCACCAGTTCGGCGGCCACGCCACCCGCCCCGCCAAGTAGCATCCAGCCGGGAACCGCGAGGTTCCCAGAATTGCCGAAAACCGCGTGTACCTCGAACACCTCTCCCTGACCGACTTCCGCAGCTACGCCCAGGTTGACCTTGCCCTGGCTCCGGGCGTCACAGTCCTGGTGGGATACAACGGCATCGGCAAGACCAACCTGATGGAGGCCATCGGCTACCTGGCCACCCTCAGCTCCCACCGCGTCAGCTCGGATGCACCCCTCCTGCGGTTTGGAACGGACCGGGCGTTGGTGCGGGCCCGCCTGGTCCGGGGCGGGCAGACTACGGTCCTGGAACTTGAAATCAACGCAGGGCGGGCAAACCGCGGCCGGATCAACCGCAGTAATCCGGTGCGTGCCCGTGACCTGCTCGGCATATGCCAAACGGTCCTCTTCGCTCCGGAGGACCTGGCCCTGGTCAAGGGGGATCCCTCGAACCGGCGCCGCTTCCTGGATGAGCTGCTCGCGAGCCTTATTCCGCATCATGCCGCGACCCGCAGCGACTACGACCGCGTGTTGAAGCAGCGCAATGCGCTGCTGAAGTCTGCCCGGGCGGGCAAATTCACTCCTGCCCATGAGGCAACCCTCGACGTGTGGGACCAGCACATGGCGAAGGCCGGCGCCGAACTGCTCCACGCCAGGCTTGAACTGGTGGAGCGGCTGCGCCCGCATCTGGCGCGGGCATATGCGGACCTCACCGACGCGTCAAAACCGGCAGACGCCGTCTACCGCTCCACCCTCCAGAGCCAGATGGACGACGACGGCGCAGCGCTCCCTCCCGCTGCGGGCACCGCGGCCGGAGGTGCTTCGCCGGACGTGGAAGACCTGCGCCGGTTCTCTGTGGACGAGTTGGCGGAGCGGTACGTCCGCGCTTTCGCCGAATCCCGCCGGAAGGAAATCGAACGGGGCATTTCGCTCGTGGGACCGCACCGCGACGAGCTGGAACTCATCCTGGGCCAGGCGCCGGCCAAGGGTTATGCCTCGCATGGCGAAACATGGTCCATGTGCCTCTCGCTGCGGCTCGCCTCCTACTATGTGATGCTGGACGACGCCCGTACCGGAGGGTCTGCTCCCATCCTGATCCTCGACGACGTTTTTGCCGAGCTGGACGTCCAGCGGCGGCGTAAACTGGCCGCAATAGTCTCCGGCGCGGAGCAGGTCCTGGTGACCGCCGCCGTCGACGCCGACATCCCGGAAGAGCTGTCCGGACGGCGGGTGAAGGTCATCCCGGGAGGTATTGATGAGCAGGGACAATGAAAAGGGCGGCGGGCTCCAGCCCGGCCGCGATCCCGACAACATCGATGCCCCGCAGGTTGCCCTGAACCGGATGCGGGAAGCAGCCGCAGCGCGCGGCGAAATCCGCAGGGCAGCGCACCGCCCGGGCACCTCAAAGGCGAAAAAGGGCACCCGCGACAGCCGAGGCTTCAGCCAGTTCCACGCCACGGGCCGCGACCCCCTTGGCCTGGGCAAGGTGGTGGGACGCCTGGTGGCGGAACGCGGCTGGACCTCCCCGGTGGCGGTGGGGTCCGTGATGGCTGAATGGGCAACCCTGGTTGGCCCTGAAATCTCGGCCCACTGCGTCCCGGAAAGTTTCACCGACACCACCCTGCACGTCCGGTGCGACTCAACCGCCTGGGCCACCCAGCTGCGCCTGCTAAGCACCAGCCTCCTGGAGAAGTTCCGGGTGGAGCTGGGCGACGGAGTGGTAACCAGCATCAAGGTGCTCGGCCCTGCGGCACCGAGCTGGCGCAAGGGCGGCCGCTCGGTAAACGGCCGGGGCCCCCGGGACACTTACGGGTAGTGCCGGCACCGGACTCTTGAAAATCCGCCCAACGGCGTGTAGAGCGCTGTAAGGGACGCCGGGCGTATAGGCACCCGGAGGCCGTACTTCCAGCGCGCCCTAGGCGCGGCCAATGCCCTCGCATGGGCACACCACTGTCCGCCGACGGCCCTGGAATGCGGGGAAATGGGCTGTCGCGCGGTAGAATCGGTGTAGATAACTGGGCGCGGGTGAAACGTTGACTGAGTCCGTTTTCGCGCGCTCACAGCACGCGGAGTGCGGATCCCCACCGTCAGCAGGCCACCGGCGCTATAAGTTTGTGCCTGTTGGCGGATGACTTTCCTGATCCAGGAGGGGACTCGGCCGGCCATCATCGAGAACAGAGGAGTCGACAGCGCCTGTGGCTAACGACAATACAGATATTCTGGCAGCTGAACCCGCAGTCGAGGATGCCCGTACGCCTGACACCCCGGCCGCATCGGCGACGCCGCGTGAATACGGTGCCAGCGACATCACTGTCCTTGAAGGCCTGGAGGCGGTACGGAAGCGCCCGGGCATGTACATCGGTTCTACAGGACCGCGCGGACTCCACCACCTCGTCTACGAAGTTGTTGATAACTCGGTGGATGAGGCCCTTGCAGGCTACTGCACCCACATCGAGGTTGTCCTGCAGGCCGACGGCGGCGTGAAAGTGGTGGACGACGGCCGCGGCATTCCCGTGGACATGCACCCTACGGAGCACAAGCCCACGGTTGAAGTGGTCATGACCATCCTGCACGCCGGCGGAAAGTTCGGCGGCGGCGGTTATGCCGTGTCCGGCGGCCTCCACGGCGTCGGCATCTCCGTGGTCAATGCCCTCTCCAGCCGCGTTGATACTGAAGTGCGGCGCCAGGGCCATGTCTGGCGGATGTCCTTCGCGGACGGCGGCAAGCCGCAGGGCAGCCTGGTCAAGGGTGAGGAAACGGACCTCACCGGTACCACCCAGACCTTCTACCCGGATCCCGCGATCTTCGAAAGCACCGAATTCGACTTTGAGACGCTGCGCGCCCGCTTCCAGCAGATGGCCTTCCTCAACAAGGGCCTTCGCATCACGCTGACGGACGAGCGCACCGCTGCTGAGGCGGATGCCGACGCCGACCTGGACCTGGACGCCGTCGTTACCGAGGGCGAAGTCAGCGCAGAGCACCGCACCGTGGTGTACCAGTACGACGAAGGCCTGCTGGACTACGTCAAGCACCTGAATTCCGGCAAAAAGGTGGATGTGGTCCACGAAGACGTCATCGCCTTCGAAACCGAGGACAAAGAACGCAAGATAGCCCTCGAAATGGCGATGCAGTGGACCAACGCCTACTCGGAGAGTGTGCACACGTACGCCAACACCATCAACACCCATGAAGGCGGAACCCACGAAGAAGGCTTCCGCGCTGCCATGACGTCCCTGATCAACCGCTACGCGCGTGAGAAGGGAATCATCAAGGAAAAAGACGACAACCTCACCGGTGACGACATCCGCGAAGGCCTTACCGCCGTCATTTCCGTCAAGCTTGCCGAACCCCAGTTCGAAGGCCAGACCAAGACCAAACTCGGCAACTCCGAGGTCAAGGGCTTCGTCCAGCGCGTGGTAACTGACGGACTGGGTGACTGGCTGGAACGCAACCCCGGGCCCGCCCGGGACGTCATCCGGAAGGCGATATCCGCAGCGCAGGCCCGAATGGCCGCACGCAAGGCACGGGACAACGCCCGCCGGAAGAGCCCGCTGGAATCCTTCGGCATGCCGGGCAAGCTCTCTGACTGCTCCTCGAAGAACCCGGAAAAGTGCGAGGTCTACATCGTCGAGGGTGACTCCGCCGGCGGCTCCGCAAAACGCGGCCGCAATCCGGAGACCCAGGCCATCCTGCCCTTGCGCGGAAAGATCCTGAACGTGGAGCGCGCACGCCTGGACAAAGCGTTGGGCAATGCCGAAGTCCAGTCCATGATCACCGCCTTCGGAACCGGTATTGGAGAGGATTTCGACCTCTCCAAGCTCCGCTACCACAAGATCGTCCTGATGGCGGATGCCGACGTGGACGGACAGCACATCACCACCCTGCTGATGACGCTGCTGTTCCGCTACATGCGCCCCCTCATTGAGAACGGCTATGTCTACCTTGCCCAGCCGCCGCTGTACCGCATCAAGTGGTCCAACGCAGCCCATGATTACGTCTACAGCGACCGCGAACGCGACGCGAAACTCGTGGCCGGCCAGGCGGCCGGACGCCGGATCCCCAAGGACAACGGCATCCAGCGCTACAAGGGCCTCGGCGAAATGGACTACACCGAACTGTGGGACACCACCATGGATCCGGACCACCGCACCCTGCTGCAGGTGACGATGGACGATGCCCTCGCGGCGGACCAGATCTTCTCGGTCCTGATGGGCGAGGACGTTGAATCACGCCGCAACTTCATTCAGCAGAACGCCAAGGACGTCAGGTTCCTCGATATCTAGGAAGCACGCTGTCCTAATATTCGGAATCTCACATATACCTGAAACGGAAATTAATTAATGAGCGACGAAACACCCGAGAACCCGGCCTCCGACGCCGGCACTCCGGACACCGTTCTTGAAGGCGACGTGCTGATCGACCGCGTGGAGCAGGTGGACCTCCAGACAGAAATGCAGCGGTCCTACCTGGACTACGCCATGGCTGTCATTGTTGGCCGTGCCCTCCCGGACGTCCGGGACGGCCTGAAGCCGGTCCACCGCCGGGTCCTTTACGCGATGTTCGACGGCGGCTACCGGCCTGACCGTTCCTTCAACAAGTGTGCCCGTGTGGTGGGCGAGGTCATGGGCCAGTACCACCCGCACGGCGATACGGCGATCTACGACGCTTTGGTCCGCCTCATCCAGGACTGGACCATGCGCTACCCCCTGGCCCTCGGCCAGGGCAACTTCGGCTCCCCGGGCAATGATGGCGCTGCGGCACCCCGGTACACCGAAACGAAGATGGCCCCGCTTGCCATGGAAATGGTCAGGGACATCGACGAGGAAACCGTCGATTTCCAGGACAACTACGACGGCAAGAACCAGGAACCCACCATCCTGCCTGCAAGGTTCCCCAACCTGCTGGTGAACGGGTCCTCCGGCATCGCCGTCGGCATGGCCACCAACATTCCGCCGCACAACCTGCGCGAAGTGGCGGACGGCGTGCAGTGGTACCTGGCGAACCCCGGCGCCAGCCGCGAAGAACTGCTGGAAGAACTCCTGCTGCGGATCAAGGGTCCCGATTTCCCCACCGGCGCCACCATCCTGGGCCACAAGGGCATCGAGGATGCCTACCGGACCGGCCGCGGCTCCGTCACCATGCGCGCGGTGGTAAATGTCGAAGAGCTGCAGGGACGCACCTGCCTGGTGGTCACCGAGCTGCCGTACCAGGCAAACCCGGACAACCTGGCCATCAAGATCGCCGAACTGGTCAAGGACGGCAAGATCCAGGGCATTGCGGACCTCCGCGACGAGACCTCCGGACGCACGGGCCAGCGCCTGGTCATCGTGCTCAAGCGCGATGCCGTGGCCAAGGTGGTGCTGAACAACCTTTACAAGCACACCGAACTGCAAAGCAACTTTTCCGCCAACATGCTGGCCATTGTTGACGGCGTCCCCCGCACCCTGAGCCTGGACGCCTTCATCCGGCACTGGGTGACCCACCAGATGGATGTCATTGCCCGCCGCACACGGTACCGGCTGCGCAAGGCCGAGGAAGAGGCCCACATCCTGCGGGCGCTCCTGAAGGCACTGGACATGCTGGACGAGGTGATCGCCCTCATCCGCGCGTCCAACACCACCGAAGCGGCACGCGACGGACTGATGGAACTGCTCGACATCGACGAGCTCCAGGCCCGCGCCATCCTTGACATGCAGCTGCGCCGCCTCGCCGCCCTGGAACGGCAAAAGATCCAGGACCGGCACTCCGAGCTTGAAGCGTTGATCGCCGAGTACAACGAAATCCTTGGCTCGGAGCAGCGCCAGCGCGGGATCATCAGCACCGAGCTCGGCGAGATCGTGGACAAGCACGGGGACGATCGCCGTACCCGGATCCTCATGGGATTCGACGGCGACATGTCCATGGAAGACCTCATTCCCGAAGAGGAGATGGTGGTTACCATTACGCGCGGCGGCTACGTCAAGCGCACCCGCAGCGACAACTACCGTTCGCAGCAGCGCGGCGGCAAGGGCATCAAGGGTGCCCAGCTCCGCGGCGACGACGTGGTGGAGCACTTCTTCGTCACCACCACCCACCACTGGCTGCTCTTCTTCACCAACCTGGGCCGCGTCTACCGCGCCAAGGCCTATGAGCTGATGGAGGCGGGCCGCGATGCCAAGGGCCAGCACGTGGCCAACCTCATGGCGTTCCAGCCGGACGAACACATCGCCCAGGTCCTGGACCTGAAGGACTACCAGCAGGCGCCGTACCTGGTCCTGGCCACCAAGCGAGGGCTGGTCAAGAAGACCCGGCTCGAGGATTACGACACCAACCGTTCCGCCGGCGTGATTGCCATCAACCTGCGCGACGGCGACGAGCTGGTGTCCGCGCAGCTGGTTTCGGAAACCGACGACCTCCTGCTGGTGTCCCGCAAGGGCCAGTCCATCCGTTTCACCGCCACCGAGGATGCCCTCCGGCCCATGGGCCGGGCAACCTCCGGAGTCACCGGAATGAAGTTCCGCGAGGAGGATGAGCTGCTGGCCGCCAATGTGGTGACTGACGGCTCCTACGTCTTCATCGTGACCGAGGGCGGGTACGCCAAACGGACAGCGGTGGAGGAATACCGGCTCCAGGGACGCGGCGGGCTGGGCATCAAGGTCGCCAAGCTTGCCGAAGAACGCGGCGACCTCGTGGGCGCGCTGATCGTCCAGGAAGAGGATGAGGTGCTGGTGGTCATGGAGGGCGGCAAAGTGGTCCGGTCCTCCGTTGCCGGCGTCCCCGCCAAGGGTCGTGACACCATGGGCGTGATCTTTGCCAAGCCGGACAAAAACGACCGGATTATCGAGGTGGCACGCAACAGCGAACGCGGCCTCGAGGGCGAGGAATCACCGGAGGATGACGTAACGTTGGCTGAAGACGGCGGATCCCTCGAGGAATCAGCCAGCCCAGCATTGGCAGAAGAACCACCGGCCGTTGAGTCAGAGGACGCCTCGGGCAACGCTGAGCAGAACGAAGACTACACGGAGGTAACGAGTGAGTAATCCCGACTCATTTCCCAAGTCGAACAGTACCGTTCCCGACGGCAGCCGGCCCTCAGCCGCTCCACGGGTAAACGCCCCCGTTCGTCCGCAACAGCGCCCTGCCGCCCCTGCCGCCGCCCAGGGGCAGCGCCCGGCAGTCCCCGGCCAGCGTCCGACCCAGGGCGACCGGCCGGCGGGACCGCCGGCCCAGCGTCCCGTGGGACAGCCCGGCCAGCGCCCGGCACCCGGCCAGCGTCCGCCGTCGGCCGGTACAGGGCAAGGCACCCCGGGCCTCGTCAAGCCTGCTCCGAAAGCGAAGGTCCGGCGTGCACGGCTGCTGATCAGCAAGGTGGACCCGTGGTCCGTCCTCAAGATGGCTTTCCTGCTGTCCGTGGCACTGGGAATTGTCACCGTGGTGGCCGCCATTGTGCTGTGGACTGTTCTTGACCTCACCGGAATCTTCGATCAGGTGGACAGCCTGTTGGGTACCTTGGCCGGCTCCGAAGGCGGCGGCTTTGAGCTGAAGAAGGTGGCTTCCCTGGGCCAGGTGGCATCCTTCGCCACCATCATCGCGGTGGTGAACGTGGTCCTGCTGACCGCGCTCTCCATGCTTTCCGCCGTGCTCTATAACATCTCTGCCACCCTTGTGGGCGGCATTGGCGTCACCCTCACGGACGACTAGTTCCCTGTTTTCGCCGGCCAGATACCGGCGAAAACGCCCGATTTGAGATCGGGCCGGGATGTGCTGTAAAGTCATGTCTCGGCCCGATGAGGCATCGGGGCGTATAGCTCAGGCGGTTAGAGCGCTTCGCTGATAACGAAGAGGTCCCAGGTTCAAGTCCTGGTACGCCCACGGAACCTGTGCAGGTTCAAGCAGGTCTGGTTCGCGTAACCCGCAGCCGGACCGGAACGGGGAGCATGTGAAGAGGTTGCTTGTACTGGCAGCGGCGATCGCAGGCGTCCTGCTCTACCGGAAAGCACAGGAATCCGAAGCCCGGAAAGATGCCTGGAGCAAGTCAACCGACTCGGTGGACTAGCGCCGGGACCCGGACTGGAGCTGGTCAAAGGCCTCCAGGTTCTAGGGTATGATTGACGGGTTGCTTCTTATGGGGGCATGGCGCAATTGGTAGCGCACCTGCTTTGCAAGCAGGGGGTTCGGGGTTCGAGTCCCCGTGCCTCCACCATAGGAAAGTCCCGGTCAGCGGAAACGCCGGCCGGGACTTTTGCTTTGTCCGCGGCATGAGCTCAAACAGCAGTCGAACTGCGCATTAGGGTTGGTCAGTGAACTTCTTTCTTGCAGCCCTCGGCGTCCTGGGCGTCGCGTCATCCGGTCCGCTGATTGCTGCCACCCTGGGCGCCACCACTGTGAGTGCACTCGCCATTGCCTTTTGGCGCAATGCGATCGGCGCGGCCGTGATGGCCTCCCCCACTCTCGTCCGGGAGCCCCGGCAATTCGGCAGGATCACCAAACGTGAGTTTCGCTGGTGCCTGCTGGCCGCCATTGCCCTGGCATTCCACTTTGCCTGCTTCATCACCTCGCTGCAGCTCACCTCTGTCGCGGCAGCTACTGCGCTGGTGTGCCTGCAGTCGGCGTGGATTGCGGTGTTTCAACTCTTCCGCGGCACCCGCCACCGTTGGCAGGTGCTGGCCGGGCTGGGCATTGCTTTCGGCGGTGTTGTAGCCATCACCGGGTTTGACATGGGGTCCTCCCCGCAGGCCCTGCTGGGTGACCTCCTGGCCGTGGCCGGCGGCGCGCTGGCCGGCCTTTACACGCTGGCAGGCGGGAAGGCCCGGCAAAGCATGACGACGGGCACCTACACCACCCTCTGCTATGGGATGTGTGCAGCAGTCGTGGCCGTCATGGCTCTGCTGGCCGGGCAACCGCTGGCGGGCTTCGAAGCGGCGGGCTGGCTGGGGATCCTGGCGATCACAGTCTGCGCGCAGCTTGTGGGCCACACAGCGTTCAATCACCTGCTGGCCACTATGAGCCCGCTGCTGGTGTCCATGATCATCCTTCTGGAAATTCCGGGGGCTGCGCTGCTCGCCGCGGTCTTCCTCAAGGAGACGCTCCCGGCCGGAACCTATGCCGGGCTGGGCCTGATTCTGGCCGGACTCGCCGTCGTCGTGACGGGCCAAAGGTCGGGCAGGTCCGGGCGCCGGGGAAGGCCAGCGCGGAACGGGCAGGAGGAACCGCCGTCGGACCGCCCGCTTGCAGAGCTGGGAACGGACTGAGGGCGCCCTGTCCGGCGGCCTACTGGCCGCCGCGGCGCACAGGCTGGGCCGTGTTGACCGTGTGGATGGCCCGGAGGAGCTTTGCGGGGAAGTACACCGAAAAGAACACCACCATGGGAGCCTTTAGCGCCATCTTCTTTACGTTGTGGGCCTTGTAGGTGCGGTCGAACCGCGTGACGTAATAGCGGTAGTCCCGCGGTGAGTCCTCCAGCCGCCGGGCGGACATGCCGGAGACCATCTGCGGGCAGTACTGGATTTTCAGGTCGTGTTCGGCGAGGTGCAGGGACAGATCGATGTCCTCATGCATCTCGTCCTTTTCATCAAGGCAGGTCTCTGCCCGGATGGCGTCCCAGGCGGAGGAGCGGAGGGCCATGTTGGAGCCGAACAGGAAATGGTACTGGTGTTTAGCCAGCTTCAGCATCAGCTGGCGCATTTTGTCATCGGCTTTGAGCCCGAACCGGCGCATGGGCATGTCGTAATAGACCACCGGACCCGTGGCCGCCTGGACTGAATGGTCCACGAACGCCCTCTGCACCTGCTCCACCCAGTCGGGCTCCACTACCGAATCGGCGTCGATCCGGCCCAGGACATCTCCCGTGGCGTTGTCCAGCCCGAAGTTCCGGGTGGGAATAAGGCCCTGCTGCTGATCCTGGCTCAACAGCACCAGCGGGCTTTCCGGGTATTCGAGCTGCATTTGGCGCACGATGTCAGCGGTCCGGTCCTTGGAAAGGTTGTCCACCACCACGATCTCGTGGGCCGGGACCGACTGGTAGATGGCTGCTATCAGGCACTGCCTGATAACGCCCTCCTCGTTGTAGGCCGGGATGACAATGGATACGCGGGGCAGGTTTGCTGCGTCGTTCAAGGCATCCCCAGAGGGTTGTTGGGCTGGCATCAGTTCAAATCTAGCATCCAACCGCAGCCGCTCCCGGATGGCGGAAACCATGGGAGACGGGAAAAGGGCCCCGCCTGCGGCGGAGCCCTTTCCGGCTGAGCTCTCCGGCCTTGGCCGGACGACACAGCGGACAGCTGATCAGGACTGGGTAGTGCCCTTGTTCCCGTTGCTGATGTTGGCCGCGATGTTCTTGGTGGCAGTCTTGGCATCGGTAGCTGGAGCCGCGCTTTCCGAGGCGTCTTCAGCCACGTGCTTTGCCTTTTCCCCGGCGTCCTCGGCCTTGTCCGCCGTGGCGGCGTCGGTCGAAGGGGAAACCGGCGCTGCCGCAGGTTCAGCGGCGTCGGCTGCCTTTTCCTTGACCTCGTTCACTGTGGTGGCCGGAACCGGTGCGGGCGTGGGTGTCACCGGGGAAGGGGTCTTCCACGGATCCTCAACCGGCTTGGATGCTTTCCAGGCAGCTACTGCAGCGGCAACCGCCGCCGCAATGACGCCGAAAACGAGCCAGCCGCGCTTCTTCGGCTTCTCCGGCTCGGCAAGCTGGATCCCTACGGTCCGGCCCGCCTCCGTTGCTGCTGCCTTGAGCTGTGTGCCGGTGGCCTGGGCCTGCTCCTGGATGGCGTGGATGATTCCCACATCCCCAAGCTTCTGCGCAACGGCGTCAACGTGCGCGGGAGTGTTCTCCAGGGTGCGGTGCACGGCCTCCGAGGCGTGGCCGATCTGGTCTGACAGGCGCGGCAGGTATTCAACGACAACCCGGTCACGGGCGTTGAGGATCACCGGGGTGGCCTTGTCCAGGGCCTCATGAAGACGGGGAGAGGCGCCTTCCACAGCTTCGTTGATCTTGGGCGCGAGCTGCGCCAGGCCGTCCTGGATGCGTGGGGTCACGGTGGCCACGCCGTCCGCCAGGTTGTGGGCAGCGGATTTCAAGCCTTCCTGGATCTTTGGCGACGCAGTGTCCAGGCCGTGCTGGAGACGGTCAACAGCTGCTTCCACACGGGGGGCTGCCCAATCCTTGGCGTTCTCTACGGCGCTGGCGACTTGCAGCTCAAGGTCACGGGCAATACGGTCCGACTTCTTCACAACTACCTCCCGGTTAGGTGACGGTTCTGTGGTTAGCCTACGTTGCTTGGTGTTCACCGGCTATTCCCACGGCGGATTTTAGGCGGATTTCACCCAGCGCGGAACTCCCGCCGCAGCCGCAACGGCCCGGATGGGCCATGGAAGAATGGAGGCTATGACTGCCATCGCAACCGCAAAAGCAACCATCCACACGAGCCTCGGCGACATCGCCGTGAACCTCTTCGGCAACCACGCTCCCAAGACCGTCAAGAACTTCGTAGGCCTTGCCACCGGCGAGCAGGCGTGGACCCACCCGGAGACGGGTGAGGACAAGACCGGCACCCCGCTCTACAACGGGACCATCTTCCACCGCATCATCAAGGACTTCATGATCCAGGCCGGCGATCCGCTGGGCCGTGGTGTGGGCGGCCCGGGCTACCAGTTCGATGACGAGATCCACCCCGAACTGAGCTTCAACCAGCCTTACAAGCTGGCCATGGCCAACGCAGGCATCCGCATGGGCAAGGGAACCAACGGTTCGCAGTTCTTCATCACCACCATCCCCACGGACTGGCTCCAGGGCAAGCACACGATCTTCGGTGAAGTGGCTGACGAAGAATCCAAGAAGGTTGTTGACGCAATCGAAGGCGTCCGTACCGGCATGGGTGACCGTCCCGTGGAGGACGTCACCATCAACAGCATCGACATCGAACAGCTGTAACACCGAACCATGAGTTACGGAATTCCGTCGGCTGAGCCGTCCGCGCAGGTTCCGGTATGCCCGCGGCACCCGGACCGGCCCTCCTATGTGCGCTGCCAGCGTTGCGGTCGCCCCGCATGCCCTGACTGCCAGCGGGCGGCCGCCGTCGGATTCCAATGCATTGACTGCGTCAACGAAACAAAACGTTCGACGCCGGAGGTCCGGACGGTCTATGGCGGCGTCGCCGCTGCTGGCAAGCCTTTGGTGACGTTCGGAATAATCGCCGTATGTGCTGTGGTGTACGCGCTGCAGTGGCTCATCCCGGGCCAGGCTGTGTACGAACAGTTTGCCTACAACAATGTCTTTGCCACCCCCCAGTACGGGGCGTTCGAGCCGTGGCGCATGTTGACGGCGGCTTTCCTGCACTCACCCGATTCACTGCTGCACATCCTGCTGAACATGTACACGCTGTGGATCTTCGGCCAGGTCCTGGAACCGCTCCTTGGCCGCGTGCGTTTCCTGGCCCTCTACCTGTTGTCGGCCGTGGGGGGTAGCGTCGGCTACCTGCTCCTGAACCCTGTCCTGGTGCCCGGCCAGGGGCTGGTGGGAGTAGTGGGCGCATCCGGCGCGATCTTCGGCCTGTTCGGCGCCATGCTGCTGGTCCAGCGCCAGCGTGGCGGGGACACCCGGCAGCTGTGGGTCCTCATAGCTATTAATGGAGTCATAGGTTTCCTGATTCCCCAGATTGCCTGGCAAGCCCATTTGGGCGGGCTCATTACGGGCGCGCTGTGCGCAGCAGTCCTTGCCTACACTCCCCGCGGGCCCCGGCAGGGCTTCCTCCAGGCCGCCGGACTGGTGGCCGTGCTGGCCCTGCTGTTAGCCGTCAGCTGGGTGAGGATTTCCGTCTAGTCCCCCGCCCCGGCTGCCAAGCCGGCCCGAGCAGAAAAACCCTGGCCTCCGAAAGGACGCCAGGGTTTCTGCTTATCCACAGCAGTTATCCACATTGTTGGTAACTTACATCCCTGTAGTTCTCCGTTCGGCGCTTCAGCTACCGCGGAGTAGCAGGGATTTTGCGGTGCAGGTTCCATTCTTCTCCACATCTGTGGATAACTGTTGGGGATAGGGGTGTGCTTAAGTGGACAAACAGCCCGTAAAAAGCCGTTCTGTGGATAACGCGGTGAAAACCCCTTGGCACCCTTGGTTCTCCCCGGGTCAGGGACGTCCCATCAACAGGGTTATGCACATTGTTAATAGAGAACAGCGGTGTAGTTTTTGGCTGTTTGCGCCGCTGCATCGCAATGTGCGGGCCACCGACCTTCCCATGAGTCCCGGCCTGTTTCCACACCTGTGGATAACTTGTGGGTATCCCGATGTTGGTAAGTGGATAAGCTTCAGGTGCCTACCTTTGCGCCTGAGCCCCTTCCCGACAGGAGAATTCATGACCGCCACTGCCCAGCACGTTTTCCTGGACAAGCAGCATCCTGCATTGTGGCGGGCCCTGAACGGATTGGGGCTCAAGGTCAAGGAGGCGGCCCAGGAAGCCGGCATCGAGGTCCGGACCATGGAGCTGCTTAATGTACGCATTTCGCAGCTGAACGGCTGCGCCTTCTGCCTGGACCTCCACGTCAGGGAAGCTGTCGAGGCGGGCGAGACCCCGCAGAGGCTGGCGGTACTTCCTGCATGGCGCGACACAGCACTTTTCACGGAGAAGGAACGTGCTGCACTGGCGTTGACCGAGAGCATCACGGAATTGCCTGGTCACGGTCCACAGGAGCACGAGGAATCTTACGCCCGGGAGCACCTCACCGAGGAAGAGTTCTCCGTGGTGAGCTGGCTGGCCATCACGATGAACGCCTTCAACCGGGTTTCCATCACCAGCCACCACCCGGTCCGGCGTAAGCGGTAGGGCACCGCCTTGTCCTTGGGATTATCCACAGGTATTCCACACTGTTAATAACCGCATGTGCATCGGGGATCGGCCGTTGCTGCCGTGTGAAAGGCGGCCACGCACGTACATGCGTCGGCAGTGCGGCCGCTTATCCCCATTGTGGATAACTTTCCCAACAGCTGGGGATAAAAACAAAACCCTTAGCGGGCAGGAGCGGGCCAGACCCCGGAGGACCCGCGCCGGTGGCTCCCCACCAGGTGGGTGTCCACCATGCCGATCGCTTCCATCAGGGCAAACATGGTGGTGGGGCCGACGAAGGAGAACCCCTTTTTCCTCAGGGCCTTGGAGAGCGCAACGGATTCGGCCGACTGGGTGGGGATGTCCGCATGGACGGCGGGGTGCGGAGTGGAAGCGGGCTGGAACTGCCACACGAAGTCCACCAGCCCGCCGTCCTGGCGCAGCGCGAGGGTGGCTTGGGCGTTGTTGATGGCAGCACGGATTTTCAACCGGTTCCGGACGATGCCTGCATCCTGCATGAGCCGCTCAACGTCGGCGTCGGTGAACAGCGCAACCGCATCCGGGCTGAAACCGGCGAAGGCGGCACGGAACGCGGGGCGCTTGCGAAGGATGGTGGCCCAGGAAAGCCCTGCCTGGAAGCCCTCCAGGCAGATGCGTTCGTAGAGGCCTTGTTCGTCCCTGACCGGCAGGCCCCACTCGGTGTCGTAGTAGTCGCGCATGAGCGGGTCCGTGGACGCCCACGCGGGACGGGCGAGGCCGTCGTCACCTACCAGGACACCGGCAGCGTCAGGAGTCACGCTTTTCTCCTTTAGGATTACCTGCCGGGCCGGCCGGCCGTCCGGGAGTGGATCTCGTCCTTGAAGGGGCCTAGGAGCGCCAGCGGGTGGTCATGAGGAAGCCTACGATGGCGATGCCGAACCCGGCTACGATGTTCCACGATTCCCAGGCCTGGACGGGAAAGCGGCCTTCGCTGATGTAGAACGTGATGATCCAGAAGAGCCCGATGATCATCAGGCCGAACATAACGGGCTTGAACCATACCGGGTTGGGCTTGTACGCCTGGGAAGCAGTCTGCTGCGGGGTGCTGGCGGTCTTCTTGCGCGGCTTTGACTCGGGCACTGGCTCTCCTTGGCGGGCTGAGGCAAGATCGGCGGTCCGGCCTTGATATCCTGCAAGAAGGAAATTGCCAGCGGTCTGCGCGATCTTGGTCAAATCTGGATTCTTACTAGCAGCCAATTCTAGCCGCAGTTCAGGGGCCGCCGGTGCCCGTCGGAACCGCCCGGAGGAGAACGCGTGGTATTGCAGGAGAAGGCGAGGCAAGCCGCTGCGCCGCCTGCCGGCGTCGTTATACTGCGCGGAACGGTCCAGGTTATTGGCGAGCTGCTCATCACTGCCGGCATCATCCTCCTGTTGTTCGTGGCCTGGCAGCTGTGGTGGACCAACGTGGAATCAGACGCCAGGCAGAGCGAAGTGATCAAGGAATTCGCGCAGGATATTGCCGGCGCCGCCCCTTCCGCGCCGGCCGCTGCTGATCCTCCTGCCGCTGGTGAAGACTTCGGCGAGCCGGCCGTGGCTGCCGCGCCGGCCCACGCCGGCACGATCGGCATCATGTACATTCCCCGGTTCGGGGCGAACTACACGCGGCCGATTGTCCAGGGAACCAGCAGCGATGTGCTGGACACCCTGGGCCTGGGACATTACGGGACCACGGCCATGCCCGGCGCGGTGGGCAACTTCGCTGTCGCGGGGCACCGCCAGACCCATGGCGCAGTGCTGGACAACATCCACACGCTGGTTCCGGGGGACAAAATTTACGTCCAGACGAAAGACGGTTATTACGTCTACGTCTTCCGCAACAACCAGATCGTCATGCCGTCCCGCACCGACGTCCTGGAACCGGTGCCGACGCTTCCTGGGGTTACCCCCACCGAAAGATACCTGACCATGACAAGCTGCAACCCGCGCTTCGGCGCTGAAGAACGCATCATCGCCTACGCGCTGCTGGACAGTTGGCGCCCTGCATCAGCTGGTCCGCCCGCGGAAATCGCGGACCAGGTGGCTTCGGCGATCGGAAAGGGCTGATCATGTACGGCTGGATATTCCGCCATCTCCCAGGGCCGCTTTGGCTGCGGATTGTCACCTCATTGGTGCTCATTGCCGCCGCACTGGTATTGATGGTTCAGTTCCTTTTCCCCTGGATGTCCCACTACACCCAGTTCACCGACTCAACGATTGGTGCAGCAAGCCAGCCATGACCACAACCAAGATCCTCGTGGTGGATAACTACGACAGCTTTGTCTACACCCTGGTGGGCTACCTCCAGGAACTCGGCGCCGAAACCACCGTTGTCCGCAATGACGACGTCACCCTGGCGGAGGCCATTGAACTGGCGAGCACCCGCGACGGCGTACTGATCTCGCCCGGCCCCGGCAACCCGGCTGAAGCAGGAGTCTGCATCGAACTGATCAAGTGGTGCGGTGAGAACAGCGTGCCCATGTTCGGCGTCTGCCTGGGCCACCAGGCGCTTGCCGAGGCCTTCGGCGGCAAGGTGACGCACGCCCCCGAACTCATGCACGGCAAAACATCCCTGGTGCAGCACGTGGGAACCAGCGTGTTTTCCGGGCTCCCCTCCCCCGTCACCGCCACGCGGTACCACTCGCTGGCGGCCGTGCGGGAATCGATTCCGGACGTCCTGGAAATCACTGCTGAGACAGCAACGGGCGTGGTGATGGGCCTCCAGCACCGGACGGCGCCCCTGTGCGGCGTGCAGTTCCACCCGGAATCCGTGCTCACAGAGGGCGGCTACCAGATGCTGGGCAACTGGCTTGAGTCGCTGGGAATGAAGGGCGCGGCTGCCCGGGCAGCCAAACTGAGCCCGCTCATCCAGCGCTGAGCCGGCCCGTTCAGCACTGAATCCGATTGATGCAGCGCTGTGCCGGGCTTAGCCCTTTTTGGTGGAGGTCGGCGTCGGAGTAGGCGTGGGTGTGGGGCTTGGCGGGGGCGGCGGGGCTTTTGCCACCACGATGGTGACGGTCTTGCCCTGGTCCACGGCCGCGTTCACGGGGTCGCTTTGCTCCGTCACCCTGCCCGGCTCAACCTGGGCATTCTCGGCCTCAACGACGTTGGGCACCAGGCTCAGTTCCTTCAACGCCGCTTCCGCCTCTTCGCGGGTGCGTCCCCGCAGTTCAGGCATGGCTACCTTGCCGGTGGACACCACCAGTTCGACGCTGGTTCCGACGCCCACCTTCTGGCCGGGCGCGGGGCTTGTGGTGATCACAATTCCGGCAGGCACGGTGGCACTGTTTGCCGTGGTGGTGGAGGGGGCCCCTACCAGTCCGCTTTGACGCAGGATGTCCCGGGCCGCCGCCTCTGTTTTGCCCGGAAGGCTCTCAGGGATCATGACGGCGCTGGGGCCCTCTGAAATATTGAGGATCACCTCGGCGCCGGGATCCAGCGAAGCACCGGACGCGGGATCGGTACCGATCGCCGTACCCTTGGCAACGGTGTCGTGCTGCGACCGGACAATCCGGGGCCGGAGCTCCGCGTTATACAGTTCCTGCAGCGCCGCCGACTCTGTCATGGCGGCCACTGCCGGGACCGTGATCTTGGGCGCTGCCGGAGCAGGGCGGTTGATAATGCTGTACAGCCACAGGGCGCCGCCTGCCAGGACAAGGAGCGTGAAGACCACCAGCGTGCCAATCCATGCACGACGACGGGACTTCTGCCGCGGGCTGCGCTCACGTTCCGGAGTCAGGCCCAGCGGCAACGCATCAGCTGACCGATGGTCATCGACGCCGGACGCGAAGGGAACCAGGGTTTCGTGGTCCTCGGCAGAGGAAGGGATAGCCGCCGGCAGCCGGCCGGTAGGTGCGTCGTCGAGGAAGCCTGCCCCTGCGGCGGGGAAGGCCTCGGTGGCCGGCGACGGGACATGGTCGTTGGGGTCCGTGGGCGCTTCGGAGGCCGGAACCGCCGGGACCGGGACGCCGGACCGTGCAGCGCGCAGGGCACGCCGGAACGCCGCAGCATCCTGGAACCGGTCATCCCGGTTCTTTTGCAGCGCCTTCGCCAGCACACTGTCCAGGGCAGGAGTCACATCGGGGTTGAGGCTGCTGGGAGGCTCGGGAATCTCCCGTACATGCTGGTAGGCCACGGACACCGGGCTGTCACCGACGAACGGCGGCCTGGACGTGAGCATTTCGTACAACAGGCAGGCAGCGGAATACAGGTCGCTGCGGGCGTCAACGGTTTCGCCGCGGGCCTGCTCGGGGGACAGGTACTGCGCGGTGCCCACCACGGCCTGTGTCTGCGTCATGGTGGCTGAAGAGTCGGCGATGGCGCGGGCGATGCCGAAGTCCATCACCTTCACCGAGTTGGTGTTTTCGCAGTACATGACGTTGGCCGGCTTGATGTCCCGGTGCACGATGCCGGCCTTGTGGCTGTATTCGAGGGCGCCGAGGACACCCAGGCAGTAGTCGATTGCCTGGTCAATGGTGACGTCATGGGCACGGATCAGGTCGCGGATGGTCTTGCCCTCCACGAATTCCATCACGATGTAGGGCACGCGGACGTTGTCCTCCGAGCCATCGTGGACCAGGTGTTCGCCGGTGTCGTAGATGGCAACAATCGAGGAATGGTTGAGGGCAGCAACCGCCTGTGCTTCACGCTTGAACCTGGCCTGGAACTGCGGGTCACGCGCCATGTCCGGCCGAAGCAGTTTCACGGCGACAGTCCGCCCCAGCCGGGTGTCCACTCCCCGGTAGACGTCCGCCATGCCGCCGCGGCCGATCAGGCCGCCCAGTTCATACCGGCCGCTGAGGACACGGCGGTTATCCACCGGGAGGCTGTCCTCGCGGTGCAACGGTGTGCGCGCTGACTCGTTCACTGGCTGTCCTGGCGGTTACGGCTTGCAGGTTGGCGGGGCGCCGGGCAGTTGGCCGGCGGTGCAGGCGGGCAGGGGCGTTGCCACGGTGGGCGCCGCCACCGCCGACGTGGTGGGTGACGGGGCCGGCGCGGGAGCAGATGTGGTGGGTGCCGGCGGCGCTACGGCATAGACCACAGTAATGGGCGAGCCTTGGGGCACCAGGCCCGTAGGATTCAATTCTATGACCTTGCCCGGGCCATCCGCGGTACTCTCCTGCGGAATCACGGTGACGGCCAGCCCGAGCCCGGCAAGCTCCGCCTGAACCTTCCGATAGTCCTGCCCGAGGTAGGCGGCCGGGATGACATTGACCGTTTCCTGGGTGGGTGTGGGCGTAGGCGTGCTGCGCGTGGCCGTGGGCGTGGGCGACTGCGTGGTCCTGGTGGGGCTGGCACTGGTGCTCGCCGGGCTGCTTGTGGTTGCCCCGGAGGTGGCGTCATTCGAGGGGAAGAGAATGCCCCGCTGGCTGAGGAAGAAACCCACCAACGCGAACAGGAGCAGCAGGATTAACGCAATCAGAGGCCATGTCCAGGGACTGCGGCCTTTGCGCTGCGGCTCATCGGCGGGCTCGTCGTCGTACGTTGTTTCTTCCGGAACCCACCTGCGCTCCGCAGCGAGGGCATTGGCCCGGGCAAGTGCGCCCTGGGGAGCGTCCGGCTCCGCCGCTGATGCCCCGGCAGCCCCGGCGGCTGCGCCGGCCGCACCCGCACCCAGCACCGGCAAAGCGGAGGTGGGGGTGGGCGAGCTGTCGCGCTGGGCTCCGATGACGCCGGTGGGCGCTGTTGCGGTGTCCACGGGAGCCGTGATGGGGCCCGTGTTGTCCGCGTCAAAGAGGAGCATGCCGGGAACGGCGGCCCGGGCGGCGCTGATGTCGCCGTTCCGGATGGCCTCGGCTGCCTCTGCCAGCTTGATGGCGTTCTCCGGCCGGTTCTTTGGGTCCTTGGCAAGCATGGACATCAGGAGGGCGCGCACCGGGGTGGGAAGGGATTCCGGCAGCGGCGGCGGCGCATCGTTGACTTGGGCCAGGGCGATAGCGATCTGGGACTCGCCGGAGAAGGGACGGTGGCCGGTCAGGCACTCGTAGCCGATGACGCCGAGCGCATAGATGTCCGAGGAACCCGTGGCGGTCTGGCCGGTGGCCTGCTCGGGAGCAAGGTACTGGGCGGTGCCCATCACCTGGCCGGTCTGGGTGAGGGGAACCTGGTCAGCCAGGCGGGCGATGCCGAAGTCGGTGACCTTGACCCGTCCGTCAGGGGTGATCAGGAGGTTGCCGGGCTTCACGTCGCGGTGCACCAGGCCCTGCGCGTGGGCAACGGACAGCGCACGGGCGGTTTGCGCAATGATGGACAGCGTGCGGTCCGGGGACAGGACCTGCTCGTGCTCGATGATGTTGCTCAGGGGCTGGCCGGGGACCAGTTCCATGACCAGGTAGGCGGATCCCTCCTCCTCGCCGTAGTCGAAGACGTTGGCGATGCCCACGTGGTTCAGGAGTGCGGTGTGGCGGGCCTCGGCGCGGAAACGCTGGAGGAACCCGGGATCGCCGGTGTACTCCTCCTTCAGCACCTTGATGGCGACGATGCGGCCCAGGACGAGGTCTTTCGCTTTCCAGACTTCGCCCATGCCGCCGATCGCGATCCGCGTGGTCAGCTGGAATCTGCCGCCGAGGGTGATTCCGGTTGTAGGCCTCACTTATTCAACACCGCCTCAAAAATTCTCTTCGCGTTCGGACTGGTTAGCTGGGCTCCCGTGGTGATGTCCACGCCTTCCATGACGATCGTGACACCCACCTGCGGGTTGTTTGCGGGGGCAAAGCCGGTGAACCAGGAGTTGTTGGTGCCGTTCCCCAGTTCCGCGGTTCCCGTCTTGCCGGCCACCTGGACACCGGGAACGGCTGCCCTGTTGGCGATGCCTTCACTGACGGCACTGACCATCCACTCGGTGATCTGGTTTGCAATATCCGGGGTGGTGGAGGTCCGCAGCTGCTGGGGCCGGGGTTCGTCGATGACCCGCAGGTCCGGAGAGCGCAGGGTCTTGACCAGGGTGGGCCTCATCTGGACGCCGTCGTTGGCAATCGCCGCGGTCATCAACGCAACCTGCAGCGGCGTGGCCCGGACGTCCTTCTGGCCGATGGCGGACTGGGCCAGCCCGGGAGCGTCCAGGTCATCCGGGAAGCCGTTGCCCCGGGCATAGCCGAGCTTGATCTGGTCACCCATGTCCTCACCGAAACCGAACTTTTTCGCCTGCTCTGCGATGGCGTCCCGGCCCAGGTCCAGCGCAATGCTGGCGAACGGGGTGTTGCAGGACTGTTGCAGCGCGAAGGCGAAGGTCGCCGTGTCCCGGGTGTAGCAGTTGCCGCCCGCATAGTTGGGAAGCTTGTACTGGATTCCCTCGAACGGCATTTCCGCAGGGTTGGGGAGCACGCTGTCCTTGTTGTACTTCCCCGATGCAAGCGCCGCGGCGGTGTCCACCAGCTTGTAGACCGAACCGGGAGCCAGCAGTTCCCCGGTGGGACCGCTGACGTTCTGGTTCAGGTTGATGCCGGGGACCTTGAGCAGTTCGTTGATGTTGGCGGTCTCGGCGTTCGGATCCTGGATGGCGATCAGGTTCGGATCGTAGGAGGGTTTGGAGACCATGGCAAGGATGGCCCCGGTTTTGGGATTGGTGACCACGATGGACCCGCGCTGCCCGTCCGGGATCAGGCTGTAGGCGAGCTGCTGGATTTTGGGGTCAATGGTGAGCTCCACCGACGCGCCCTTGGGCTGGTTCCCCAGGAAGAGCTGGCCCACGCGGTCCAGGAACAGCTGGTCCGAGTTGCCGGTGAGTACTTCACCCATTGCCTGCTCCAGGCCGGTGGCACCGAAATTCTGCGAGAAGTATCCAGTGATTCCTGCGTAAAGTTCCGGCTGCGGGTAGGTCCGCTGGAACTTGCAGGTCTCCGACGTGCCTTCGACCGATTCTGCCACCGGAGTGCCGCCCACGATGATGGCCCCGCGGTCGTTGCAGTAGTTCTGCAGGATGGCACGCTGGTTCCACGGGTTGGCCTTGAGCTCATCGGCTCCCACCACCTGGACGTAGCTGATGGCGCCGAAGATGAGGGCGAACATGGCGACGGCCGCCACCCATGAATGCCGTATTGCCTGGTTCACGAGTGCTTCACCGCCTCAGTAGGAGTATCAATGCCCATCGAATCTGCTGCCTCGCCCGGCCGCAGCGGTGTGGTGTCCACCGGGCCGCGGGCTGTATGGGAAATCATCAGGAGCAGGCCCACAATGATCCAGTTGGCCAGCAGCGACGAACCGCCGGCTGCAAGGAACGGCGTTGTCAGGCCGGTCAGGGGGATGAGCCGTGTGACCCCGCCGATCACCACGAAGCACTGCAGCGCCACGGCAAAGGAGAGGCCGCAGGCGAGGAGCTTTCCGAACGCGTCACGGGTGCCCAGCGCGGCCCTGAACCCGCGCGTGAACAGCAGCAGGTACATCAGGACGACGGCGAACAGGCCCACCAGGCCGAGTTCCTCGCCAAGGGACGCGATGATCATGTCGCTGTTGGCGAACGGGACCAGGTCCGGGCGGCCCTGCCCCAGTCCGGTTCCCACCAGTCCGCCGTTGGCCATGCCGAAGAGCCCCTGGACAATCTGGCCGCTTCCGCCCGGTGAGCGGTCGTAGACCTCCGGAGTGAAGGCGTTGAGCCAGCCGTCGATCCGGAGTGCAACGTGGGAGAAGACCTGGGCGGCGATGAAGCCGCCGCCAAAGATGAGGGCCAGGCCGATTACTACCCAGCTGATGCGGCTTGTGGCCACGTAGATCATCACGATGAACAGGCCGAAGAAGAGCACCGATGAACCAAGGTCCCGCTGGAAGATGAGCACGCCGATGCTGACCAGCCAGGCCGTGATCATGGGGCCCATGTCCTTGAACCGCGGGAATTGCAGCGGACCGACTTTGCGGCCGGCCAGGAGGATCAGGTCGCGGTTGGATGAAAGGTAACCGGCAAAGAATATGGCGAGGGTGATCTTGGCGACCTCGCCGGGCTGGAACGTCATGGGACCGAGCCGGATCCAGACGCGGGCGCCCAGGATCTCGCCCGCGCTGATGCCGGGAATCAGCGGCAGGAGCAGGAGGACGGCGCTGGCTGCCAGGGAGATGAAGGTGAACCTGCGGAGCACGCGGTGGTCCTTGAGCAGCCAGATGACCGCGATCGCCACCGCCATTGCAATGAGGGTCCACCGCAGCTGGTTGTTGCCCGTGTCATCACCGGGTGCGTCCAGGCGGTGGATCATGGCCAGCCCGAGTCCGTTAAGGGCGACCACCAGTGGAAGTATTACCGGGTCGGCATACTTGGCGCGGAAGCGCAGGACTGCATGGAAAACCAGGGAGGCAACGGCGAGGAGGCTGGACTGGAACCAGAAATCCGAGTCAAAGGCCTTTTCCTGGTCGACGCCCACCAGCATGTTGGCGCCGATGCCGACGGCCAGGGCCAGCAGGAGCAGTGCGAGTTCGACGTTCCGCCGTGGCTTGGGAATGGTGCTGAGCTGGCTCATGGGACCGCCTTGCAGGTGACGGTGGGGCTGGGGGACTGGCTTGCCGGAGAGGCGGTTGCCTCCGGGGCCGGTGCAGGAGCGGCCGGGTCCGTAGGGGCCGGCGCCGGTGTGGATGCTCCAGGTGACGCGGAAACTGTTGGACACCCTTCCTCTGGGGAGGTGGTCCCGGTGAGTTCGAGGTTCTTCACGATCCGCTGGGCATCGTAGAGGTCATTGGCGGGCACGGTCTGGCGCACGCGCTGCTGCGAGAACGGGGGCAGGGAATCCATCCGGATTTCTGTGACGGTTTCAAGGCTGGAAAGGCCGATGGGGCCAAGGCGCTGGGAGACACCGTTGAAGATGGCGACGCGGGAGTCGTACTCGCCGACGTAGTAGCGCGTCTGGGTCCAGGCATACCCCAGCCAGAGGCCCACTGTCAGGGCCACCAGCACGGATGCGGCGATCGCCCAGGTAATCCAGCGCCGCGGCTTGAGCGGCACCACGTTGTCATCAGCCTCGGTGCCGGACTGTTCTGCCCTGTGGGTGAGGAGGGTGGCTGCCCTCCGCGCCACGGTGCGTCCGGCGATGGTGGGAATGGACCCGGATTCTGCCGCTGCTGCCGCTGCACCCACAAGCTCGTGGGGGCGTGAGGCGAGTTCGTCCCGCAGGACCTCAGCGGACAGGTGTTCGCCCAAGTGCGGGTCGGTGGAGCCCGGTTCCACTGAGCGCTGTCCATGGCCGTCCTTGGCAGGGCCCTCCTTGGAAGGTCCGGCGGCGGCCGGACCGGCGCTGGCTGCTGGGTCGTTGCCCGCGCCGGGGCCCTTGCCGGGGCTTTCCGTGCCGGACGTGTTCTTGCCGGGAGCTTTGGTGCCCTCAGCCGGATCCTGCGGCCCTGCGGCGGGCGGTGCTGCCGGCTGGACTGCTGCGGCAGGGGCTGCGGCGATGGCTGTGGAAGGGACGACTTCGACGGCGGCGGTTCTGACGTCGTCGGGCGTTTCCTCGACAATTTCCACCATGACCACTGTGACGTTGTCCGGGGAGCCGGCTTCGAGGGTCAGGTCCACGAGGGTTTCCACGCACTCGCGGAGGTCCTTGGTTTCCCGCACCGTCCGTTCCACGGCGTGGCCGGCAACGTAGTTGAGCCCGTCGGAGCAGAGCAGCCAGCGGTCGCCGGGGCGGACGTCCAGGGTATCGAGATCGAGTTCCGGGCTGGCGTCCACGTCGCCCAGGACGCGCATCAGGACGTTTTTGTGCGGGTGGCTTTCGGCCTCCTCAGGGCGGAGCCGGCCTTCGTCGATGAGGCGCTGGACAAAGGTGTGGTCCACGCTGACCTGCTTGAATTCGCCGTCGCGCAGGAGGTAGGCCCGGGAATCGCCGATGTGTGCAAAGTAGAGCTTGCCCCCGGCCAGCAGGAGCGCCGTGACGGTGGTGCCCATCCCCGCCAGTTTGGGGTTCTGGTGCACGAGTTCGGAAAGCAGGGAATTGGCCGTCTGGATTTCGTCGGCAAGGACGGTGCCGGCGTCGCCGTCGTAGTCGCCGCGGTCCAGGTGGATCATGTCCAGGACAGTGGCGGCGGAGGCTACGTCGCCGCCCGCGTGGCCGCCCATGCCGTCCGCGACGACGGCGAGGTGCCGTCCCACGTAGGCGGAGTCGTCGTTCTTTGAGCGGATCCGGCCGACGTCGGAACGTGCGGCGTAGCGCATGATGAGGGGCCGCTGCGCGGGCCGGGGCCCGTTGGCGGGGGTTTGCGTGACGGCCACGGCTATGGCCTCAATTCGATGACCGTCTTGCCGATTCTCACGGGAACCCCTGGCTCAACCGGCAGGGCACGGGTAAGTTGCTGGTCCGCCAGGTAGGTTCCGTTCGTGGACCCCAGGTCCTCGATGAACCAGCGGCTGCCTTGGGGGAACAGCCTGGCGTGGCGGCCGGACGCGTAGTCGTCCTCCAGGACCAGGGTGGCTTCCTGGGCGCGGCCCAGGAGGATGGGACTGGCAGCCAGCGGAAGGGTGGTTCCCTTGAGTGGACCTTCGACGACGACCAGCTGGTGCGCCTGCTGCTTCGCCGGCTGCGGAGGGGCTTCAGCAAGCTCCGGGTTCCTGCGGACCTGGCGCTGGGTGGGCGCGCCGGAGGCTGCCTTCCGGCCCACCATGAGGTCCCGGCGCATGGCTGAGACGATGCTGAAGATCAGCACCCAGAGGAGCAGGAGGAAGCCGAACCGCAGGACGGTGATGGTGAGGTCGCTCATGTGCGGCCACCCGTGCTTGCAGGCAAAAGGCGGAAGATGATTTTTGTCCGTCCCATAGTGATGGTGGAGCCGTCAGTGAGTTCGGTGCTCCCTGACACCTTCTGCCCGTTGACATAGCTGCCGTTGGTGGAACCCATATCCACTGCGCTGGTCACGCCGTTGGCCGTGCGGATTTCCAGGTGGCGGCGGGACACGCCCGTGTCTTCGACATGGATGTCGGCTTCGGACGACCTGCCAAGGACGATGGATGGAGCGTTGAGGGAGTAACGCTGCCCGTCGATATCCAATACGGGCTGAAGCCGTACCGGCTGGCGGCTCGGAGCGGCCGGCAGGTTGGGGCGTTGTGGCTGGCCTGCGGGTGCGCCCTTCGATTTCTCGGTTGAAGAGAGGATTTCGAAGTTGCCGGCGCGCAACTCGGCGTCCCGGCGGAAGGAAATCCGTACCGGGCCCTGAAGGGTGTAGCCCTGGCTGCGGACGTGGTTGATGACTACGTCGCAGAGTTCCTCGGCCAGCGGGGTTCCCCATTCCTGGGCCCGCTTGAAGTCGTCATCGCTGAGCTGCACATCAAAAACGTTTGGGGCGAGTGTCCGGCCGGCGGCCACAGTCAGGGCCTTGTGGTCAACTTCCCGGCGCAGCCTGCTGGCGATCTCCACAGGTTCGACCTGGGCGCGCGAGCCGGTAGAGAAGACGCCCCGGACAGCCTTTTCAATGCCGCGTTCAACCTTGTCCAGCAGACCCATGGTTCTTCTCCTTTCCCCCCAGCCGCGGGGCAGTTTTCGTTCCGGAACTTCACCCGCAGTGCAGCTCGCAAGTCAGCGGTGTGCCTGCCTGCAGCAGCCACTCCTACATCAGATACTACTGGGCAGGGCTGTGAATGACCTTAATCAGCAACGCCCGGGGGCCGCCAAAAGTTCAGTCTGTTGCCGGGCCTTGCCTGGGCCGGCGGAGGCCAATTGGTGTTTTCCGTCCACCTTCCGTTATGCTTGATCTCGCTGCTTTTACAAGGTAACGGATCCGGGAAACCGGCCGGAACTTGGTGAAAGAAGTTGCGCGCGAGTGGCGGAACGGCAGACGCGCTGGCTTCAGGTGCCAGTATCCGAAAGGGTGTGGGGGTTCAAATCCCCCCTCGCGCACGCAAATGAAAGAGCTCCGGTCGAGAGACCGGGGCTCTTTTTGCGTTAACGCGCCGATCCTGGGGTTGTTCGCGAATCCGGGCCTTGAAGGGTTGGATCCGCGAACAAGCTGAGGTTTCGTGCCCGATAGCCAGGCGGCACGCCAGGTTACGGCCGCGCGGAAGCCTTGAACCGGCGTCGTGAATTGGCCAGGTGGCTGCGCATGGCAGCCGCTGCGGCAGCCTCGTCACCGTCCGCAATGGCCTCCGAAATGGAGCGGTGCTCCTGGACCACCTGGTCGAAGTGGTCCCGGGCGTAATGCTCGACGCCGGTCATGAGGCGGGTGCGCGGCATCGCGATCATCGTTTGGCCAAGCGCCGCCAGGCAGTCGGAGTAGTAGGGGTTGCCGGAGGCCGCGGCAACGGCGCGGTGGAACTCGAAATCCGACTTCATGGCGCGGGCGGGGTGCCCCGCGCTGGCGGTGAACTCCTCAAGGGCCGCGGTGACGGCGCGCAGCTGCCGCTCGGTGTGGTTCCGTGCGGCCAATGCGGCGGCTTCGGTTTCCACGCCCATACGGAACTCCAGCAGGTGGACCCGGTCCTCCATGGTGGTCACGGGACGGGCCCCGGGTGCTGCCTGGGGCCGGTCCGTCGGCGGCGTGAGGGCGAAGCTTCCCCGCCCCCGCTCGGTTTCAACAAGCCCCTCGGCCTGAAGCCGGGTCAGCGCCGCGCGGACAACCGTCCGGCTGACGCCGAAGTCGCTGATGAGGGTGTTCTCGCTGGGGAGCTTCTCACCCGGCTGGATGACGCCGTCAACGATGCGGTTGCGAAGGTCAGCGGCGAGGTCCGCGGTGAGGTTCCGGCTCATGGCTTCAAGGTTACGCGCCGAACTCCACGGTCTCGGTGGTCCAGGCACGTGCCTGGTCGCTGAGGGTGACGCCGAGGCCCGGGCGGTCCGGGACGATCATCCGGCCGTCCTTGGTTTCGAGCCGCTCATTGAACAGCGGGTCGAGCCAGTCGAAGTGTTCCACCCAGGGCTCGCGCGGGTAGGCGGCGGCGAGATGGAGATGGATTTCCATGGCGAAGTGCGGGGCCAGGCCCAGCCCGCGCTCGTCGGCCAGGGCGGCGAGGCGGAGGAATTGGGTGATGCCGCCGATGCGGGGGGCGTCGGGCTGGATGATGTCGCAGCCGTCGGCGTTGATGAGGCTCTTGTGTTCGGCCACAGACGCCAGCATTTCACCGGTGGCGATGGGGGTGTCCAGGACGTTGGCCAGGTGGGCGTGGCCCTCGAAGTCGTAGGCGTCCAGGGGTTCTTCGATCCAGATCAGGTTGAACTCCTCGAACTGGCGGCCCATCCGCAGGGCGGTGGCCCGGTCCCACTGCTGGTTGGCGTCCACCATCAGCGGGACGTCCCAGCCGATGTGTTCGCGGATGCCTGCGACGCGGCGCAGGTCCTCTTTGCTGTCCGGGAGGCCCACTTTGACCTTAATGCCGCCGATGCCTTCCTCGAGTGACTGGGTGGCCCGGGCCTTCACTTCCTCGAGGGTTGCGTTCAGGAATCCGCCGGACGTGTTGTACGTCTGCACGGAGTCGCGGTACGAGCCCAGGAGCTTGGCCAGCGGCAGGCCGGCCCGCTTGGCTTTGAGGTCGTAGAGGGCGATGTCGATGGCGGCCAGTGCCTGGGTGGCGACGCCGGACCGGCCCACTGACGCCCCGGCCCACAGCAGCTTGGTGTAGATCTTGGCAATGTCGTTGGGATCCTCGCCGATGACGCCCTCGGCCACTTCCCTGGCGTGTGCGTACTGCGCCGGCCCGCCGGCCCGCTTGGAGTAGCTGAATCCGACGCCGGTGTGCCCCAGCTCCGTGGTGATTTCCGCGAACAGGAAGACCACCTCCGTCATGGGCTTCTGCCTGCCCGTGAAGACCTTGGCATCGCTGATGGGAACAGCGAGGGGAAGGCGGGCGGTGGACAGTTTGACGTGCCGGATCAGGTCGACGGTACTCACGGTTTCTCCTTTGGGCGGGGCCGGGCTCCTTTGCCCGCCAACTTAGGATATAAGTGCTGTACTTATATTACAAGTGGTGCCTTGTTAGGCTGCTCGTCCTTGGCCTGGCTCAAGGGGCTGGCAGACCGAATTCCTGGTGATTCCGTACCACGCGGGCCAGGACGGACTTCTCAACAACGGATGCGGCACGCCGATCCACCTCCGCAGCATCGAATTCGACGAGGCCCACGATCTAAAGCATCAGGTTGGCCACGGAGGCGTTTCGCCGGTGAAGACCAGAGGACAACTGTGGTGTCCCCGTCCAGTCGAAGCCTCCTGAGCCTAAATGCTGTCAGGATGAAATCTAAGACTCGTTGAGAACCCTGTCTGGGAAGGGGCGAACCTGCTCTTTTCTGACGTCGGATGACTGGTCGCCTGACGTCAGGTTGGGGTGTGCCCTAACCCGACCGGGCTCGTCGAATACATGCGAGTCTCGAAGGCCGACGGTTCTCAGACGACAGATTTGCAGCGGGACGCACTTTTGGCCTCCGGCACCGACGCGGCTTCGCTCTACGAAGACAAGGCTTCGGGAAAGAAGGACGACCGGCCCCACCTGGCCGCGTTTCTCAAAGCACTGCGCCAAAGCGACACCTTGGTGGTCTGGAAACTCGACCGGCTCGGCCGGCACCTCCGGCACCTGGTTAACATCGTCCACTACCTGACTGAACGGGGCATCGGACTGAAAGTCCTTACCGGCCAGGGCACCGCTATCGACACAACCACAGCATCTGGAAAGCTCGTCTTCGGGATCTTCGCCGCCTTGGCCGAGTTCGAACGCGAACTGATCTCCGAGCGCACCCTCGCCGGCCTCGCCTCAGCCCGCGGCCGCAACGGTGGTCGCCCCTATAAGATGACACCAGCGAAACTTCGTCTCGCCATGGCCTCCATGGGTAAGCCCGGCAGCGAACTTTGCCCGGTAGACGCCGCCTGTCCGGTCCGCTGGTTCCCGCGTGTTTCCGTGTTCGTGCCTCGGAGGCGTCTTCCTCCCATCGGGAGCGCATGGGCCAGCATGGATCGTTTGATGCCTTGACGAGAAGGGACTTGGAGACCCTTCGGGGCCGCCGCTTCCTCCTGCCCCATGTCGTCTAGGCCTGCACGAGTAGTCCGGTTGCGAACATCACGGCCAGTCCCAGGATGATCCCGGTGGTGGTTGGTGCCGTGAGCGTTTTTTCTGTGCGGTCCTTGAGTAGGGGGATGAGTTTGACGGCCACTTGGGCGACCGCTCCGGCGCCGATGCCAAGCAGGAAGGCGGAGAGGGCTGGCTGGTAGACGGTTGCTCCGATCAGTGCCCCGGCGATGGCGGGCGAGCCGGCGATGAGTCCTAGGAGTGCCAGGCGGGCAAGGCCTGGCGGTTGCTTCGCCAAGGGGGTGACGATGGCCAGGCCTTCGGTGGTGTTGTGGATGGCGAAGCCGACGATAAGGGACGCGCCCAGGGCTAGTGAGCCCACGGCGTAGGCGGACCCGATGGCGAGTCCTTCGCCAAAGTTGTGCAGTCCGATGCCTATCGCAATCAGCAGTGCCAGGCGGCCCGGGGGCGGTGTGGCGGGCTGGGATGTGGCGCTCAGTTTCTGGTGCCGGCGCATCCAGGCGTCGGTGCCTTCAAGGACCAGGTAGGCTGCCACCGCGCCGAGGAACACCACTATCGGGCCGCCGAACGCTCCGTTGTCCGCCACGAGTTCCACGGCTTCGAGCGTGGCATCGATGGCAAGGAACGCGAGAAGTCCCACGGTGACGCCCAGCAGGACCCGGACCCATGATGCGGGCGCGCGACGAACGAATGGCATCCACAGCATCCCCAAGGCAACGGGGATGACGCCGACGTACACGCCAAGGAGCGTCATGAGGCCGAAGAAGGAGCTGCCGCGTTCCGGACTCAGTGCCGCGGCTTCGATGTCCGCCGGGACCTTGCCTCCGAGGGAGGTCACCAGTGCAACTTCGTAGGGATCACCGGCCACCCAGTTGTAGCTGATGGTCAGGGTGGTGGACTCCAGCGGCGCCATGGTCTCGCGGGTCTGGGTGAACAGCGCGTAGTAGTCCGAGACATTGACCTGGGCGATCGAGACAGGGTCCGGTCCTTCGTTTCGGACGGTGATGGCGATCTGGCCCGGCGTGAGCCGGATGTCTTCGACGGCGACTTCCTCCTTGGGCGGAACGCCCTCGGACAGCTCGGACAACCCGGGCGCATTCAGGAGCGAAAACAGGCCCAGCAGGATCGCGATCAAGACCAGCGGTCCAACGCCGAGCAGCCACCGCGGCACCGGGGTCCGGCGGTGGGGTTCGGCCGCCTGTGCGGCGGCTGTCTTTTCGTCCAGGCTCATGACGCGCTCACTTCGAAGAAGCCCATCCAGCCCAGTTCGGCGAACTCGGTCTTATGGGCGTGGAACATGTACTTGCCCGGGTACGGGAAGCGAACCTCCACGATGCCGCGCTGGCCCTGTGCCTGGGAGATGGTGTCCGTGTATTCGCTGGGCGTAAGCATGGTCCCGGTCGGGTAGTAGTGAAAGAAGTTCCCGTGCAGGTGGAAAGAGTTGATGGGGTCGTATTCGAGGATGTTGATCAGGTGGATCCGCACCAGCTCGTTCTGTTTGACCTGGACAGGGAAGTCCATGAAATGGAAGGGCAAGCCGTTGACAGAGTAGAACTCGTTGTCGTCTCCGCCGTCGGTGTTGTAGCCGTTCATCACCATCACCATTTCGTTGTCGGCCTTCGGGCGGCCTTCCTTGGGCTCGATGATGAACCCCCCGTAGAGGCCCTTGGCGATATGGGGGGCCAAGGGTGACTGATGGCAGTGGTACAGATGCGTGCCGAACGGTGTGGCGTCGAATTCGTAGGTAAAGCTCTGCCCCGGGGCGATCGAACCGGCCCCGATGCCTGGCGTTCCGTCCATTTCCGCGCGGTGGATCCCGTGGAAGTGCATCGTGTGCGGGTGCGCCCCTGCGTTGGTGAAGTGAATCCGCAGCGCGTCCCCTTCCTGCGCCCAGAGGGTGGGGCCGGGGATGCGGCCGTTGTAGCTCCAGCCCGGGAATGTCACACCCGGGGCGATCTCAAAATCCTTGTCCACTGCGACGATGTCCCACTCCCGCAGGGTCCTGCCGTCGGGCAGAGTGCTGGTGGTGCCCCGGTCGAAGTCATGCAGGATGGCAGTGGGGTCAATGCCCGCACGCTCCGGCGGGACAGATCCGCCAGCAAAACCGGCATGCCCGGCGTGGTTGGCCGCATGGGCGGCACCCGAGCCTGTCGAGGCCTCCGGGGCAACCGAAGGCCCGGCAAAGGCCTGCCTACCATGCGCCCCATGCCCGGACGCCGGATCTTGGGCCCCGCCAAGCGACACCCAGGCGCCAACGGCGGGAAGTGCAGCGAAAGCAGCAGCGCCGGAGAGCATGTTCCGGCGGCTGGGCATGCCCTTGGCCGCATAATTCGGTGACCCGTCCATCTAATCTCCCATGATCAAAAACATTTGTTAGGCCACTCTAACACTCGTCTTCTGTTGATAATATCAGGGTATGACTGTCTCCGATCTGACCACCCCTGCCCAGGACTATCTGAAGATGATCTGGTCAGCCACAGAATGGTCGGAAACCCCGATTACTGTCAGCGCCATGGCCGAGCGTTTGGGCGTCAAACCCTCCACGGTTTCTGATGGGATCCGGCGGCTGGCCCGACAGGGCCTCGTTACGCACGCCCCTTACGGGAAAATCGAGTTGACCGCGGACGGGCGTGAGCACGCCGTTCAAATGGTGCGCAGGCACCGGCTGCTGGAGACTTTCCTTGTCCAGATCCTGGGCTACGGCTGGGACGAGGTGCATGATGAAGCCGAAATTCTCGAACATGCAGTGTCGGACACCATGGTTGAACGCATCGCTGAACGCCTCGGCCACCCGACCAAAGATCCGCACGGAGACCCCATCCCCACAGCCAACGGTGGGCTGCCACTGCCCCGGGGCTTCCAGCTCGCCGAAGCTGAACCAGCACAGGTGCTGACGATAACCAGGATTTCGGACTCAGATCCGGACATGCTGCGCTATTTTGCCGAACTCGGTTTGGGACCCGACACAGAACTCACCGTCTTGGCACACCGCCCATACGCGGACGTCACCACCGTCCGGCTGCCAGACCGTGACATCGACCTTGGCCCCTCAGCAGCAGAGGCGATCTGGGTCATCGCGAATTAGCTGCCGGCAAGGCAGCCCCGTCCTCGGCTGGCCCTCTTCACCCTGTATAACTGTGCTGGTTTCTCAGAAGCGAAGGCTCCCACGAAACATCCTTGATATTGACCCATCCATGTTCCTGCGTCGACCGAATAGTCATTGAGACACCAGCCACGGGGCCGGTGAACATCGGTCGAGGCCAAGTAACCTGCCACAATTCAAGGGAGAACAAGAATGCAGACAATCAAGCGCACAACCTTCACCGTCGCAGGCGTTGCAGCCGCGGCTTTGCTCAGCCTTACCGCTTGCGGCGGAACGGCTTCCACCCCAAGCTCATCCGCGCCCGCCGCAGCGCCTACTGCTTCCAGCACGGCCCCGTCAGCATCCGCCAGCACCTCGGCCGGCACGATGGACCCGGCCGCCAACCTGGTAGGTCCGGGCTGTGCCGCCTACGCCGAGCAGGTCCCCACGGGTGCAGGCTCCGTCGAGGGCATGGCCCTTGACCCGGTAGCCGTCGCAGCATCGAACAACCCGATCCTGACCACCCTCACCGCCGCCGTGTCCGGCAAGCTCAACCCGAAGGTGGACCTGGTGGACACCCTCAACGGCGGCGAGTTCACCGTCTTCGCCCCGGTGGATGATGCCTTCGCAAAGATCGACGCCGCAACCATCGAGACCCTGAAGACCGATGATGCCCTGCTGAGCAAGATCCTGACCTACCACGTGGTTCCGGGCCAGATCACCCCTGACAAGATCGCCGGCACCCACGCCACCGTCCAGGGCGGCTCCGTGACGGTCGCCGGCAGCGGCGACAATCTCAAGGTCGACGACGCCAACGTGATCTGCGGCGGCGTCCAGACCAAGAACGCAACCGTCTACCTCATCGACTCGGTGCTGATGCCCAAGTAGTTCGGCACTCATCCGGAACCAGAAGGCTGCTCCCTGAGGGTTTGGACTAATTTCTCAGTCCAAACCCTCGGGGAGCAGTTCATTGTGTAGCCACAGTCTCTCTTTGGCCGCGATAAGAAGTACCGAAGTCTCAGATCGGAAGCCTAAGTCTACGGGACAGGAATGCCATGGAGGGCCGGAAGCCTAGAGAGTGAATCTCCTCCATCCGTCATCTCCGACGGATGCCTCGCAGAGCCGCCAATCTCCTGCAGCCGCGCGGACCAAAACTGCTCCGCCGCGCTAGCCATATCCTTTCTGAACGACTGTGGAAAAAACTCAAATACGTAAAGCTTCATTGACTCATGTGAGTTTAAGGAGTGTTCCACAGCCGGCGGTGCGGGGGAGTGGGGCGGAGGGTGCCGCCTTAGCTGGATTGGAGGGTTCGGTTCGTCCAGATGATCCGGGGGACGATCTGAACGTAGGCCACCATCCCAATGAGTTCCACTAATGTCTGGGTGACGACGACGAGGGATACCAGGGCGAGCGGCTCAGGAAGGGCCAGGGCCAGGGGAAGTACGACCAATGAGTTACGGGTTGCGCCACTGAAGATCACGGCCTTCGTACTGGCGGCGTCCAATCCGCCTACCCGCGCCGCTGCCATGCCCAGCGGGACCATCACCACAAGGAACGCTGCATACACCGGGAAGACCAACAGCAGGGATCCGATCCGGCTGCCCACACCGACGATCTGTGACCCGATAACGACGGCCAGGGTCAGCATCATCAAGGGAACCATCAGCCCTTCCATCATCGTCATCACGGCACGGCCTGCGGCTGCCCGTCTGGCCCACGCCTGGGTGAGCGCCGCCAGAACAAGCGGGATGACGATCAGGAAAACGAGCGCCTCGATGAAGGGCCCTGGCTCTATCTCTGACACCAGGTCGGGGCCGACAAAGAACAGCAGATACAGCGGTAACAGCAGCATCTGCGTGAGCATCAGCAGCGGCGCGGCCGCTAAAAGCCGATCGCTTGAGCCGCCGGCCAGTCCGGAGAAGACGATCACGTAATCGATGCAGGGTGTCAGCAGCACCATCATCACCCCGATCAGAAGGGCCTGATCATGTGCGATGAACCGGGACAGGGCAAAGACAACGCCCGGGGCGATAAGGAAGTTCAGGACCAAAACGGTCGCCATAAACCGGACATCCCGTACCGCCTCACCGATCGAGGCAAACGGGATGCCCAGGAACGTCGCAAACAGCAGCAACCCCAGGACAGGGAAGATGGCCTGCTCCAGGGGTACAGACACGGCAGGAACCAACCAGCCGAGACCGGCTCCAGCGCCAATGGCCAGCAGGTAAAGGCCGATCTGACGGCGTTCCATGACGTTGATCAACCGAGCTACTCGCATACATCAAGCGTAGGCGGGTGCATATTGTGGGGCGTCGGAAGATGACGAAGTAGGCCAGCCGGCCCGGGAACAAAGCACGAGCGGGCCTCAGCTGACGAAAAACCACCCGCCGCCGCACCGGACCTTTACCCACAGCGTTCAGTTGCCCGGCCCAAGGCAATGAAAAGGGAGACCGAATATTATTTTTCGGTGTACCTAACTTTGCGTTATTCTCAGTGGTATCACCACGCCCACAATGACGAGGACCATGATGGCTATTCCGACACTTCAGGCACGCCCGGCCGCGGGCCGGCGATGGTCCCGCTTGCTGCTGATGGGCCCGGCTTTTGTGGCGGCGATCGCCTATGTGGATCCTGGAAATGTGGCCGCGAACCTCACTGCGGGTGCGAGCTACGGGTATTTGCTGGTCTGGGTTTTGGTGGCAGCGAACGCCATGGCCGTGCTGGTGCAGTATCAGTCGGCCAAACTCGGGCTGGCCACGGGCCTGAGCCTTCCCGAGATTCTGGGCAAGCGTCTTGGCAACGGCCGACGGCGGATGTACTGGCTCCAGGCTGAGGTGGTCGCCGGCGCAACCGACATGGCGGAGGTCATCGGCGGTGCCGTGGCGCTGAACCTGCTGTTCGGCCTTCCGCTGCTGGCCGGCGGCCTCATCATTGGTGTGGCATCAATGCTGCTTCTCGCGTTGCAGAACGCACGGGGCCAGAAGTCCTTTGAGTACGCGATCCTGATCCTGCTTGGCGTCATCGCGGTCGGTTTCGTATCCGGGCTGTTCGTGAACCCACCCGATGCCGGGAGCGCCCTGGGCGGCCTGATTCCCCGCTTCGAGGGAACGGACACCGTCCTGCTCGCGGCCAGCATGCTGGGAGCCACGGTGATGCCGCACGCGATTTATCTGCATTCGGCGCTGGCGAGGGACCGGCACGGCTTCTCCAAGGATCCCGCCGTCCGGACACGACTCATTAAGGCCACCCGCTTCGACGTGGCGGGCGCCCTGATGCTCGCCGGGGTAGTTAACATTGCGATGCTTTTGTTGGCTGCGTCCAGCCTGCGCGGCATCGAAGGAACAGACACCATTGCCGGTGCCCACGCCGCTGTCACCTCCGCCCTGGGCCCGGTCATCGGCGTCGTGTTCGCGATCGGGCTGCTGGCCTCGGGACTGGCCTCAACATCTGTGGGCTGCTACGCGGGCGCCACGATCATGGGTGGGCTGCTGAAGCTCCGCGTACCCCTGCTTACCCGTCGCGTCATCACCTTGATCCCTGCCCTGCTGATCCTCGGTGCCGGGATCGAGCCGACCTTGGCCCTGGTCCTGAGCCAGGTCCTGCTCAGCTTCGGCATCCCGTTCGCCCTGATCCCGCTGATCCGGCTCACCGGAAAACGTGACGTGATGGGCATCCACACCGACTCGACACCGCTGAAGATCGCGGGCTGGACCAGCGCGACGCTCATCGTCGGCCTGAACTGCGTCCTCATCGCCCTCACTATCACCGGTCAAGCCTAATCATCCCGGAGTTACCTGGAAGCGGAGTCACCGCTGCGGACCGGAGCCACCCTCACCGCGTGCGTCACTCTTGGTTCCCTGGGTGACGTCCTGGCCGCTGCTGGTCATGCGGACGGTTGTTCCACCAATGAAGGGCGAAGTCGTCCAGGGCTCTGCCATCGACGAGCCAAGGAGTTGGCGGCACGAGCCGGAGACCGCGGAGCTCACCACTCTCCAGCATCTTCAAAACTTCTGCTTCACTGATGCCCAGTGCCCCGGAGGCCGTTTTGACCGTGTAAAAGTGGGCCATCCGCCGTGCCGGTTTGGGGGCGTCACATGGCGACATGCCAGAACTCCTTTTCGGATCGTGCAAGTGTTGGCCGCCTGATGGGAAGTGCCGTCATTTCCACGGCCGTGCATTCCGGTCCGGTACCGCAATCTAAGGGCTTCAGTTCCATTTTGTCGACCACCAAATTTGGGGACAGTACTGCCCACCCGTGTCGTTGGGGTCCGGTGAAGGAGATTTCGGGGCAACAGGCAGTCGCTGACCAACGCGACATTGATCGTGGGCCTGACCTGCGTTCTCAGCATCACCGGCAAGCCTGTTCGGACAGCCGGGCTTACCCGGATGCGGTATCCCCGCTGCTGGCGGGGATACCCACACGGCCTCCGTCGCTTCGGTTCCGAGCATGATGGCCTGCCCGCTGCGGGTCACGTGGAAGGTTGTCCCTGTAGTGAAGGGCTTCCGCTCCCTGATGGTGAGCTCGGTACCTGGGCTGAGGCCGAGGCCGGAAAAATAACGCAGCAACTTCGGGTCCGCGTCCGAGACCCGGCAAATTACCACGTTTTGTCCTGGCTGCGCGGCGGTCAGCTGGCTGGCTCCGGGCCGGCGCATCTGTCCGTCGACTGTGGGGATGGGATCGCCGTGAGGGACAGCGGACGGGTGTTCCAGGAGTTCATCCATTGTGGCGATCAGGTGTTCGGAGGCCGCGTGTTCGAGCTTTGCGGCCTCGTCGTGGATTTCGTCCCAGGTGTATCCAAGGGTCTGCACCAGGAAGGTTTTTAGAGCCGGTGTCGGCGGACCATGACCAGCGCATACCGCCGCCCATTGGGCGTGAGGCTGACGCTGCTGTACTTGGCGTGTGTGACAAGACCCTGCCGCGCGAGTTTTGCGTTGCCCTCCGAGACCGTGGACCTACTGAGGCCCAGCCGGTCCGCCAGTAATCCAACAGTTACCGGCGCATCCGACCATTCACCGGCGGTGTAGAGGAGCTTCAAGTAGGCCTGGGCGGCAACGGTCAGGTCAGGAACGACGGGCTTAACCACTGCCGCGCCGCCCACCCTGTAGGCAGCCAGTGAGCCGTCGTTTTGGTGGAAGGATGATCAAGGCCGGGGGCTCAGTCCTTGATGCCAGTCCACGGCCTGCGGAGCAAACAACCGCCCATGGTCCGGTCGTCACCCCTGCAGCAGATCCACCAGCCCGACGGAGGCTTGCAGTCAGGAACTCCACACGTGGCTGGCCTCCGCTGTCAGAGGCCCATGGCGTCCAGAAGAGCATCTTCCTCGTCATCAGAGCGTGGGCGCCGTGGTTTGCCCTGTGGGCTGGCCTGCTGTCCAGGTTCGGACGGTTCCGCAGCTTCACGTTCCTCCCGGCCGATGCGGGCCTGCTGCCGCGCTACATAGCCGAACCCGACAAAGGCCAGCACTCCGAAGGTAATCCACTGCATTGCGTAGGACAGGTTGGATCCTTCCTGCACCTTGGGTGGGGCGAGTTGCTGAGGCGCAAGCTCCGGCGGGGGTGATTCGGAGGCCATGAGCCCATAACTGCCGGTCTTAACCGGGTACTCCAGCTGACGCGCATAGGAGGCCAGGTCAATGCTGGCCAGTTGCCCTTCGGGGGCACTCCGGTCCACGTTGGCCTCTGATGGTTTGATCCGCACCACTGCTGCGACAGTTCCGGGGGGCGGTGCAGGAACCGTATCAGGGTAGCCTGGCCGATTGTTCCCGATGGGAACCCAGCCCCGGTTGACGATGATCGTTTCACCGGAAACCAGCCGGAACGGGACCAGAACCTCGTACCCGGCGGCCGAGTAGTTGGGCCGGTTCCGGACGATCCGCTGGTCGTTGGCCAGGTACTGGCCCCTGACAGATACCGTGGTCCACTTGGCGTCCGGGTCCGGGTCGTCAAAGTAGCGGCTGGCTTCTTCGTAGGGCACGGGCGGCTTGTCATAGTTCTGCTGGACGCGGCGGATTTCGGTGACCGCCTGGTTCCGCCGGTCCATCTGCCAGTTACCCAGCCCCATGCAGGCCGCTGCAAACAGAACGGCCATGCCCAGGATACCCAGCCACCGCCAGGACAGCAGGAATCCGTAGGCCCGGGGCGTCCGGTCCTTGTTCGGCAGCAAGGTCAGCCCTGCACGCCGCCGGAACAAACGGCCCCGGGCTCAGGTGCCTGCGGGCCTTGCCGGTATTTCTTAATAAACGGTGCCAGGCGTTCGTCGCTGCCGCTGTCCACGGCAAGCTGTTTTCCCCAGGCTGTTGCCACAACCGGGGAGGCTTGTTCGGCTACCGGGCTGAGCAGGAGGTAGTCCTGCTTGCCGGCCAAAGCGGTCAGTTCGGCGAGCTCGTCCGGGGCAAGGTCGGGGCGGTAGGTGAGCCACACCGCCCCGTGTTCGAGGGAATGCACTGCCCGGGTCTGTTCAACGGGGTCCGTGTAGATCCCGCAGTTGGTCCAGACCGGCGCATGGTCCCCGCCGGTGGCCGGAGTCTGTGGATAACTGACTGCCTGGCTGGTGTGGTTCCTGGATTGGTCCGGATAGTCCTGCTCACCCTCGATCGGCCGTGCGGCCGCGGCATTAAGCTGTTCGCGCTGCTGCACCTCCCCCACGAGGACAAAGGTCACCGCGGCAATGATTGCGAGGACGACGGCCGCGCCGGTGCCGTAGATCAGCCAGGCCCGCCGTCTGTCAGCGGCCCGCTGTTTGGCCTGCACTGCTGCCAGGAGCGCTTTGCGGTCCTCACCGGCTTTTGGTTTTCCGGTCATCGGCGGTCTCACTCTCTTTTTGGGGCGATCAGAGTCGGCTTCGGAGTTCTTCAAGGGCCGTGATTTCAGCTGTCTGTGCTTCGAGGATACGGGCAGCGAAGTCCCGGACCTTCGAGGTTTCCGCCAGCCGGGTCCCGGCGGTGGCCATGGCGACACCTCCTTGATGATGGCGGATCATCAAATCAACGAACAGACGGTCGGCCTCCGCACCTGAAGCTTCCCGCAGCGCCTGCATCTGTTCCGGGGTCGCCATGCCTTCCATGGCACCTTCAGGGCCGGACGCCTGGGCGGTATGCGCGGCTCCGGTTCCTTCATGTGCGCCGCCGGGCGTCATCCAGGCCATCGGCGGCGCTGTCCCGGCCGGGGACAGTCCCCAGTCCTGCAGCCAAGCGAACATCTGCCCGTTCTGATGCTGCTGCGCGGTGGCAATATCGTAGGCGACCGCCCGGACCTCGGGGTGGTCGGACTTGTCCCGAATCACCAGGGCCATCTCCACCGCCTGGGCATGATGGGTCTGCATATCCCGGGCAAATCCGGCATCCGGGCCGGAGTCCGGGACGAGTGCGGGCGCCGCGGAAAGCCGGCCCAAAGCGAAGAAGCCCAGCCCCGTGAGGGCCACTACTATGACGAAAACAGCCCAAAGCCGCTTCCGGTGCATTGGTGACGTTGCCGGCGCCTGGTCGCCCGGTTCCATGAGGGTCACGGCCGGAGCCAGCCCTGGGGATCCACCGTCACGCCGTCGCGGACGATTTCGAAGTGCAGGTGGCATCCGGTGGAGTTTCCGGTTGTTCCGGCCCCGCCGAGCCGCTGGCCCTTGGCCACCACGGAACCGACGGAGACCTCTATTGAGGACAGATGGTTGTACGTGCTTTTCATCCCATTGCCATGATCGACAACGATGCGGTTTCCGCCGCCGTTCTGGGACCATCCAGCTTCCACGACGGTCCCCGAGCCGGCCGTGAACACTGCCGTCTGGCACGAAGCCACCAGATCCAGCCCGGTATGCAATTCACCGGACGCGCCCGTGATCGGGCTCGTCCGGAACCCGAACGGAGAGGAAATGGACATGCTGGCCAGCGGAGCGCCCAGGGTGGTATCCACGGGCACAACCGTTGGCGGTGCCGTCGCTGCAGCGGAAGGAACTGCGGAGGGGGTCCCTGCGGTGGATCCTGTTGCGGCAGGCGCGGGCGTCTCAGGCCGTTCGGCCGGACGGGTCCCGACGTCAGTGCGCTGATAAGTGATGACCGCCTGTTCCTGCGCTGTTATGGCCGGGGCTGCCTCCACAGCGGCCGGCTCGGCGGCGGGAACGGTGCCGGCGGCAATAAGCCCGGCATGCGCGGCGGGTATGCCGGCTGCAAGCATCACGACGGCGGCAAAAGCGGAGGCCCCGGGAAGCCAGACAGGGCGCGGGGACGGGGCCACGGGACGGACGGCGCGGCGCGCAGTTCTGGCAGCACCGGCGCGGCGCCGGGAGCGGTCACTGGGCAGAGCGCGGCGGCGGCCATGGAGGGAGGAGGGCACAGCGGAATCCTTTCGGGTCGCCTGCGAAGTTAGCTGTCGGGTTCGGGCCAAGGAGAAAGCCCGGACGCCCGTGGAGCCGGCCCTCGTGGCCCGGCACAGTGTGCGTCTTCACCCCAAGGCAGCAAGCTGCCGTTTGTGGGTCCTCCGCCCCCGCCGTTCATGTTCGGATCTGACACCGCCGGCGGGGCTGAGCGTGCGGCGTCGAGGGCTCAATACAGGAAAGCCTGAACTAACGTTACCTAAGAAAGCCTGAATATCACAATCTGATAACAGCAGCAAGGAAGGCGCAGTTCTACGCTTCGTAAAATTCATCTGCAGATATCTTCATATGACCAGGCCCGCGGGTCAAGTTGACCGGGCCCTTTATCGGCGACGGGGTTCAGGTCTGTCTGCCAGCTGCTGCAGGTAGCTGTTGTAGGCGTCCAGCTCCGGGGTTCCTCCGGTGAGCTCGGCCCGCTCAATTCTGGCGTTGGATCTGGCTTCCTCACGCTGCCAGCGGACCAGGATGAACATCAGCAGAAGCACTCCGGGTAATTCCCCGTAGGACCAGGCCAATCCGCCGGCTACGCCCTGGTCCGTCAGGGGGTTGATGTTCCAGCTCGCAGGCGGCGTGGCAAAGAATTTAACCATGGGAGTGGTGGCCATCATGATGACCACCCCGAAGAACGCGTGCAACGGCATCTCTGCGAAGATATCGATCATCCGTCCGAAGTGGGTTTGGCGGCTCGGCAGCGGGTCAGCGGAAATCAACGGCACGGTGAAGAGGATCCCGGAGATCAGGAACAGCAGTTCCAGGCCGACGTGGCCGTACCAGTTTGGCAGCAGCAGGTCCGCCAGACCGGAGAAGTACACGCCGTAAAAGCTGAGCAGGAACAGCGGGACCATGAAGGCCGGGTGAATAGCAACGCGTCCCCATCGGGAACGCAGGCCCCATAGCGCGGCCCGGAGGGCGCGGCGGCCCAGCCTGCCGTGGGGTGTTGCCCGCAGCAGCAGTGTTCCTGGTGATCCGATGACCAGCAGCGGCGGAACGGCCATCATCAGGGTCAGTTGCTGGAACATAAAGATGGAGAACATCCGCAGTCCGTACCCTTCGATGCCGGCTCCCATGACCACGATGATGGCCAGGCAGCCGACCAGGAAGGAACACGTCCGCACCACGGACCAGCCCCGGCCCTGCCGCCACAGCCGGATCGCCCCTGCCAGGTAAAGCGCCGCGGCCAGCAGCGTCAGGGCAGGGATCAGCGGTACCGGCTGCAGGTTCGGCGCCAGGTATTCAGGAAGCGAGGGCGGCAGCGACGGAAGCCAGACCGGACCGGTGATCTCAGGCTCAGACATGGCAGCACCGGCTGTCGCACTGTGCGGGCAGGCCCGCCCCTGTCAGGGTGCCTGGCCGCCTTCGACCATGCGCAACCGGTCCTTGCCTGTATGTCCAACGTGCGTCAAGCCGAGATCGAGGAGCATGCGGACGTGCGAATCCGCCAGAGAGTAGTAGGCCATCCTGCCCGAGCGGCGCACCTGAACAACCCGCGGCCCGCGCAGCAGGCGAAGGGCGTGGGAGACGCCGGACTCGCTCAGCCCGGTAGTTGCTGCCAGGTCGCAGACGCACATTTCTCCTTCGAGAAGGGCGATCAGGATCCTGACCCGGCCAGGGTCCGAGAGCAGCCCGAAGATCACCGCCAAGTCGGTTACGTCCGAATCTCCTGGCATCCTGGATCTGACCGCGCCGACTTTTTCTGCGTCGACGAGCCGGACCGAACACTCCGGCCCGGCGGGGACCCGGGGTGGAATCTGCATCATCCATCTAGGCTACCTTTACGCGCTAAAGCTTCGAGTTCCCCCGGTTACGTGCGGCAAGTGCAGGAGGCCCGCGGCGCCGGGGGAGTGCACGCCCTGACACGCACGTTTAACGTGTGAACAACTCTACAGATAATCTGGTGTCGCGCGCTGTGCTTCGTTTCGCGCTCCATCCCCACCCTTCCGTAGGGGCCAGGACCAGGTTAGGACGTATTGTGGCGCTCAAAGTCTCCACTTCACAGGAGAGGCCCGCTGTCTCACCCCGGCCGGTCTGGCTGGCAGCCGCCTGCGCAATCGCCCTGGTGGTGGTTCTGGCCGCGACCGCCTACGGCAGGGGAACTCTTCCGGCCGAGACCCGGGACCCCGGGGCGCTGGTCCAGTGGGGATACGGCCTGGCACAGACGGTGCACAACCTCGCGGCGGCGGCAACGATCGGCGGACTCGTCTTGGCCGCTTTCATTATCCCGCCCACCCTGAGAAGCTCAGGCCGGGCGTCAAGGACACGCCATGACGAGCAGGGCCCGACAACAGGCGCTGAGCACCCCGCCTTTACCCGGATCATGGTCCTGGTTTCGGCCACCAGTGTCATATGGACCCTCTCCGCCCTGGCGGTCCTGGTCCTGGGCTTCGCCGACATAGCCGGCGTCCCGGTCTCCGGCAGCCCCGAATTTTCCGCGGGCCTTGTCGCCTATATGACACAACTGCCCAGTGGAAGCGCCTGGCTGTCGGTCGTCATCATCGCAGCGGTGGTGTCAACCGCGGTGTTCGGTGCCCGTTCTCCCGGCCCCCTGGCCGCGGCCGCGCTGCTGGCGATCGCAGGACTGGTGCCCGTCATCCTTATCGGCCATGCCTCCAGCGGCACCGACCACGAACAGGCCACCAATTCCCTGGGCCTTCACCTGGTCGGGGTGTGCCTCTGGTTCGGCGGACTGATCGCCCTCGCCGCCGCCGGAACAGCCCTGGGCAAGGACACAGCCGCGGTCCTTCGCCGGTTCTCCTCCCTGGCCTTGTTCGCCTTCATCCTGGTCTCCGCCTCGGGCATCATCAACGCCTCAATCCGGCTGCCGCTGCCCGAAGGACTGACCTCCCCCTATGGTGTCCTGGTGATGGCTAAAACCGCCGCCGTCATCATCCTGGGCATCATCGGATATCTGCACCGTACCCGCCTCATCCCCGCCCTGACCCGGAAAGACGGGCCGGGTGCAGGCAGGGTGCTGTGGCGGTTCATCGTCGCCGAACTGCTGATCATGGGCGCCGTCAGCGGCCTCGCGGCGGCATTGGGCCGAACGCCTCCCCCCGGTGGGGAGGAGATCCGCGCCGCCCTCACCCCGGCAGAAGTGCTCACCGGATACCCCCTGCCGCCGGAGCTGACCCCCGAACGCTGGTTTACCGTCTGGCGGCCGGACTGGCTGTGGATTGCCGTGGCCGCCACCGCTGCCGTCCTCTACCTTTTGGGCGCGCATCGCCTGCGCCGGCGAGGGGACAACTGGCCGTGGATCCGGACGGTGCTCTGGCTCACCGGGCTTGCGGCGCTGGTCTTTTTCACCTCCGGCGGCCCTTCGGTCTACGGCCGCATACTTTTCAGTGCGCACATGGTCGACCACATGGCCCTGACCATGGTCGTCCCCGTCTTCCTGGTCCTCGGCGCGCCGGTTACCCTCGCCCTGCGCACCCTGGCTCCACGGCGGGACGGCTCCCGCGGGCCCAGGGAATGGATCATGGTCCTGGTCCATTCCCGGCCGGCCGCGGTCCTGACCCACCCGTTGTTCGTTGCGGCCAACTTCGCCGGCTCCATCGTCCTGTTCTACTACTCGGACGCCTTCGGGTTCGCCCTGCGTGAACACGCCGGACACGAGCTGATGACAGCCCACTTCCTGATAACCGGCTACCTGTTCATCCTCTCGATGATCGGGACCGACCCGGTACCCCGCCGCGCCCCCTATCCGCTGCGGCTTCTGCTGCTGTTGGCAACGATGGCCTTCCATGCCTTCTTCGGTGTGACGCTCATGGGCTCGCCAACGCTTCTGCAGCCTGACTGGTTCACCGGCCTGGGCCGGGACTGGGGACCGCCGGCCCTGGCCGACCAGCAGATGGGCGGAGCCATCACCTGGGGTATCGGCGAGGTCCCCACCCTGCTCATCGCCATCGGTGTCGCCGTCATGTGGTCCCGCTCCGACGCCAGGGAAATGCGCCGAACCGATCGTGCGGCAGTCCGGAACAACGACGCGGATCTGGACGCATACAACGACATGCTCGCCCAGCTGCAGGAACGCGACAGCAGGATAGACCGGCAGCGGGACGGCCAGTGAACCGCGTCAATTCAGGCTTCTCTGAATCCACCATTATCTGTACTCTTGCCGGTATGCGTATCCTCTCAAGCACTGAGGTCCTGGCCCGGTTCGGCAAAGCCCTCGCGGACCCGACCCGGGCAGCTGTCCTGCTCACGCTGCGAAACGGCCCGGCGTTTCCCTCCGATCTGGCCGAAGGGATTGGTGTGAGCCGCCAAATTCTTTCCAACCACCTTGCCTGCCTGCGCGACTGCGGGCTGGTCCTGGCCGAGCCCGTAGGGCGGCGCGTCAGGTACGAACTTTCTGATCCCCGCCTTGCCCATGCCTTGGGTGACCTGCTCGGTACCATCCTTACGGTCGGCACCATTTGCCAGTGCGCCGACCCTGACTGCGCCCAAGAGACAACCGCATACTCCCGGACCGGGGCCGTAAACCAGGAGATCCATTCGTGAGCGGGCACGACCACGCCCACGGCGCCGGGGACGGGGCAGTACAGCGTGGAAAAATGATCATCGTTTTCACCATCACCTTTGCCGTGATGGTCGCCGAGATCATCGGCTCGGTCCTGACCGGCAGCCTTGCCCTGCTGGCCGACGCCGGGCACATGTTCACCGATTCGGCCGGTTTGCTGATCGCCCTGATCGCCGCGTCGCTGGCGCTCAAGCCCGCCACCATGAAGCGGACCTGGGGCTATAAACGGGCAGAAATCGTCGCCGCGGCCGGGCAGGCGGCCCTGCTCCTGGGCGTGGGCGGCTTCGTCATCATCGAAGGCATCCGCCGGCTCTTCGAACCTCCCGAAGTCGGGGGCTCCACGATGCTCTGGTTTGGCATCATCGGCCTGGCCGGCAACGCCATCGGCCTGATCGTGCTCGCCTCGGGCCGGAAACACAACTTCAACATGCGCGCCGCGTTCCTCGAAGTCCTCAACGACGCCCTCGGATCCGTCGCCGTCATCGCCGCCGCGATCATCATCGCCGTCACCGGCTGGGTGCAGGCCGACGCCGTCGTATCGCTGCTGATCGGTGCCCTGATCATCCCCCGGACACTGAAGCTCCTCAGCGAAACCCTGAACGTGCTGATGGAGAACGCCCCGGCAGGCCTTGACCTGGCAAAGGTCCGTGAACACATCCTCGCCCTGCCGCACGTCATCGACGTCCATGACCTGCACGCCTCCCTCGTCGCCTCCGGCACCCCGGTCCTCTCCGCGCACGTCACGGTCGAAGACGGCTGCATGATGGACGGCCACGCCGCGGAGATCCTGGCGGACCTGCAGCGCTGCGTCGCAGAACACTTTGAAGTCAGCGTCGAACACTCAACTTTTCAAATCGAACCCGCCGCCCACCGCGACCAGGAAAGCATCCCCCACTAATGACAAAAACAACACCCACCACCAAGCCCACCGACCCGGCACGGAAGGTCCGCATAGTCCTCTGGATCCTCCTGGCCGCCGCCGTCGGCGCCGGCCTGATCTGGTACGCGGTCTTCACCTTCAACAAACCCGAACCGGCAGCCCTGCAGCCCGTCGCGGACGCCCAGGTCGTCAGGGAGGACAGCCATCGCCTCACCACCCCCGCGACCGAGAAAGCCCAGCTCGTGGAGTTCCTGGACTTCGAGTGCGAGGCCTGCGGCGCCGCCGCGCCGCTGGTGGAGGAACTGAAGAAGGAATACGGGGACCGGATCACCTTCGTGAACCGCTACTTCCCCCTGCCCTCGCACAAGAACTCCGGCCAGGCCGCCCTGGCAGTGGAAGCCGCGGCGCAGCAGGGCAAGTACGAACAGATGGCCGCCAAGATGTTTGAGACCCAGCCGCAGTGGGGCGAGAAGCAGGACTTCCAAAACGCCCTGTTCAGGACCTTCGCCGAAGAGCTCGGCCTGGACATGGAGAAGTACGACGCTGCCATGGCCGCCGAAGAGACCAAGGAACGGATCCGCAAAGACATCGCCGACGGAAAAGCCCTCGGCGTCACCGGCACCCCTACCTTTTTCCTGAACGGTGAAAAGCTGACCCTCAACACCGAAGCGGAATTCCGGCAGAAACTCGACGACGCCGTCAAATAGACGGCACATGGCGTGGCTTGCAGAACCGCTATCGTTCTACATGATGTAGCAGAACAACGCCCGGAAGGAGCTGGCACGTGGTCGTTCACGCGCCTTTGCGCCTGCCCCGCGCAGGGGTTCTGGCCCTGACCGTTCTCACGCTCGCCGCCGCGGCACACCTGGGCGCCGGGGGCGAACTTCCAGGGCCGTCAATCATGATGGCGCTTGCCGCGGTCGTGGGACTCTCCGCAGTCCTGCTCGCGGGGCTGAAAATGACAGCGCCCCTCCTTGCGGCCTACCTTGGCGGGTCCCAGCTGAGCCTGCACCTGGCCTTCTCAACGCTGTCCGCCAGCGCCGTGCCAGGCTCTGAGCCTTCACATCATGGGCTGGGACTGGCGGCCACCGGCCCATTGATGCTGGAAAGCGCAACGTCCCATCGGCATCTGATGGCCGACGCCGGTTCACCAATGACGTTCGCACACCTCATTGCAACGCTGGCCACAGCACTCCTCCTTGCCCGCGGCGAGGACGCCCTCTGGGCGCTTGCGGCGTGGCTGCGTCCCCTCAACGGACCCATCGATCCTGTCATTATTCCCCCGGGCTTCCGCCAGCCGCCGCGTACCCAGCGTCCTGTTCCTCTTTGCGCCAAGGTTCCCGTTCAAACCGTTGTCCGTGGGCCACCGCAGGGATTCGGCTGCTCATAAGAGCCTCGCCGGTGACGGCGGGGCAACCCGCCTGCGGTATGCAGTGCGGTGACCGGATACGAACAGAATCGAATGAACCCATGACAGTACGAAAAAAGAACGCACGCTCCCGGGCTGGCCTCGCTCTTGCCGGAGCGCTGCTGCTTGCTGTGATCGGCGCCGGCCCGGCGCAGGCCCACGACGCTCTCCAGTCCACGTCCCCGGACCGGGACGCGACAGTGACAGCCGCCCCTGACACGGTGACCCTCACCTTGTCAGAACCGCCCACGGATTCAGAGAGCCTGAACCTGAGCGTGATCACCGTGACCGATTCAACCGGAAAGACGCTCAGCGACGGCAAGGTCACAGTGACCGGCCCGACGATCTCGACCAGAGTCGCCCCCGGAAGCAACGGACCCTACACGGTGCTGTGGCGGACGGTTTCCTCCGACGGTCACCCCATCGAGGGAAACTACTCTTTCACGGTCCAGGACCCCGCAGCAGTAACGCCGGCTGCACCGCCAGCCTCGACAACAGAGTCGGTGCCGCCCTCGGCTGCACCATCGCCAACTCAGAGCGCGGCGGCAAACACCGTTCCGAAGGCTCCGCGCCCGGATGACAGCAATGGTCCGCTCGTCGTAGGGATCGGCGCAGTCATCATCGCCATCTTGGGGGGCATCCTTTACCTCGCCCGGCGCCGCCGGGAGCAGACCCGGTAACGGGTAACTGACCCCTGAGGGATTTTCTGGAACCGTAGCTGCCGGGCCCGGCCACCTGACAGGAAGGGTGCGACCGGGGCCGGCATCTCTTTTTAGGCCGTGGTCTTAGTGCTTTTGCGGCTGCTGTCCGGCTTTCACCGAACGCCTGCGGTCCCGGTACCTGGAGACCGCAGCAGCCGCAACGGCCCCGGCCATTAGCCCGAATGCGGCGAAGCCAACGTAGAACAATACGGAGGACACCGGCGGTGCAGGTGCGGACGCATCGGCGGCCGCAACAATGGTCAGCCAGTACGCGATGGTGGCTCCTGTCCACGCTACGCCCGCACAAGCTGTCAGCCATGACCACCGGGAAAACCACGCCGTTCCGTGCCGATAGGACAAGGCGACGGCTATCGCCACTACCCCGGCGACTGCCAGGAGCTGCAGGCCGAGCAGGTACGGCCCGGCAATCAATCCGACGGGAACGCCTAATCCGCCCAGGAGTACCAGCCGCTTGGCACCCAGGGGCATTCCGGCCGTGCCTCCCTGGTCCCCGTCGGGCCGTGCCCCGTCGCTTGTCGTCTTATCTGGCATGGTCGTATCCATGGACTTCCTCTTAAAAAATGGGGCTTGGCCGGCGCAGGGGCTGCCCGGCGCCGCACGATGGCACGGCAAATGTTTGGCCCCCCCTGACGTTACAGCATCAGCTGGATCGAACCTGGCCGGGGCGAATCTACGGGGGAACGGAACTTTTCACCGGAGTAACGCGATTGAGCTGTTATTCCTGCGAGGCGTCCGGCCCCGGGTCCCGGGCTCTTCCTTTGGCAGTGTGAGGAAGGTATCCATGACGCCAACTAATCAGGGGCTCCGCGGGCAGGAGATCTGTTACGGGCAAAAGCACCTTCTCCGGGCACAAGAGACGATGTGCGCTGAGGACTATCCCGTTGACGGTTCTGATCCATCTGTTTCCTTCGTTCAGTAACGGGCCAGAACGTCATCTCGATGGAAACCGCCACGACGATAAGACGCCGGTCACTCCTGGTGTAAGCGGCCATGAAAAACTGCCCATAGGCGGCCACGTAATTGCCCACTGACGGCCAGTAGAACTGCCCAGCGG
>NZ_JARCCZ010000006.1:0-16591 GCF_048957775.1 Pseudarthrobacter sp. CC4 | reverse complement strand
CAATGAACTACGTGCATGCATAAAACTGCTCCCCGGAAGTCGGAACTGAATTTCTCAGTCCAACTTCCGGGGAGCAGTTCACCTCCCGCACGGCGACTGATAGAGCGTTGGCCGAAAACACACGTCAAGTGAGAGAGGGTCGGTCAAAAACACACATCAAGTGAGAGAGCGTCCCGGGCGGGGGTGGATGGGGGTTACCTGGAGACCTCTTCCAGCAGCTCCAGCACATGCCGGTACTGTTCGCCGGTGGCCCGGGTCATGCCCAGTTCGCAGGTCCGGTTGCAGGAGGCATGGGCCGCCGCCCCCATTTCCGCGACTTCCTCCCCCTGCTTCCGGGTGGCGGACGCCGTGAGCTCGGGGTGGAGCATGCCCCGGTCCCCCGCGAACGCGCAGCAGCCCCAGTTCACCGGAACATCCACCTTCTCCGCCACCGCAGCCGCCACCGCATCCAGGGAGCCGTTGATCCCCATGCGCGTGGAGGAGCAGGTGGGGTGCAGGGCCAGCGACTCGAGCTTTGCGTGCTCCGGCAGCTTGGGCAGGATGTGCTCGGCGGCGAAGTCCACGGCGTCCACGATCCGCAGCGGCCGCTGGCCCGCCAGCGGAACGTCCGACTCCACGGCCTGGCGCAAGCCCTCGGTGCAGGAGGACGCATCGCAGACGATGGCAAGTTCGCCGTCCCGGGTAGCCTCCCGGAGCGCTGCGATGGTTTTCTCCTGCATGGTCGCATGGCCGGCCACCATGCCCTTGGAGGACCAGGGGGTGCCGCAGCAGAGCCCGTCTATGCCCGCCGGCACCAGCAGGGTGATGCCCGCGCGCCCGCACAGCTGCTCGAAGCTGTACTGGACGCCGCGGCCTGCAGACGCGCCGGCAGAACCTGCCTGGCCTGGGCCGGCCTGGCCCGCCGGCCCGAACATCGTCCCCACGCACGCGGGGAAGTAGACGGCGTCCGGCGCCCCGTCCGGCGTCGGACGCTTCCGCACGGAACCGCCGCCCGGCAGCTCCGGCGAGTACAGCGGCACCGTGTCCGTCCCAAGGACCGCCCGGGCGGCCTTGTTGGGCGCGGCCACGGCCGCAGCGGGCAGCTTGTCCACCACGGTCAGGGCCAGCGAGGCGCCGCGGGTGACGCCTTCCCAGTGCTTCGCCGCGGCGTTCCAGGCGCCGTTCGCCACGGGCCCGGCATCCGAACGCCTGATCCGCTTCACCAGGAGCCCGGTGTTGATGTCCACGGGACAGGCGGTCTGGCACATGCCGTCCACCGCGCAGGTCTGCACGGACTCGTAGTCGTAGTCCTTTTCCAGCTGCTTCACCAGCGCCGTGTCCCCGGCCAGGCGCGCGGATTCGATGGCGCGCAGGGTGACGATCCGCTGCCGCGGCGTCAGCGTCAGGTCCTTGCTGGGGCACACCGGCTCGCAGTAGCCGCAGGAGACGCAGCGGTCCACCTCTTCCGCCACCGGCGGCGCCGTCTTGATGTGGCGCAGGTGCGCCTGCGGATCGTCGTCCATGAGGACGCCCGGGTTCAGCATCCCGGCAGGATCGAACAGCTGCTTGATCCTGCGCATCACGCCGTACAGTTCGTCACCGTACTGCCGCCGGACGTAGGGCGCCATCACCCGGCCGGTGCCGTGCTCGGCCTTGAGGGAGCCGCCCTCGCCCAGGACCAGGTCCACCATGTCCTCCGTGAACGAGCTGTACCTGTCCAGCTCCTCGGCCGTGGCGAACCCGTCCGTGAGCATGAAGTGGACGTTGCCGTCCTTCGCGTGGCCGAAGATCACGCTGTTGCTGTAGCTGTACTTGTCGAACAGCCCGATCAGTTCCCGGCATGTCCGGCCCAGCGCCGGCACGGGCACCACAATGTCCTCCAGGAGGGCCGTGGTCCCCTGCGGGCGGGCGCCGGCCACCGAGGCGTACAGGCCCTTGCGGAGGTGCCAGAGCCCGGCCCTCGCCGCGGCGTCACCGGTGAACCGGGCCTCGGCCGAGAGGTTCAGCCCCGCCAGGACGCCCTCGCCGCCCAGCCGCAGGGCGGCCAGTTCGTCCGGCCCTTCGGCCGAGTATTCAACCAGCAGCGCGGCGTGGTCCCGCACCACCAGGTCGCGTACGACGGCGGGAGTCCCCTTCAGTGCCTGGCCCACCTTCAGGGACAGGGCGTCCATGAGTTCCACCGTGGCCGCGCCGGTCCCCACCAGCTCCGGCAGCGCAGCGTTCGCTGCCTGCAGGTCCGGGAAGACCAGCAGCCCCGTGGCGGCATGCTGCAGCCGCGGGATGGTGCGGAACACCGCCTCCGCCACGAAGCCCAGCGTGCCTTCGCTGCCCACGATCAGGTGGGCCATGATGTCCACCGGGGTGCTGTGGTCCAGCAGCGAGTTCAGGCCGTAGCCCATGGTGTTCTTCATGGAAAACTGCTGCCGGATCCGGCGGACGGACTCGCTGTTGCCGCGCACCCGGGCGGCGAGCTGCGCCAGGCCTTCGTCCAGTTCCGGCTCCAGCGTCCGCAGCTTCTGGTCCGCGTCCGGCGCCCCGGTGTCGATGACCGTGCCCGAGGGCAGCACCACCGTCAGGGACTCCAGCGTCCGGTAGGCGTTGTCCACGGTGCCGCAGTTCATCCCGGACGAGTTGTTGGCCACCACCCCGCCCACCGTGCAGGCCGCCTCGCTGGCCGGATCCGGGCCGAACTTGCGCCCGTACGGTGCCAGCCGTGCGTTCAGCGCCCGCACGGTGACGCCCGGCTGCACGCGGACCCGCGCGCCGCCGTCGAGCACTTCAACGTCCCTGAAGTTGCGCCGCACGTCCACCAGCACGCCGTCGGTGACCGCCTGCCCGCTGAGGCTGGTGCCGCCGGAGCGGAACGTCAGCGGGACGCCCTGCTCAGCGCTCGCGCGCAGGAGCCCGCCCACGTCCGCCGCACTGCCGGCCGTCACCACGGCCTGCGGGATGAGCAGGAAGTGCGAGGCGTCATGGGCATTGGCATGGAGGTCGATGGCCCGGGTTTTGACCTGGGCGGGATCATTGACTGCCGCGCGGAGGCCGGCGAGGTCCAGGGACACCATCAGGGAACCATCCAGCCCAGGACGGGGGTGGACTGCAGGAAGATCAGCACGGTAATGAGGGCCAGGAGGCCCAGGCTCCAGCCGACGAGCTTGCGGAAGAGGGTCCCCTCGGCGCCGTCAAGGCCCACCGCCGCCGAGGCGACAGCCAGGTTCTGCAGCGACAGCATCTTGCCCATCACGCCCGCGGAGGAGTTGGAAGCTGCCATCAGCACCGGCGACAGTCCGGTCTGCTGGGCGGCGGTGGCCTGCATCTGCCCGAACAGCGAGTTGGAGGACGTGTCCGAGCCGGTCAGGGCAACACCGATCCAGCCGATCAGCGGCGAGAGGAGGGCGAAGAAGCCGCCGGCCGAGGCGAGGGCGAAGCCCAGCGTGGTGGTCTGGCCGGACAGGTTCATGACGAAGGACAGTCCCAGGACGGCGGTCACGGTGACGATGGTCCAGCGGAGCTGCACCAGGGTGTCCCGGTAGATGCGCAGGCCCTGCGATGCGGTGATCTTGTAGAGCGCCATGGTGATGATGCCGGAGAGCAGGAGCAGGGTTCCGGTGGCCTTGAGGTGGTCCAGCTTGAACTTTGTTGCCGCCACGGGCTTGCCGGCGGAATCGGTGATGTCCAGGCCGGGCCAGGCAAACGTCACGCTGCCAACCTGGCTCAGCCATGCCTTGACCGCGGGAATCTGGGCCACCGAGAAGACCGCGATGATGATCAGGTAGGGGGCGATCGCCATCCAGATCTGGCGCGGCGCGGGCCGGGAGTTGTCAGTGGGAATGCTGGCGCCGGCTGCGGCGGCGGTTCCTGCGGCCGGGGCAGCCGGTCCGCTTGTTGACCCGGCGGAGCGTGCACCCGCGCGGGCGCCGGCCCCAGCATGCGCGGCTTCCGGAGCAGCCTGCACGGAACCTCCGATGCCAACGTTTTCTGCCGGCTGCCAGACCTTCAGCATCAGCAGGACGGCGGCCACGGTGACGACGGCGGCCACCACGTCCGTAAGTTCGACGGCGAGGTAGTTGGAGGTGACGAACTGCGCGGCCCCGAAGGCGGCGCCGGCCACCAGGGCAACGGGCCAGGTTTGCTTCAGGCCGCGCTTGCCGTCCACGATGAAGACGAGAAGCAGGGGCACGATCAGGGCGATGAAGGGCGTCTGGCGGCCGGCCATCGAGGACAGGTCATGCAGCGGCAGGCCGGTGACGCCGTTCAGGGCGATGATCGGCGCGGCCATGGCACCGAAGGCCACAGGTGCGGTGTTGGCCAGCAGCGAGACCACGGCCGACTTCAGCGGCTTCATGCCCGCCGCCATCAGCATTGCCGCCGAGATGGCCACCGGTGCGCCGAAGCCGGCCAGGGACTCCAGCAGCGCGCCGAAGCAGAAGGCGATCAGGATCGAGAGGATCCGCAGGTCGTTGGAAATGGACCGGATGGTCCGGCCCAGCACTTCAAACCACGGCGTGGCCACGGTGAGCCGGTAGATCCACAGCGCGTTGACCAGGATCCACAGGATGGGGAACAGGCCGTAGAACATGCCGGCGGCGGTGGCGGCCAGGGCCTGGCCGGCGGGCATCCGCCACCCGACGACGGCCAGCACGAGGGACAGCGCCAGGCTGGCCAGGGCCGCTATGGGGGCCTTGACCTTGAAGACGCCCAGAAGGACGAAGAGCAGGATGAGCGGAAAAGCCGCGCAGAGGGCTGAAATCAGTAGGGACCCGGCGATGGGGTCGAGGATCTGCTGAAACATGTGTCTCCAGATTGTGTTAGGCGTCACAACTCCGTGGCGCCCTCAAATTGTCTAACAAGTACACATGACGGTCAAGTGCAGATGCTGACTTGTCTGGCAAAATAAGGAAACGGGGACAGTTTTGGGAGGAACGCCAGTGGCCGGACGTGTTGCAGCAGTCTCGATCGTGGATGCGATCGCCGCGGATTTGCGGAGCCGCGTCTTCTCCGGCGAACTCGGCTCGGGCGTGGCGCTCACCGAGACGGACGTGGCGTCTTCCTACGAGGTGGCCCGCCCCACCGCCAAGGCCTCGATCGAGAAGCTCGTCGCCGAGGGGCTGCTGGACCGCGGCACCCACAAGACCGCGCGGGTGGTGGACCTGGGGCCGGAATCCGTCCGGGACATCTACCTGGCCAGGGCATACCTGGAAAGCGAAGTGCTCCGGCGGCTGGCGTCCGGCCGGACGGTGCCGGCGGGTGCCGTGCAGGCCAATAACGATATTGCGGCATTGAAGACCGGCGCACCGCTTGACGTTGTGGAACCGGACATGCGGTTCCACACCAGCCTGATTGACGCGGTGGGCAACCAACGCATCAGCCGGATGTACCTGTCGCTGGTGGGCGAAGTCCGGCTGTGCATGTCCCGCGTGCAGTCGCTGCACCTCCTGGATACCGCCCTGATCCAGGCCGAGCACCAGAAGCTCCTGGAACTGATCGAGGCCGGCCGCGGGGACGAAGCCGCGCAGCTGCTGGACGTCCACCTTGGCCGCGCCCGCGAACGTCTCGTGGCCGCCATGGGAGGCACGCCGGGACCGGAAGCCGACCTGCCGCCGTCGGACGCTGCTGCCGGCTAGGCACCGGGCATGCTCAGGAGCGGGCCCTGGCCGTCTGCTCGTGGAGCCAGCCAACGTGGCGGCGGAGCAGGTCCGCGGCAAGGTCCGCGTTCCGCGCTTCCACGGCATTGAAGATTGCGTGGTGGTGCGCCCTCAGCTCGGCGAGGACCACCGGCCACTGGCCCAGGGCCGCAAGGGCATCCTTGATATAGCCGCGGATGGAGCCGCTGAGGGAATCCATGATGGTTTCAATCACCGCGTTGCCTGCCAGGGCACTGAGGGCCAGGTGGAACTGCGCGTCCAGGGCGTGGAATGTTTCCGGATCGATGTCCGGGGCATCCATCGCCAGGAGCAGTTCCCTGGCCCGCTCGATACCTTCAGGGTTGTCCTTTTCGGCCGCGGTCCGGGCCGCCCAGGTTTCCAGGAGGATGCGGGCCTCGACGATGTCTGCCACGGGAAGGCGGCTGCTGGCGACGTGCAGGCGGAGGGTGGAGGACAGTCCCGCCGACGGCTCTGAGACAATGACGGCGCCGGATTTGGGGCCGGACTTGTTCGAGCTGCGGAGGATCCCCATGGCGTCGAGGAGGCGCATGGCTTCGCGGACGGAGGCACGCGAGATGCCGTAGGTTTCCGCCAGGATGCGTTCTCCGGGAAGCTGGTCCCCTGCCTTGAAGCGCCCGGAGCGGAGGCCCGCTTCGACGTCGTCCAACAGGACATCGTAGGTCCGCTTCGGTGAAGATTCCGCTGCTGATTCCGCCATGCTTCCATCCTGCCCTACGGGACCAACATCACTGCGTTCGCGCCGGCGCGCGGACGGCGGAAAGGGGCAACGGAACCGGCGCCGCCACCCCTTTCCTCCCCGGCCGCCGCGGCGGCCGGACTGCTAGATCGCCTTGCCGGGGTTGAGGATTCCCTGGGGGTCGAAGACATTGCGGATGGCGCGCTGGAGTTCCAGCGAGGTTCCGCCCAGCTCGTCCTCGAGCCAGTCGCGCTTGAGCAGGCCGACGCCGTGCTCGCCCGTGAGCGTACCGCCCAGGCGCTGTGCCAGGTAGAACATGTCGCCAAGCGCTTTTTTGGCGGGTCCATCGGTGATGGATTCGTCCGGTTCAACGACGATCATCGGGTGGAGGTTGCCGTCTGCCGCGTGCGCCACGTTGAAGATCCGGACGCCGGTCTTCCGGGAAATGTCTTCCAGGCCGGCGAAGACTGCCGCCAGCCTGTTCCGCGGCACGCCGATGTCGCAGATGGAGACCCGGCCGAGCTTCTCAAGCGACGGGATCGCGTCCCGCCGGGTGGCCACGAGCGCCTCCGCTGCTGCCGCGTCCTCCGCCTTCTCGATGTAGCTGGCGAACGGCTGGATGGCCTGGAGGAGGACATCCTGTTCGAGGAAGGCGCCGTAGCCGTCGGTCTGCGCCAGGAGGAAAGCGCCGCCCTTGGACCGGTGGCTGGTGCCGTGCGCCGCATCAACAGCTTCCAGGGTGGGGCCGTCCATGAGTTCCAGCACCGAGGGCTGCAGGCGCGCAGCGATGATGGCAGAGGCAGCCAGGGCGGCGGCATCCACATCCGGGAAATAGGCGGCAACGGTGGCGGTCTGGACCGGCCGCGGCCGCAGGCGCAGGGTGGCCTCCACCACCACGCCCAGTGTTCCTTCGGAACCGATCATCAGGGCGTTCAGGTCATACCCCGTCACGCCCTTGATGGTGTTCCTTCCCGTGCGCAGCACCCGGCCATCGGGCAGTACAACACGCAGCGCCAGGACGGATTCCCGGGTGACGCCGTATTTTGCGCACCACATGCCGCCGGCGTTGGTGGCGATGTTGCCGCCGATGGAACAGATGGCCGTGCTGGCCGGATCCGGGGCGTAGAAGAGTCCGTGCTCCCGGGCGGCGGCGTTCACCTCCGCGTTGATGACGCCGGGTTCAACCACCGCCAGCTGCTCCACCGGGTCGATGTGGAGGATCCGGTTCATGCGGGCCATGTCAAGGACCACTTCACCTGCCCGGGCTGACGCTCCTGCGGCCAGTCCCGTCCCGGCCCCGCGGGGAACAACCGGCACGTTGTGGGCCGCCGCCAGTTTCATGGTGGCCACCACCTCCTCCGTGCTGGTGGCGTAGACGACGCCGTCAGGGAGGCTGGGAGGAACGTAGCCTGAGCGGTCCGTGCTCACCCGAACACGTTCGTCCAGGTCCGTGGAAGCATGTGCGCTTGCGGTGAGAAGCGCCGCTGATGCTGTTGCAACTGCCGATGTACTCATGGAAGGGAAACCTCTTTGTTTCTGTGGGGCATGGGGCCGGGGGCGGACGCACTCCCCCGGCCCTGTTTCATTTGTATGGGCGGCGGGGCGTTTAGGGAACCATCCAGCCAAGTACCGGTGTCGACTGCAGCAGGACCAGGAGGATCATTACGGCCAGGAGCCCAAGGCTCCAGCCCAGGAGCTTCCTGAAGAGTGTGCCTTCGGATCCCTCCAGGCCCACCGCGGCCGCTGCCACTGCCAGGTTCTGCAGGGACAGCATCTTGCCCATGACGCCGGCGGAGGAGTTGGCCGCCGCCATAAGGACCGGGGGCAGTCCGGTCTGTTCGGCTGCGGAAACCTGGAGCTGGCCGAAGAGGGAGTTGGAGGAGGTGTCGGAGCCGGTCAGGGCGACGCCGAGCCAGCCGATCACCGGTGAGAGGACAGCGAAGAATCCGCCGGCCGAGGCGAGTGCCAGGCCCAGGGAGGTGGTCTGCCCGGACAGGTTCATGACGAAGGACAGGCCCAGGACGGACATGACGGTCACGATGGTCCACCGCAGCTGCTTGAGGGTTTCCCCGTAGATGCGGAAGCCGGCGGCTGCCGGGATGCGGTACAGGGCCATGGTGATCACGCCCGAAATCAGCAGGAGCGTGCCGGTGGCCTTGAGGTGGTCGAACTTGAACTTCTGCGCCGCGACGTGCTTTCCGTCTGCGTCCACAACATCCAGGCCCGGCCAGGCAAAGCTCACGCTTCCGGCCACGCTCAGCCAGCTCTTCACCGCCGGGATCTGGGCGATTGAGAAGATGGCCATGATGATCAGGTACGGGGCGACGGCCATCCAGATTTCCCGCTGCCCGGGCCGCTGTGCCGTGCTGCCGGCGGGCGCCATGACCCGGGTGGTTGCTGCGGCGGAGACGGCCTCGGTCACCGAGGCGGAGGCCGGAACCCTTCCCGAGGAGGGGCGGGCGGGCGAACCCTGGGAGCCATAGGTTCCGCTGGGCCTGTGCGTCCCGCTGGCCCCGTCCGTGCCGTTGCGGCCGTCCGTGACAGGGCCCGAGGCGAGTTCTTCCTCGTCCGGCTCCGAACCGCTGACCTGCCCGGACATCTCGATGATCTCGCGGGGCTGCCACACACGGAGCATCAGCAGCACGGCCGCCACCGTGGCTACGGCCGCCACAACGTCCGTGAGTTCAACGGCGAAGAAGTTCGAGGTGATGAACTGGAAGATTCCAAACACGGCGCCGGCCACCAGGGCAACGGGCCAGGTCTGTTTCAGGCCGCGCTTGCCGTCCACGATGAAGACGAGAAGCAGGGGCACGATCAGGGCGATGAAGGGCGTCTGGCGGCCGGCCATCGAGGACAGGTCGTGCAGCGGCAGGCCGGTGACGCCGTTGAGGGCGATGATCGGCGCGGCCATGGCACCGAAGGCCACCGGCGCCGTGTTGGCCAGCAATGAGACAACAGCGGACTTGAAGGGCTTCATGCCCGCCGCCATCAGCATTGCGGCGGTGATGGCCACCGGTGCGCCGAAGCCGGCCAGGGACTCCAGCAGTGCACCGAAGCAGAAGGCGATCAGGATGGAGAGGATCCGCAGGTCGTTGGAGATGGAACGGATGGTCCGGCCCAGCGCATCAAACCATGGCGTGGCGACGGTGAGTTTGTAGACCCAAAGGGCATTAATCAGGATCCAGAGGATGGGAAAGAAGCCATAGAAGGCGCCGGCGGCCGTGGCGCTGAACACCTGGTCCAGCGGCATCTGCCACACGACCGCCGCCAGCACGATGGACAGCAGCAGGCTGGCCAGCGCAGCTTTGGCGGCTTTCACGCGGAAAACGCCCAACAGGACAAACAGGAGGATCAACGGCAACGCCGCACAGAGGGCTGACAGGCCCAAGGAACCCCAGAGAGGGTCCACGACTTGCTGGTAAGTGCTCACAAAAAACTCCTTTGTGTTTGGAGCAGGAAGGTGGAGGAAACGCGGACGGGCGGGGATGAAGTTCCAGTGAAGTTCCACGATGTGAGAGAAGCTTTTCTTCAGGTGGATCCGAGACTACGTATCGGTCAGACCATTAGTCAATGGTCTGACCGATTTACTTTTAGGCATTGTTTTTTCGTCTGGCAGAACATATTGTCCATAATGCGAAAACTCATCGAAAGGACCGCAATGACCCTGACCCGGATCACCAACCCGCCCTTTGAACGCGCCTCCGAGATCCTTACGCCGGAAGCACTGGAGTTCCTCGCTGAGCTCCACAGCCGTTTTGCCGCCGAACGGGACGCCCGCCTGGAATCGCGGCATGCCCGCCGCGCAGAAGCGAGCCGGACAGGAACCCTGGACTTCCTCCCCGAGACAGCCGCCGTCCGGCAGGGTGACTGGACAGTGGCCCCGGCCCCTGCCGCCCTCCAGGACCGCCGGGTGGAAATCACCGGCCCCGCCTCCCCCGCCAAGATGGCAATCAATGCCCTGAATTCGGGCGCAAAAGTATGGCTGGCAGACCTTGAAGATGCCAGCTCCCCCACGTGGTTCAACGTCATCGACGGCCAGCTCTCGCTCTATGACGCCGCCCGCGGAACGCTGGCCTACTCGTCCCCCGAGGGCAAGACCTACGCGCTCCGCACTGACGAGCCCACCGCCGTCGTCATTATGCGTCCCCGCGGGTGGCACATGGAGGAGCGGAACCTGGAGTTCGACGGACGGCCCGCCGTCGGAGCCCTGGTGGACTTTGGGCTGCACTTCTTCCACAACGCCAGGCAGCTCATCGACAACGGCCACGGCCCCTACTACTACCTGCCCAAGATGGAAAGCCACCTCGAAGCCCGGCTGTGGAACGACATCTTCGTTTACGCGCAGGATGCCCTCGGGCTGCCGCAGGGGACCATCCGGGCCACCGTCCTGGTGGAAACCATCCCCGCGGCCTTTGAAATGGATGAAATCCTGTACGAACTGCGCGACCATGCGTCCGGCCTCAACGCCGGCCGCTGGGACTACCTTTTCAGCATCATCAAGTATTTCCGCGATTCCGGCCCGAAGTTCACGCTTCCGGACCGCGCGGCTGTATCCATGACGGTTCCGTTCATGCGGGCCTACACCGAACTCCTGGTCAAGACCTGCCACCAGCGCGGCGCCTTCGCCATGGGCGGCATGGCAGCCGTCATCCCCAACCGCCGCCAGCCGGAAGTCACCGAGGAGGCCTTCGCGAAGGTGCGGGCGGACAAGACCCGTGAGGCCAACGACGGCTTCGACGGCTCCTGGGTTGCGCATCCGGACCTGGTGCCGATCTGCATGGAAGTGTTCGACGGGGTCCTCGGAGACGCCCCCAACCAGGTGCAGCGGACGAGGCCCGAGGTCCAGGTCACCGCAGAGCAGCTGCTCGATATTGAATCGGCGCCGGGCGAGGCCACCGAGGCCGGCCTGCGGGGCAACCTCTACGTGTCCGTTGCCTACACGGCCGTCTGGTTGTCCGGCAACGGGGCGGTGGCCATCCACAACCTGATGGAGGACGCTGCAACCGCGGAAATTTCCCGGTCACAGGTGTGGCAGCAGATCCGGAACGCAGCCATCCTGGCGGACACGGGCAACACGGTGACACGGGAACTGGTGGAGCGCCTGCTGGCCGAGGAAACCCAAAAACTCCGCGGTGAAGTGGGTGAAGACCTGTTCAGCCGGTATTACGAGCCCGCATCGCAGATTATTTCCGGGATCTGCCTCTCGGAGGAGTACACGGACTTCCTCACCACTCCGGCGTACGACCTGCTCGAATCCGTTGTAGCTGCGCGGTAAAGGACCTACACCAAAAAGCGCGGGCCGCCTCCCTTGGCTGGAGGGCGGCCCGTGCGTTTTCCTTTTCAACGACGAGCGCTCCTCGTGGACGATGACCTCGTGCCCTTCCTCGCTGATCGCGGGCCCGGTCATGGCCTTGCCGCGGTTGGCGTCCCGCCAGCCTCCCCTCCCAACCAGGCGGGAGAGCACCACCGGCTGGCAGTCCGTTTCGCCGCCGGCTACGAACCACGAAGTGGCACCAGGAAAGATCCACCGACGGCAAGGAAAACTGATGGCTGACCTCACTGCATTCGCCCTAATCTGCTCCCTGGCCCCCTCGCCTGAGTCCTCGAGCAGCGAACTCATGGCCCGCCACGTGCTGGACGAGCTTGCAGCACACGGGGTAAGCGGGAGTTCCGTGCGGGTGGTGGACCACAACGTGATGCCCGGCGTGCAGGTGGACATGGGCGCCGGCGATGCCTGGCCCGGGATCCGCAGGAAGATCCTGGCGGCGGACATCCTGGTCCTGGCCACCCCCATCTGGATGGGCCACCCGAGCAGCATCACCCAGGGGGTGCTCGAACGGCTGGACGCAGACCTCGCCGAGACGGACGACGCCGGCAGGCCAGTCATGTACGGGAAGGTGGCGGTCGTGGCGGTGGTGGGCAACGAGGACGGAGCCCACAAGACGGTCGCGGACACGCAGCAGGGGCTGAACGACGTCGGCTTCACCATTCCCGCCCAGGGCGCCACCTACTGGGTGGGCGAGGCCATGCAGACCGTGGATTACAAGGACCTGGACCGCGTCCCCGAGAAGGTCGCCGCCGCCACGGCGGGGGCCGCACGCAACGCTGCGCACCTGGCCAGGTACCTCACCTCGGCGCCATATCCTGCCGGGTAGAAGCCGGCCCGGGAGTGCCCTCGGGCCGGCGGCAGCCCGTCCGCGAAGCGGGCGGAGGGCCCCGGAATCAGGCGGGCTTTGCGAAGATCGCGGCGCTCATGACTTCGTAGCCCACGAATGCCTCGTCGCCCTCCACCCAGGCATCGTGGCCGGCCGGAATGGTGTAGGCGTGGCCGGGGCTTACCGTGGTCCGCGTCCCGTCCTCCATTTCCACGGTGAGCGTTCCGGCGGTGCAGATCCCCACGTGGTTCACCTGGCAGGTGTCCGTGTGGACCACGGTTTTTACGGTCTCGGACCACCGCCAGCCCGGCTCGAACGTGAAGCGTCCCAACGTGGCGTCGCCCAGGTTGACCACGTCCACCTGGGTCTTCGGCGGGCGGCGCTTTTCATCGGGTTCGTCAAAGGACTTTGCCTCAAGGGCGTTTACTGTTACTCCGGCCATTTCGATTCTCCAGACAGGGAGTGCTTGGACTGTTCGTCCGGGGCGCCCAGACCGCACCGGGGGCGTTGGCTGGCCGACGCACGCTGCGTCAACACCGCCAACAGTGGCACCCAGCGCTATCAGCGTGCGCCCACGCGTGCAGAGTGTCAATACTGGCCGCCGGGGTCCCCGGCGAAGGAATTTGCCTGGCCGCCGGGGAACCCCGCACGTACATTCCGGCTAGGATTCCGGAATGGGACTAATAATCACGCTGCTTGTTGTCTGGCTTGTTCTGTCCATCCTGGGCTTCGTCATCAAGGGTCTGGTGTGGCTGGCTGTCATCGGCCTGGTGCTGTTCGTGGCCACTGCCGTCTGGGGCTGGCTGAAGCGCAACGCCTGACGCCCCCTGAGGTGGGGCGCCCGCTGAGGTGCGGCGCCTGCTAAGGTGGGTTGCCGCCGTCGTCAGCTCGCGGGGTCGTACTGGAACTCCCTGAGTTCCTGCGCGCAGCGGCAGGCGACGGCGATCTTTGCGGCCCACTCCAGGGCCGCCTGCCGCGAGGGCAGCTCGAGGATGGTGTAACCGCCGTTGGGTACGGTGTGGCCCGGGTAGGTGCCCTCGGTGACGGTGCCGTCGCCGGCCACGAGCACCGGGGCAACGGCCTCGTTGATCCCGCCGCCGAAGACGTACACTCCCGCCGCTTTGGCCTCCTCAATGACGGCATGGGAGTCTTCCACCACAGCTTCGAACTCCTCCCCGGGGACCACCATGGCCTCGCCGGGGAACGAGATCAGGTACTTCGTCATTCGAGGACTCCTCTGCTTCGGCGGCACGATCCGGCTCTACCCAGCGGCACCACTTTTGGCGCCCAGCCCGATTATGGCCTCGGCGCAGCACATCCGGTCAAGGCCCCGCTGCTCCACCGGACTCGGCCGGGCACTCGCCCGGGCGGTGCTCGCCCACGGGCACAACGCCGGCTACTCCGCCACGAAGGCGGCCCTGGAAGGGCTGTCCGGATCGCTCCGCAAGGAACTGCAGCCCCTCGGCATCAGCGTCACGCTCATTGAACCCGGCGCCTTCCGCACCGACTTTGCCGGGCGCTCCCTCACCCAGTCGGCAACGCCGATCGCGGACTATGCGGAGACGGCCGGCAAGCGGCGCAAGGAAAACGACACCATCCATGGCACGCAGCCGGGCGACCCCCACAAAGCAGCCGAAGCGATCGTGGCCATCGCCGAAAGCCCCAATCCGCCGTCGCTCGCCGTGCTCGGCAAGGACGCTGTGGAAGCGTTCGCCGCCGTCGCCGAAGCCGAACGCACGGAACTGGAGCAGTGGCGGGACCTCAGCCTCAGCACGGACATCGCCTGATCCCGGCTCCCGGCGCCGAGTTTCCCGCCGAGGCGCTCGCGCGGGATGGTGCTGGCCTCGTTGAGGCCGATGATCTTCCTCCCTACGGTCGAAACTCAACCCGCAGGCGCACCGGTTAGTCAGCAGGCCGCCGTCGTTCTTCTCCTGCAGCCCTTGCATGCGGGCCGTGAGGCGTATCAGGCAACGCAAAAGGTGCGCCTCCTCAGCGGAGTCGCACCCTTTTGCGTCTGACCGGAGTCAGTCGTTCTTGAAAGCGTCCTTGACCTTTTCGCCGGCCTGCTTGAGGTCGCCCTTGGTCTGGTCCGCCTGGCCTTCGGCCTTCAGGCGGTCGTCGCCTGTTGCCTCGCCCGTGGCCTCTTTACCCTTGCCGCCAAGCTTCTCGGCTGCGTTACCAATCTTGTCGTCCAAACCCATGGTGTTTCTCCCTACGGTCGGCTCCCGCCGGCGTACCGCCAGCGGCTTACCTTCCCATCGTAACCACAAATCACTAAGGGTGCTGATCATTTTGGCCGCGGCGGGCGGTGCTGCACCTTATCCGTGGGCCGGCTCGCCCGTGACCCGGTGGTCCGCATGATTGATGGTTTCACGGATGAGCCGCGCCAGGTGGCCGTCGTGGAGTGAGTAGATCACGTGGCGGCCGTCCTTGCGGGTGTCCACTAGCCCGCTCAGGCGGAGCTTTGCCAGGTGCTGGCTTGCCACTGTCCGCGGGACACCCACGGCTGCCGTGAGCTCCGTCACCGTCTTGGGACCCTGGGACAGCTGCCAGAGCAGGTGCAGGCGCGTCGGCTCAGCGAGCATCCGAAGGGTTGCGGAAGCCGCCTCCAGCAGTTCCGGCCCCGGGGTCACGTGGTGGACCAGGGACGGCACGTCAGCGGCGGAGATGGCTCTGCTACGGGGCTGGCTGCTCACTGTCCTGCTCCTCCTCTGCGCGGTCCGCGGCCTCCGCGGCATCATGCCGGGGCCAGGAAAGGAATGCTCCTGCACTGCCTATCATCGCAACAATTGTCAGGGCCAGCACTGCCCAGCCCAGGCCCGCCGCGGCGCCCACCCACCCGGCCAGCGGATAAGTGATGATGTAGCACGCGTGCGAGAGGGAGAACTGCGCCGCAAAAACGTAGGGACGGGTGTCCACGGTGGACGCGTCGCGGAGGAGCCTTGACGACGGCGTGAGGATGGTGGCGCTGGCAGCGCCCAGCAGGAGCCACAGTCCCAGCAGCAGCCACCACCCGCCTCCGGCGGGGCGCAGGGAGAGCGCAGCGGCGCAGGCCAGGACGAAGGGGATGACGGCGGCACCGGTGAGCATCACGGACCTGTCCCCGAACCGGCCGAGCGCCCGCGGGGCGGACAATGCCACAATCATGGACCCCGTGCCGAAGCAGGCCAGCGCCAGGGCCAGGTCAGTTTCCGGCCGCAGCAGGACCTCCCGTACGTACACCACAGTGTTGACCAGCACCAGTGCCGTGGGGGCCGCGACCACCAGGTTGAGGGCCAGCAGCGACCGCAGCCGCCGGTTCCGCCAGAAGATCCTGGCGCCCAGGGTGGTGCGGTGCCACAGCGAGGCCTGCGGCACCGCAGCTCCCATGCGTTGGGGCAGGGCACTGATGGCCACCAGGGCGGCGGAGGACAGGAAGCCGAAAACCGTCCCGAGGAACAGGTTGCTGTAGCCCACCACGGTCAGCAGCAGCGCGGCTATGGCCGGGCTGGCCAGGGCTTCCATGTCGTAGGCCAGCCGGGACAGGGACAGCGCCCGGGTGTAGTCCCGCTCATCCGGCAGGACGGTGGGGATCAGCGACTGGAAGGCAGGAGTGAAGGTGGCGGAGGCGGACTGGAGCAGGAAGACCGCCACGTAGATCTGCCAGGCGTCCGTGATGAACGGCAGGGACAGCGCCATCGCCGCGCGCACCACGTCGGCCCCGATCAGGACCCGCTTCGTCGGCCACCGGGCCGCCAGCGCATTGATCACCGGCGCCAGGCCCACGTAGGCAAACATCTTGACCGTCAGCGCAGTCCCCAGGACGGACCCGGCATTGGTGCCGGCAAGGTCATAGGCCAGCAGCCCGAGGGCAACCGTCAGCAGGCCCGTGCCGATCAGCGCAACCACCTGTGCGGCAAACAGCCGGCGGTAGGTGGCGTTCCGCAGCACCGACAACAATGGGCCCAACTCCTTGAGTGCATATGTGCGTGACTATGCACTCAACGGTAGCGTCAGCGGCAGGGCAAACGAAAGGTGGGGGGGGGGGGGGGGGGGGGCCGCGGGGGGGGGGGGGGGGGGTGGGGGGGGGGGGGGGGGGGGGGGGGGGGGGGGGGGGGGGGGGGGGGGGGGGGGGG
>NZ_JARCCZ010000005.1:0-181815 GCF_048957775.1 Pseudarthrobacter sp. CC4 | reverse complement strand
ACGGCGCTTTTCCTGCTGCTGCTCCTGGCCGTCGCGGCCGTGGGGGGGGCGCGGGGGCCCCCCCACCTTTCTTGCTGCAAGGCATTAGAGGCGGGCCGGTTCCAGGTGGTGGTGCTTGCCTGCGCGGCGCCATCAATGCTCGCGGCGCCCATCGCCGTCGTCCTTGGAACTTCGGCGCCCTGGCCCCTACAGGGGGGAGGAATCCTGAACGGCCGGCGCGCCCGCCCGGCCCGATGTGCCCCAGCCTTGTGCGAGGCGCTCGTAAACCAGGTCCAGCAGCTCAGCGGCCCTCTGGTTCACCCGCCGCGAATCATCCAGGCTCCGGTCCAGCCGGGCTATCTCCGCCCGCAACTCGGCTATGTCCGATGCGGCTACGGCCAGGCGCAGGTGGACCTCTTCGAGCGGGTCACTCATCGGCTCGTGATGGTGCATAGCCTCAATCAAAGGATCATTCATGGCAGCGCCCTCCGTTGTGTCGGCGGGGCAACAGCACGCTGGGTGACGGGCTTTGCTTACCGCCAAAGAAGAATATAAAAGCACACTTACCAATGCCCGGGAAGGCTTGCCCGGGATCAAGGCCTCTGCAAGCCCCCGCCGCTGCATCCGGTGCACTCTCCATGGCCGCCACCGGGCGGTGCTCGCCTGTACTTCCCCTTTTGTGACGCGTAATCTCGGGAGTGTGACGGGATCCATTTCCAGTCCCCTCCCGGCCCCCTGCACAGGCCTCCCGGAGCAGTCGCTGTAGTAAACCGGCGGCACACGGTGCAGAAGCGGAATGGGCCCACCATGGCAACCTCGCACTTCCAGCAGTTCCTTGACCACGCCGCGGTTTTCGATCCGTCCAGCGACGGCGGCCCGGGCCCCCGTCTGCCTCTACAGCGACCCGGCTGCCACGTGATGCCGCCCGGGCGGAGCCAGGAGGTGGCCGAGTGAGCCGCCTTCCCCTCGACGACCTGACCGCGGCTGTGGCGCGCATCCGCGGGTTGCTCTTGAGCCAGGAGAAGGCTGACAGGGCGGTCAGCCTTCTGGCCCAGGCGATCAAGGAAACCATGCCGGGCGCACCCGGAACAGGGGCCTCGCTCCTGGATCCGGCCGGCGGCCTGATCAGCAGCGGCTCCACGGATGCCGTGGTGAGGCAGGCCGACGCCGCGCAGTACGAACTGCGTGAGGGCCCGTGCCTCATGGCGTGGGCAGCGGAAGAAGTGGTCATCGTGCACGACGTCCACACGGACGGGCGGTGGCCCCGCTGGGCCTCGGCCGTTGCCGGGCTGCCCGTCCGCTCCGTGGCCAGCGCGCCGCTGCTGGCAGGAAAGGATTCGATCGGAGCCTTGAAAATCTATTCAGCCCTGCCCGGGCAGTATGACGAAGACCGCGGCCGCACCCTGGCCCTGTTCGCCGGAGCAGCGGCGACTCTTGTGGCCCACATCCAAGGCAGCGAGGCGCCGCTTCGGATGTCCGAACAGCTCAAAGCCACGTTGGCCAGCCGGGACACCATCAACCGCGCCTGCGGGGTGCTGATGGAACGCCACGGCATCACCCATGACCAGGCACTCCAACAGCTGATCCAGGACGCTCGGGCGGCCGGTGCCTCTTTGGTCCAGATCAGTGAAAAGCTGGTCGAGCGAGTATGAGGTCCAGGCATACCGGGGGGCCTTCTTTCCCTCCCGTCCACCGAGCCCGACCTGCCGGCCGGGGCGGCGAATGAGCTGATCCGCGGGGCTCCCCGGAGTGACAACCGTCCCCCGCCAGGCAAGTCCGCGCGTCGCTTACCGTCACCCGACATGGACCCAGGGGCGCCTGGTGACGTCCGGAACGGCTTCCCGCAGCACTTCCCTGGTGACTGTAGCGATTTCGCCTTCCCCGAGAAACAGGAACCGCAGAAGGTTGGTGATCGGGTTGCCCTCCGTCCAGCGGAAGTAGATGTGCGGCATCAGCCCGGTGACGTCCCTGATGTGGAGCAGGACGGAGGCGATGGTGTTCGGGACCACGGGCCCGTGGACTTCGAGGACGTTGTAGCCGTGGCGGGTCACACCGCGGACAAACAGTTCCGTTTCGAAATCGGAGGAGTCATCGACGATCACTTCAAGGAACAGCGGCTCGTGTTCGACGGGCAGGTGGCTGACGTCGATGGCTGAGGCGAGCTTGTGCCGGTAAGCCTCTGCCGATTTCCGCAGAGGCTCGTGGGCGATGATGGCGATGGGGCCTTCGAGGGTGCTGGACATGAATTCCAGGGCCTGCTGGTCCAGGTGGACACGGGTTGCGTGCAGCTCAAAGGAGCGCCCGACGCGGGACAGCAGGGAAATCACGATGGTGCCGAGAACGAAAACCCCGGCGATCCTGATGCCCTCGGGGCGTTCGAAGACGTTTGCAATGGTGGTGTACGTGAAAACCAGGGCGATTGCGCCGAACCCGAGGGCGCGTCCCCGGCGGCCCCCTCGCTGCGCGGACAGCGTGACGGCGACCGCTGCGGACGTCATGAGCACCAGGACGCCGGTTGCGTACGCGCCGCCCTGCGCGTCGACGTCGGCGTCAAAGAGGTAAGTGATGAGGAAGCTGACAAGGGTGAACACGAGCACAAGCGGGCGCACGGCCCTGGCCCACCCCGGGGCCATGCCGTAACGGGGAAGGTACCGGGGAACCAGGTTCAACAGGCCTGCCATGGCAGAGGCGCCGGCAAACCACAGGATGGCGATGGTGCTGATGTCGTAGATGCTCCCGAAGCCGACGCCGAGGTATTCATGGGCAAGGTAGGCCAAGGCACGCCCGTTCGCCTGGCCGCCGGGCTGGAATTCCTGCTCCGGAATCAGGACGACGGTGATGAAGCTGGTGGCGATGAGGAACCCGCTCATGATCGCCGCGGCGCCGGTAAGCATCCGCCGCGTTCCCTTGATACGGCCCGCAGGATGTTCTTCGGTGTCGTTCTCGTCGCCCCTGACCTGGGGCATGACCGCAACGCCGGTTTCGAAGCCGGAAAGCCCCAGCGCCAATTTCGGGAAAACAATCAGCGCGACTGCCACCGCCATGAGCGGGTCCCCGTGGGAAGTCAGCAGGGTGGCCCACCAGTCGCCGACGACGACCGGTTGGGTGGAGATTTGAACCAGCGAGGCGCCCACCACCACGGCATTCAAACCGAGGTACAGGACCACCAGGACCACCGCGACGGCGATGGCTTCCTTGAAACCGCGCAGGAAGACGGCGCCCAGCAACGCCAGAAGGAACAGGGTGACAAGGACGTTCTGTCCGTGCAGCCAGTCCGGCACAACCGGGTTCTCAATCACATGGGCGGTGGCGTCTGCAGCGGAGAGGGTCATGGTAATCATGAAGTCGGTGGCGGCGAAGCCGAGCAGGACCAGGACCAGAAGCTTGCCGCCCCAGCTGGGCAGCAACCGCTCGAGCATGGCGATGGAGCCTTCCCCGTGGTGGCTTTCGACGGCGACCCGCCTGTAGACGGGCAGGGCACCCAGCAACGTCACGGCGACCAGCACCATTGTGGCGACGGGCGAAACGACGCCGGCAGCGAGCGCGGCAATGGCAGGCTGGTAGCCAAGGGTGGAAAAATAGTCGACACCCGTCAGGCACATGACCTGCCACCACGGATGGACCTTCCCGTGGGAGGACGCCGCCACGCCGGGGCCAAGGTGGGTGCCTTTGCTGTCCTGGAGCCCGAACAGAAGCCACAGCCTGAAGGCTTGCATTCCCCGCGGCCGCGGCGCGGAGGGATCAGCTGGCGGCCTGCTCAACGTGGTCATGGCATTTCCTTCCACGCTGCCACTGCACTGGTTCATGCCGAAGCTAGCACCGGGCAAAAGCGGCGGAGCAAGGAGGGACCGTTTATTAATGGTTCCTTTACACGCCGCCGGCCAGGCCTCCAGCCGGCACCCGCCCCGGCCCCCGAAGGTCACAGGAAAAATACTCGATTGAAACAATTCAGCAACCTTGCCACGGCATGCTGTGCATACGGGGACACAACAGCAGGAGGCGCATCATGGAGGCACGTAAAGTTCTCACCGGCCAGCTTCGGATCGGCGACCAGATCGAGGCGTGGCACAACGGCAAGCTATTCCACCGCGGGCGGGTGACCGACGTCGTACCCGCCCTGGAACTGTTCTGGATCCTGGACGCGAGGACGGGCGCGCGGAAGCTGCTGGACCCTGAGGCACTGGAGATCCGGCAGGTGGAGGAGCAGGCCAAGCCGCTGGCCCCGGCCTGATTTCCGCCCTTGTGACGGTGCCGTCCCGGCCAAAGGGACGGCACCTGCGCGTGCATAGAATGGACCCATTGCGGCACCGCTGCGGCAGTACGGGCGTCACCCGCCCGCAACCACCCCGAAGGAGCACACCGTGATCGGATTCATCGTTGCAGGCCTCATCATCGGCGCACTTGCCCGCCTCATCAAGCCGGGCAAGCAGAACCTGGGCCTGCTGGCCACCCTCCTGCTGGGCCTTGCGGGCTCCGTCATCGGCGGCGTGGTGGCTTCGCTCCTGGGCACCGGGGACATTTTCGAGCTGAACTTCCTGGGCTTCATCGTGGCCGTCATCGCCTCGGTGCTCCTGGTGGGAACGGCTGAAGCGGTGGCCGGCCGCCGGAGTTCAGTACGCCGCTAAGGCCTCCCCACGGCCATATCCAACGCGGGGTCACGCCGCGCCCTGACCGAGCGGTCAATTGGGCGCGAAGTGACCCCTTGCTGGTGTTAGGCCCTGCCCTGGTACACGTCCGGGATGCCGTCCTGGTCGGCGTCCACCTTTTCCAGTTCTTCGGCCACCCGGTAGTGCCGGTTCCGGGTCTTCAGCACGGCCGTGGCCAGCAGGGCGGCGAGCAGGGACGCGGCCAGGATGCCCACCTTGGCATGGTCGTCCTGCAGGGTGCCCTGCCCAAAGCTCAGCTCGGCCACCAGCAGGGACACCGTGAAGCCGATGCCGGCCAGGAGTGCCACGCCGAAGACATCGATCCACTTGAACGAGGTGTCCAGCTCCGCCCTGGTGGCCTTGGTCAGGACCCACGTGGTGCCCAGGATGCCGATCGGTTTGCCCAGTACAAGCGCCGCGATGATGCCCAGGGCCACCGGGTCCGCGAGCGCTGAAGCCAGTCCTTCCAGGCCGCCCACCGCCACGCCGGCGGAAAAGAACGCGAAGACGGGTACCGCGATGCCCGCGGAAATGGGCCTGAACCGGTGCTCGAAGATTTCCGCCAGGCCTGGCCCTGCCTCCGGGCCGCCGCCGGCCTGTGACCGGATGACGGGGATGGCGAAGCCCAGCAGGACCCCGGCGACGGTGGCGTGGATGCCTGAGGCATGCACCAGCGCCCAGGTGACCGCGCCCAGGGGCAGCAGGATAAACCAGGATGCAAGGACCTTGCGGCCGAAGAAGTAGCGGAACTTCTGGGCCAGGAACGCATAGATGGCCAACGGAATGAGGGCCAGGAGCAGCGGCACGGGCTGCAGGTCGCTGGTGTAGAAGAACGCGATGATGGTGATGGCGATGAGGTCGTCCACCACAGCCAGCGTCAGCAGGAAGATCCGCAGTGCGCTGGGCAGGTGTGAGCCGATAATGGCCAGCACAGCCACGGCGAAGGCGATGTCCGTGGCCGTGGGGATGGCCCAGCCGCGCAGGGTTTCAGGACTGGTGAAGTTGATTGCCGCGTAGATGAGCGCCGGAACCAGCACGCCGCCCGCGGCTGCGGTAACAGGAACTATCGACTTGCTGATCTGGCGAAGATCCCCGGCAACGAACTCGCGTTTGAGCTCCAGGCCCACCAGGAAGAAGAAGATGGCCAGCAGTCCGTCCGCTGCCCAGGCGCCGAGGCTGAGGTCAAGGTGCCAGGGCTCGTAGCCCACCTTGAAATCGCGGAGGGCGAAGTAGCTGTCCGACGCCGGCGAGTTGGCCCAGAGGAGGGCGATGAGCGCAGCGGAGACCAGCAGGGCCCCGCCCACTGTTTCCTTGCGGAGAATCTCCCCGATCCGGAGCGCCTCCGCGTAGCTGCCGCGGGAAAAGACCGCGGGCTTCCGTGGCGGAGAAGGGGGCGTAATCGGCGAGGGATGGTTCATAGGGGCTCCCGGCATCTGGGTTCGACAAAATCATGCCGACCAGACTTCCCGGCGCACCTTTGTCCATCCTACAGGGGCTGCACTGTGCGCCATTTCACTTTTTTCCCATCCGAAACAGGAGCGGCGCCGAATCACTCCTGTCCCTCAACTGGGACAACCATGTCACTTGTATGAGGAGATGCTTTCCGATGAACAAGACACTTCGTTACCTCGCTGTTCCCACCCTCGCTCTGGGGGCCCTTGCCCTTTCCGGAGCCCCAGCCATGGCCCAGGACGGCGCTAACCACTACCAGTCCACCCTGGGCCAGATCAACGGCAGCGCAGGCTCGGGCAGCATCACCCTTGATGTCACTGGCAACCAGGCCCACGTTGTCCTCAAGGTTTCGGGCCTGCCCGCCACCTTCATGGATGCCCCGTACCCGCACGTTCAGCACATCCATGGCGGAGCCCAGGGAACCTGCCCGGGCCCTTCTGCCGACAAGGACGGCGACCAGGTCATCTCCACCACCGAGGGCGCCCCGTCCTACGGCGGCATCGTCACCACCCTTTCCACCAGCGGCGACACCAGCCCCGCCGCAGGCCTTGACCTGAAGGTCGGCGGCCAGGGCGCCGCATACACCGTCGACCGCACGTTTGAACTGAATGCCGAGACCAAGGCGGCCCTCCAGGCAGGCACCGCCGTGGTGGTGGTCCACGGCCTTGACCCCGCAACCCTCAGCGCAGCCGGCCAGGCGGCAAAGAGCGACCTCGCACCCACCCTCCCGCTGGCTGCCACGTCCCCGGCCCTGTGCGGGACCCTGGTGGCCGGACAGATGAAGATGCCGTCAGGCGGCGCTGACACCGGCATTCCCCAGGAAACCGGCACCGGCACCGCAGCCCTCGCGGCGGGCGGTGGCCTCGCCCTGGCTGCCCTCGCCGGCGGCGCCTACGTGGCACGCCGCCGCAACTCCGGATCAGCCGCGTAACTACAGGCTGACTGGATCACCGTGACTGACACGAATTCCGGCCGCCGCGGGGGCGTTGGGGCCTCCACGGCGGCCGGGCTTCTGCTCGCCTTGGCCCTGGGCGGCTGCGGCTCCGGCATGACCGGAACGTCCGACGCCGGCGCCCCACCTTCCGCGGCCGTCGACTCTCCCCCGCCCGCCCCGGCTGCAGCGGCACCTTCCGTGTCCACCCCCGCAGCGGCCGTGCCTCCTGCCGCAGGACCTGCGGCCCTGGCCCGGTCCGAGCCGGTTACCCTGGAAATACCTGCCATCGGAGTGCGGACCGACCTCCTGAAACTCGGCCTGCGGGAGAACGGATCACTTGAGGTCCCCCAGGACAGCGGGAACGGTGCCCCGGCCAGCTGGTACAACGGATCCCCCACCCCTGGCGAACGCGGACCATCCGTCATTCTGGGCCACGTCAACTCGCCCAACGGACGCGGCGGCGTCTTCGCGGACCTCCGCAAGCTGGTCCCCGGGATGGACATCGCCGTTTCCCGCGCTGACGGCAGCACGGCCGTCTTCACCGTTGACCGCGGTGCGCTCTACGGCAAGGACAGCTTCCCCACGCTGGAGGTCTACGGAAACACCTCCGGCCCCGAACTGCGGCTGATCACCTGCGATGGCTACGATCCCGCCACCGGGCTCTTCGACGACAACTACGTGATCTATGCCAAGCTCAAAGCCTGACCCGCTTCCAGGCAAACACCCACCTACGGCCGTAGGATCCGGAACGGATGCGGCCAGGACGGAAGAGCCATGACTAAACGCTTCCCACTGTTCGCCGCCCTGGCACTCTCTTCCCTGCTGCTCGCAGGCTGCGCGGCGGCGGCGGGGTCGACGGAAGCCGGGGCGGGAGCGCCGTCGTCGAACACCCCTGCCCCCGCCGCCGCGCCATCGGGTGCCTCGCCCTCGCCTCAGCAGGACGGCCACGCCGGGCACCACGGCGGCGGCCCCGCGTCCCCGCGGGACGCCAGCAGGGGACCCAGCGAGGCAGCAAGGATGGTGTGCGGGGACCAGCCGATGGACCGGCTCACTGCGATCCTTGACCTTGGGGATGCCCCCCATACTGTCGAAACATGGGCGGACAGCACCTTCACGTGCATCTACCACCTGGACGAGGGCGCCCTGGAAATCTCCGTCAGGGAGGCGCCGGACCAGGCGGCGGCGCTGACGTACTTCGACGCCATGCAAGCCCTTGCGGTCGGCGCCGTGCCCATTGATGGACTGGCCAACCTCGGTTTTCCTGCCTACGAGACCGCTGACGGCTCAGCAGTGTTCCAGAAGGACAACTTCGTGCTGCAGGTGGACGCATCAGGCCTGCCGGGAACCGTGGGTCCGGATGCCGTCAGCCGCAACGCCCTGGCCTACCAGCTGTCCACCACCATCCTGGCGTGCTGGGTGGAACACCACTAGCGGCTCGCGCTTTATCCCAGCGGGCCGCGTGTCCCGGGAAACCTGCTAGCCGGCCCGCTGGCGAACCGGCTTCCGCTGCCCGTCCATCGCAATGGCCTTCACAGCCGTTTCCAGGTAGTTGCGCGATTCCGCGGAGTTGGCCAGCTGCACGAGCTCCGCGGCGACCACCACCAGCTTCACGTTCCGGTGGCTGCTGGTGCTGACCAGCATCTGGAAGGCATCCTCCGACCCCATCTTCAGCTGGCCCATGAGGATGCCGCGTGCCTGGTCAATCACCGTGCGGGTGGAGGTCGCCCCGGCCACCGCATCCCGCGCCGTCTGCTCGGTTTCGCGCTGGAGCGTCGCGGTGAGGTCGATCATCACCCCTTCCAGGGCTGTGACCCTGCCGTCGTGCACGATCCCGTCGCCGGAGGTCAGAACACGCCGGGTCCGCCCCTGGGCATCGATAACGCGGTGGTACATGCAGAAGTAGCCGCCGGTCCGGACAACCTGCGCAACAATCTCCTCGCACCGGGGCCTGTCCTCGGGATGCTTGTGGGAGAACAGCAGTTCGAGGGTGGGCACAACTTCGCCCCGCCGGTATCCGTGCAGCTGGAACATGCCGTCGGACCAGTGGATCTTCCCCGACCCAAGATCCACGTGGAAGGTTCCGGCACCGCAGGGGCTGTCCCCCAGCGCGCTTGAGTAGGTGTAAGGGCCACGGAGTTCCGTCACGGGCCACCCCCCTTGTAGCAGTCGTCCGCGGGCCGTCGGCACGCACTGCTCCAAGTATTGCCGCCCGGAGACGCGCCGGATAGTGCCCATAGCCCCTTTCCCCCGGCCGGGGAACAGGCAAAGAGCTTGACCGCTATACCCCCTAGGGGTATATTCAAGGTGTTGTCAGTGAAGTGGTATGTCCCGGCCGGTGCCCGCACCGCCATCACAGCCGTTCAACCCCAGCACCCTGCTACTCCAGCAAGGAATCATCCTTCACAAGGAATGGAACTGACATGTTTGACATTGAAAACCGGACCGCGCTCCCCCTGGCCTCCAGTGCCGGCTGCAGCTGCTGCTCCCCTGCCGCACACGCACACAAGGCGCCAGCCGCCGTCGTAATTTCCGACGCCGGCACAGGCTCCCGGCGGACGTTCGCCGTTGAGGGCCTCACCTGCGGCCACTGCGTCCAGACCGTCGAGAAGGCCGTCTCCGCCCTTGACGGCGTTGAATCGGCATCCGTTGACCTCGTACCGGGCGGCCGTTCCGGCCTCACCGTGACAGGCACCGTTTCGGACGCGGCGGTCCGGCGGGCCGTCACCTCGGCCGGGTACTCCCTGGCTTCCAACTGACTTTCCCGCCGGGGCTGATGGCCCCGGCTGCGGCGTCCTCCAAGGAGGAACATATGGAACACCTGCAGGATCACCAGCACATGCACCATCACGACGACGGCCCCTCACGCGGGACCCTCACCAAACCCGCGGCTCCCCCGGCTGCCGGCGGGCCGGGCGGCCACGCCCGCCACGACGACGACCACGCCGTCCACACCCACGGGCAGCACGCCGGGCACAGCACGGCCATGTTCAAGAACAGGTTCTGGCTCACGCTGGCGCTGTCCGTCCCCGTGGTCTACTTCAGCCCCATGGTGGGCCACATCCTGGGCTACATGGTGCCCGCTTTTCCGGGATCAGCCTGGATCCCGCCCGTCCTGGGCACCGTCATCTTCCTCTACGGCGGCCAGCCGTTCCTGAAGGGCGGGCTGCAGGAGCTGAAAGACCGCCGGCCGGGCATGATGCTCCTGATCGCCATGGCCATCACCGTGGCGTTTGCGGCCTCCTGGGTTACCAGCCTGGGCCTGGGCGGGTTTGACCTGGACTTCTGGTGGGAGCTGGCGCTGCTGGTGGCCATCATGCTGCTGGGCCACTGGATCGAGATTCGCGCCCTGGGGGCGGCCCGGGGCGCCCTGGATTGCCCTCGCCGCGCTGCTGCCCGACGAAGCCGAACGGATCACAGGCACCGGAACGGAAACCGTTCCCGTCTCCGAACTCCGGCCCGACGACCTGGTCCTGGTCCGCTCCGGCGGCCGCATGCCGGCCGACGGAACGGTGGTGGACGGGCAGGCGGAATTCGACGAGTCGATGATCACCGGCGAATCGAAGACCGTGCCGCGCGGCCCGGGCGATCCCGTGGTGGCCGGAACAGTCGCCACGGATACCAGCGTCCGCGTCCGGGTGACGGCGGTTGGCGAGGATACGGCACTCGCCGGCATCCAGCGCCTGGTGGCCGAGGCGCAGTCATCGTCCTCTCGGGCCCAGGCGCTGGCCGACCGTGCCGCGGCCTTCCTGTTCTACTTCGCTGCCGGCGCAGGCGTCATCACCTTTGCCGCGTGGACCCTGATGGGCAGCATCCCGGAAGCCGTGACCCGCACCGTCACCGTCCTGGTCATCGCCTGCCCGCATGCACTGGGCCTGGCCATCCCGCTGGTAATAGCCATCTCCACGGAGCAGGCTGCCCGCGCCGGGGTCCTGATCAAGAACCGGATGGCGCTGGAGCGGATGCGGACCATCGACGTGGTCCTCTTCGACAAGACCGGCACCCTCACCACCGGCGAGCCCCAGCTGGTGGACGTTGCGTCCGCTGACGGGGTGGGGGCAGACAAGCTGCTGGCCCTGGCCGCCGCGGTCGAGTCGGACAGCGAGCACCCTGTGGCCCGGGCCATCGTCCGCGCAGCCCGGGAACGCAACCTGGCCCTGCCTGCCGCCGCCGGCTTCACCTCGCTGACCGGCCGCGGCGTCCGGGCCTCTGTGGACGGGCGCACCGTGCACGTGGGCGGGCCCGCGCTCCTGCGCGAGCTTGGCGCCGTCGAACCCACCGCCCTGGCCCGGTCCACCGGCGGGTGGATGGACCGCGGCGCTGCCGTCCTGCATGTCATTGACGACGGCGGCCGCGTGCTGGGGGCCGTCAGCCTCGAGGATGCGGTGCGGACGGAGTCGCGGCAGGCGGTTGCTGCCCTGCAGAACCGCGGTGTGAAGGTCGGCATGATCACGGGCGATGCCCGGCAGGTGGCGCAGGCCGTGGCCGCGGACCTGAAGATCGATGAGGTGTTCGCGGAAGTCCTGCCGGCGGACAAGGACAAGAAGGTGGCCGAGCTCCAGGCCCGCGGGCTGAAAGTGGCCATGGTGGGCGACGGCGTCAACGACTCGCCGGCGCTGGCACGCGCCGAGGTGGGCATCGCGATCGGCGCCGGCACGGACGTCGCCATGGAGTCTGCCGGGGTGGTGCTGGCCGGGAACGATCCGCGCGCAGTGCTGTCCATGGTGGACCTGTCCCGGGCCAGCTACCGCAAGATGTGGGAGAACCTGGTGTGGGCCACGGGCTACAACATCCTGTCCGTGCCGCTGGCCGCAGGCGTCCTGGCGTTCGCCGGCGTGGTCCTCTCCCCGGCCGCGGGCGCGGTCCTGATGTCCGCATCCACTATCGTGGTGGCTTTGAACGCCCAACTGCTCCGGCGGGTGAAACTCAACCCGTCCGAGGTACGTTGAACGTGCAGGAGCGGCCCTGGTGAAGACCCGGTCCGGCAGAAACCAGTCCAGCAGCAACCTGTTCCGCAGCAACCTGTTCCGCAGAAAGGAGGAAGCAGCATGACCGCACGCACCCGCGTCCTGTCGGCCGCACTCCTCCGCGCGGGACTGCTGGCTGCCGTCCTGGCCATCGTGGCCGGGATCTTCGGAATGCACGTCATGACCGCCCACTCGTCGCACGCGGGGCACGCCGCCGTCGTCCAACCCCAGGCGGCACAACCTGCCGCTGCACAACTCCCCGGCGGGCACTCCGCCGGGGACGCCGCCGTCGTGCATTCCCTCGCCGGGGACACAGGCGGGCACCCCGCCGTCGGGCACCTGGCCGGGCACCCCGCCGTCGAACACCCAGCCGTCGAACAGGGCTCAGGACAGGCTCACGGCGCCGCTGCCGGATACCAGGCCGCAAGACCAACTTTTTCGGCCGCAGAATCCTGCAGTTCCGGCTGCCCGGGCGCGCAGGAAGCCGGCGCGCCCTGCATCCCGCTGGCCAAGACCGCTTCGCTCGCCGTTGTCCCGCCCCAGGCCGGCACCGCCGGGCCCGCGCCCACAGCCATCGCCCGGGGCGCCGTCGGGTACTCGTACATCCCGGCAAGCCCCACACCCTGCGACCTGTCCATCAGCCGGACGTAAGCGGACTGCGCCGCGTGGCTCTCCACGCATGAATTGGCCCAGTTCACATTACTTCCCTGAAGGACACCCCAAAAAATGAACACGAACCTCAAAACCCTTACCATCGCCGCTGCCCTGGCGGCCTCGCTCGGCCTTGCCGGGTGCGCCGCCGGCTCCGGAAGCTCCGGCGGAAACACCATGCCCATGAACCACGGCAGCTCCGGCCCCATGGCCAGCATGATGCCGGACGCCAGTGCGGACCATAACCAGGCGGACATCATGTTCTCGCAGATGATGATCCCGCACCACGCGCAGGCGGTGGAGATGAGCGACATGATGCTCGCCAAGCCGGACCTGCCCGCGGAGGTCACCGCGCTGGCCACCAAGATCAAGAACGCCCAGGCGCCCGAGATCGAGACGATGACCGGCTGGCTCAAAGAGTGGAACGTGCCCGTCATGATGTCGGACCACTCGGGACACGGCATGGGCGGCATGGTGGACTCCCAGGGCCTGGAGAAGCTCAAGGCCGCGCAGGGAACGGAAGCCGTCCGGCTTTTCCTGGAGCAGATGATCGGACACCATGAGGGCGCGATCGACATGGCAAAGCAGGAGATCGCCGCCGGCAAGCACGCCGGGTCCATCCAGCTCTCCCGGGATATCGTCACGTCCCAGGAGGCTGAGATCGCCCAGATGAAGGAGATGCTGGCCGCGCTCTAACCTGCCCCTCCCTCCCGACCCTCTCTCACTTAACGGTCCATCTTGGCCGACGCTCTCTCACTTGACGGGCCATATTGGCCGATGCTCTCTCACTTGACGGGCCATCTTGGCCGACGCTCTCTCACCTAACGGGCCAAATTGGCCGATGCTCTCTCACTTTCCTTACGAAAGTGAGAGAGCATCCGCTGGAAAACCGCATTAAGTGAGAGAGCGTCGGTTTGGGACGGGACGCAGGGGCCGGCCCTCGTTGCAGTCAGGCGCCGGGCCTGACGTGCTCGGGACGGATTCCGACGCCGATGAACCGGGCAGTCATCCGGCGCAGCAGGGGCGAGGCGAACCGGAGGAGCCCGACGAACCAGCGCGGCGCGACACTGTTGCCGGCGGTTGCCCGGACAATGGCCTTGTGCCCGTTGCGCTGGAGCAACTGCATCACCTTCACCGGCTTCTCCCTGCGCCGCTGCACCGCCGCGAGCTTTCCGGCCGGCGCGGCCCCGGCTGCAAGGTCCCCGGAGATGGCGTTGAACAGCGCAACGGCATCCTGGATGGCGAAGTTCACGCCAACGCCGAACATCGGGGACATCGCATGGGCGGCGTCGCCGATCGCGATGAAGCCCGGACGGTACCAGCGGCGGAGCCGGTTGATCTGGACCGAAAGGAGCTTGATCTGGTCCCAGTCCACGAGGGTGGTGACGACGGGGCGCAGAACAGGAGCCGCGTGGCTGATCCTGGCCCGGAGCGCCTCCAGCCCTGCCGCACGAAGCTCGTCGTACCCGCCCTTCCGGATGACCATGCCCGACTGGTACCTGTCGCCGCGGTCGATGGTCAGGACCATGCCCTGGCGGGAGATGTAGCCGAGGGTTGCCGGCGGCGGTTCCGGCGGTTTGGGCAGGCTGAACCAGAGAACGTCGATGGGCACGCCAAACTCGTCGGGAGTCATCCCGGCCGCGGCGCGCAGCCCGGACGCCCGCCCGTCCGCAGCTACGGTGAGCGTCGCACGGATCTCAAGGTCGTCGTCCTCTGTCGCCGCCCGTACGCCGCGAACCTCGTCCTGCTCGACAATGAGGCCGGTGGCTTCGGTGAGCATGCGCAGCTCGAAGTTGGGAAACGCCAACGCCTCGCCGGCCAGGAAGTTCAGGAAATCCCACTGCGGCGCCAGGACCAGGAAGTTGTCGGGCTCCGGGAGGGTCCTGAAGTCCACGATGCTGAAACGCCGGCCGTCCATGACGACGTCCATCGCGGGCAGGCGCGTGAGCGGCAGCTGCAGGAATTTTTCCCGCAGCCCGAGCTCGCCCAGCAGTGTCACGGTGGAAGGATGCACGGTGTCGCCGCGGAAGTCCCGAAAGAAGTCGGCATGCTTCTCGAGCACTGTGACGCGCAGCCCCGCGCGTGCCAGCAGGTAGCCGAGCACCATCCCGGCCGGTCCGCCGCCGGCAATGACGCAGTCACGCCCGATAACTTTCTCCACGGTCATATCATCGTGCCTCCTGCCCGGAAAGGTGAGAGAGGGTTCCCCAAAAACCCGCATCAAGTGAGAGAGGGTCCGGGTGATGCGTGTTAAGTTGAAATCCGCGGGCTGGACGGTCTGCGCACCGGCTGGAAAGAGAAAATCCCCTTGGACACGTCCGAACCAGTAAAAATCCTGACCGTCTGCACAGGCAACATCTGCCGCTCGCCGGTGGCCGAGCGGCTGCTGCAGGCGGGACTGGACCAGGCGGTGCCGGGCGGTTTCGTTGTGGCCAGCGCGGGCACCCGGGCCATGGTGGGCGACCCCATGCAGCCCCTCTCCGCGGACATCGTCCGCACCTTCGGCGGGAACCCGGACAACTTCGCCGCCCGCCAGCTGACCCCGAAGATCCTCCGCGGCGTGGACCTGGTGCTCACCATGACCTCCGCACACCGCGGCGAGGTGCTGCAGCTGGACGCCGCCCTCCTCAAACGGACGTTCACCATCCGCGAGTTCGCCCGCATGCTCGACGTCCTGGTCCAGCGCGCCGCAGCATCCGGGGGCAGCGCGCCCGCCAGGGATGATGACGACGACGGCGGCTGGCTGGGCGCCAACACCGCCTTCTGGAAGAGCCTCCCGGCACGGGCCGCAGGGGTGCGGCACCTGTCCCTGCCCGCCGACGCCGCCGAGAACGACATCGTCGACCCTTACCGGCGCGCGCCCGAGGTGTACCGGCAGATGGAGGACGAACTGGCGCCCGCGATCGTCTCCATCCTCCGCCACGCGCGCCTGAACGCACCGGCTCGCGGGACAGGCGCGGAGTCGCCGTAGCGTTCGGGCGGTCCCGCACCTCTCCGGCGACCCCGGCACTTCTCCCGGCGGCGACGTTCCCGCCTGACCGCGCTGCCGCCGTCGTAATCAAGCGTGATTCGTCTGACCCCGTCAGGCGACGCAAGGTGACAGTTTGGACAACTTTGTAGCCAGCAGGGCCTCGGCTGGCGGACACTGATCCCACCCATTCACAAAGAGGTGAGGCACAATGAGCACGCCTGACGGTTCTGACCCCTCCGGCCCCAACGCATCCGGGCCCGCCCCCGGTCCCCACAACGGCAGCTGGGTGGCGCACGGCCGCCGGCGCTGGATAGCCGCACTGCTGGCGCTGGTCCTGGTGGCCGCCGCCGTCGTCGCAGTCATCAGCCTCAACCGTTCCGGCACGGAGGCGCAGCCCGCCGCGACGCAGAGCGAATCGCCGTCCCCGTCGGCAACCCCCTCGGAAACTCCCTCCGAAACGCCGCCGCCGGCCCCTGCTCCCCCGCCGCCGCCCGAGCCGATCCCGGAGCTGCCTGCGGCGCCCATGAACGTGCTGGTCATCGGCAGCGACAGCCGTGCCAGTGCTCGGGACGCCGCAGCCCACACGGCGGCAACCGGCGAGGCCATGGACCACCGGTCGGACACCCTCATGCTGGTCCACGTCCCCGCCGACCGCAGAACCCTGTACATCATCTCCATCAACCGGGATACGTGGGTGGACATCCCGGGCTTCGGCGGCGCAAAGATCAATGCCGGGCTGCAGTACGGCGGCATCGACATGACCACCCAAACGGTGCAGTCACTGTTCGGGATCACCATTGACCACACCGTGATGCTGGACTTCCACGGCTTCCGGGGCATGGTGGACGGGCTGGGCGGGATCGACGTCAACGTGCCCATTCCGTTCCAGTCCACGCACGACACGGGGCACGTCTTCGGTCCGGGCGTGAACCACCTGGACGGGCAGTCCGCGCTGGAGTTCGCCCGGGAGCGGTACGCATTTTCCGACGGCGACTTCCAGCGCGTGCGCAACCAGCAGATCCTGCTCAAAGCCATCCTGGCCCGCCTGACCGGCGGGGGCGGCCTGAACGACGTCAACGCCGTGCGCGGTCTGGTGGATTTCGCGTCCTGCTGCCTGACCGTGGACCGGGGCTTCGACCCCGTGCAGGCTGCCATCCTTGCCTACAGCCTGCGGAACCTGGACGTGAACGCGATCGGCACCATGACCCTGCCCACGGCGGGCTCCGGATTCATCGCGGGCCAGTCGGTTCTGTTCCCGGATTACGGGGCGATCAACGCCGTTGGGGCTGCGCTGCGGGAGGGGCGGATCGGGGAGTTCGCGGTTCCGTAGCCGGCTGAGGCCGCGGGCATTGGCGGACGGGCGGGCCTGCCCCGCATGAGCGGTGCCGGGCAACGCCGTTCCTGCGGTCGAGGGCCGCTCGTCCGGCTAAGGGGCCCACCTGGCTGTTCAACCGGGGCTCACCCGGGGTTCACCGGCGGGAAAACGTCTGTGCGCCCGGCCCCTGGAGGCTGGACGGCATGACTGACATTTCACGCCGCACCATCGTCAAGGGATCCGTCCTCGCTGCCGCACTGGCAGCCACACCCGCCGCCGCCCAGGCCGCCACAGTGCAGTCGCCGGCCGGCGTCGCGCTGGTCCGGAACCGGCTCACCCTGCCCAGCGGCATCGCCACCGGCGACGTCACCTCCGATTCCGCCGTCCTGTGGTCACGTTCTTCCGGTGCCGGGCGGATGACCGCGGTGCTGCGGGCCGTGGACGACGGCGGCGAGGTCCTCCGCGGCCGCGGCGCCTTTGAGCGCGTCCTCCGCGGGCCCCGCGCCACCCAGGCCTCCGACTTCACCGCCAAGATCCACGCCGGGAACCTGCCCTCCAACACGCGCTTTGCACTGGAGATCAGCTTCGAGGACGACGGCGGCGCGGCCGGCGAGACTGTCAGCGGCAGCTTCCGCACGGCTCCCGACGCCGGGACGTATACCGGCAACGGCCGCACCGGTGACACAAGCAACGGCGGCGAGGTGCCGGCGTCGTCCGCCCAAAGCTTTGTGTGGACGGGCGACACCGCCGGCCAGGGCTGGGGCATCAACGAGGAAATCGGCGGGATGCGCGGCTACCGCGCCATGCACCAGACCCGTCCGGACTTCTTCATCCACTCCGGCGACACCGTCTACGCCGACGGCCCCATCACGGAAACCGTGGTGGAGAAGGACGGGCAGGTGTGGCGGAACCTGGTCACGGAGGAGGTGTCCAAGGTGGCCGAGACGCTCACGGAATTCCGCGGCCGGCACCGCTACAACCAGATGGACGCCAACATGCGGGCCATGTTCGCTGACGTCCCCGTCATCGCCAACTGGGACGACCACGAGACCACTAATAACTGGTACCCCGGCGAGATCCTGGACGATCCCCGCTACACCGTCCGCGACGTCAACACCCTGGCAGCACGGGGCCGGCAAGCGTGGCAGGAGAACATGCCCATCGCCGATTCCTCGGCCCTGTGGCGGCCGGGTACGTTCGACGACGCCGGCCAGTACCAGCCCGCCCGCATCTACCGGAAGATCAGCCGCGGCCCGCAGCTGGACATCTTCTGCCTGGACATGCGGACGTTCAAGTCCCCCAACACGGACGGCAAGGAGCCATACGCCACCTCGATCCTGGGCCAGGAGCAGGTGGACTGGCTGATCCGCGAGGTGACCAAGTCCAAGGCCACCTGGAAAGTCATCGCTGCCGACCTGCCGCTGGGCATCATCGTGGGCGACGGGCCGGTCAACCAGGAAAGCGTCTCAAACCGCGACGCCGGTGCACCCCTGGGCCGTGAGCTTGAGATCGCCGGGGTATTGAGCGCATTCAAGCGCAACCAGGTTAGGAACGTGGTGTGGCTGACCGCCGACGTTCACTACTGCGCCGCGCACCACTACTCCCCTGAGCGTGCGGCCTTCACCGACTTCGACCCCTTCTGGGAATTCGTGGCCGGGCCGATTGCGGCGGGTTCATTTGGACCGAACAAGATGGACGGCACGTTCGGGCCCGAGGTGGTGTTCTCCAAGGCGGGCAAGTTCGCGGGAGAGTCACCGCGCAACGGCGAGAACCAGTTCTTCGGTCACGTGCAGCTGGGCGAAGACAACACTTTCACGGCAAGCCTGCGCAATGCCAATGGCGCCACTGTGTTCTCCAAGGTGCTGACGCCGGAGCGGTAAGCCGAGGGGCATTTCCGCGCCTGATCCGGACAGCCGCGCCCCGGGCCCCGGGAGCGGGTGTCCGAATCGGGCGCGGATTTCCGTTGCGGGCGCGAGATGCCGGCCGCCGTCACCCGTTATTTTCCCCGCCCGCTGGGTACGCCGCTGGTAGTGTTCCTGCAATCGGAACGGCACGCAGACGGGGTGATTCTCTTGAACGACGACGGGCTGACAGAGGCTGTGCAGGAAGCCGGGGCGGTGGAACTGCTACTGGTCCGGCACGGCGAGAGTGAAGGCAACGTTGCCGCCACCGAGGCCCGGGAGGCAGGGGCGGCGGTCATCGCCGTGCCGGCCCGCGACGCCGATGTGAACCTGTCCGACATTGGGCAGGAGCAGGCCAAGGCCCTGGGCGCGGCCTTGGCCCGGACCGCCGAGGAGTTCCGGCCGGACGCCGTGGTTTCCTCGCCCTATGCACGTGCCCGTCAGACGGCGGAAATCGCCGTGGAGGTGGCGGGCTGGCCCGTGAAGGTGCGCACCGATGAACGGCTCCGGGACCGCGAACTGGGCATCCTGGACCGGCTCACCCGGCTGGGCGTGGAGCAGCGTTACCCGGACGAGGTGGAACGCCGCGAATGGCTGGGCAAGCTGTACTACCGGCCGCCGGGCGGGGAATCCTGGGCGGACGTGGCCCTCCGGCTGCGCTCCGTCCTGGCGGAACTGAACAACCTCGGCACCGGGCATCGGGTGATGCTGGTGTGCCACGACGCCGTGATCATGCTCTTCCGGTACGTGCTTGAAGGGCTGAGTGAAGCAGAACTCCTGGACCTGGCGGCCACCACCTCGGTCCTGAATGCCTCCCTGACCCGCTATGTGCGGCCCTCCGGCGCCGGCCGCTGGACGCTCGAAAGCTTCAATGTCGCGGACCACCTGACCGAGCAGGGCGTTGCCGTGACCGAACATGCCGGGGACGCCAGTGTCCACCCGCGGTGAGGCGGGCGCGGCCGGGGCCGCGCAGCCAGCCCTGGTGACGCCGTCGCTCCTGCGCGACTGGCCGCTCCCTGCCGCCGGCGAGGACAAGTACTCCCGCGGATCGGTATTGGTGGTCGGCGGGGCCCGGGCGACTCCCGGTGCCGCCCTGCTCTCCGGTGCTGCCGCCCTTCGGGCCGGCGCCGGGAAACTCACCCTGGCCGTCGCGGAATCGGTGGCTGTCCACGTGGGCGTCGCGCTGCCGGAGTGCGGGACAGTGGGCCTGCCGGAAACCCCCGGCGGGTCCGTAACGGCCGAGGGACTGGACCTCATTGCCCCGTACCTGGACAAGGCAGATGCCGTGCTGGTGGGTCCGGGCCTCGATGACCTGGACCTGGCCGAGGAGCTGCTCCGGGCGCTGCTCGGGCGGGAGGCCGCCTCCGGGAAAGGGAACGACGGCGGAGGTCCCGCCGTCGTCCTCGATGCCTACGCTTTGGGTGCCTTGGCCAACGTGGAGGACCAGTCCGGTCCGTGGAAGGGGCGCCTGATCCTGACGCCCAATCCCAAGGAGGCTGAGATCCTGCTTGGCCGCGGGCTGGAGGACCTGCCGGCTGATGTCGCGGAGATTGCCGAACGGTACCAGGCGGTGGTGAGCTGCCAGGGCCTGATCGCGAGGCCGCCGGGTGATGCTCCGGAAGAGGCGGAGCTCTGGAAAATCACCACGGGGTACGGCGGGCTGGGGACCTCAGGCAGCGGGGATGTCCTGGCCGGTGCCATCGCCGGCCTTCGCGCCCGGGGAACCAGTGAAGCCCAGGCTGCGTGCTGGGGCACCCATCTTCATGCGGCTGCTGCGGACAGGCTTGCCAGCCGGCTGGGACCCCTGGGCTTCCTGGCGCGCGAACTCGCGGACGAGCTGCCCGCGCTGATGCTGGAACTCAACACCTGATCCCTCCAGGTTAAAAGCAACGCGGGGTCACTTACGGTCCATCCGACGGGGTTTTTTGCGCGATAGGTGACCCCGCGTTGCTTTCTCCGGATATGAGACGGCCCCCGGCCGAAGCCGGGGGCCGCCATACCGGGAAGTGCGGGTGTAGGCTGCCGGTGCGCTTTAAGCGCTGTGGCGTGCATACTGTGCAATCCGCCCTAAAGGCAGTCAGCAAATCCCCGACTTTCCGATCCTGTGTTGAAGCTAGGCGGCAATCTCTTGCTTGGCCCCCTTCGTCTCAATTTCAATCTTGCGCGGCTTGGCCTTTTCGGCGACAGGAATCCGCAGCGTCAGGACACCGGCGTCGTACGTAGCCTTTACGTTGTCAGTATCCAGGGTGTCCCCAAGGATCAGCTGGCGGCTGAACACGCCGCGCGGCCGCTCGGAGGCGATCAACTCGGTGTCCTTGCCTGCAGTGTCGGGGCGCTCGGCCCGTACCGTCAGGACGTTCCGTTCCACATCCAGATCCACAGAATCCAGTGCGACGCCGGGCAGATCAAAGGCGACGACAAATTCCTGGTCCTCCCGCCACGCGTCCATCGGCATCGCTGCCGGGCGCGCCGCCGTGCCGAGGACCTGCTGGGCCAGCCTGTCCAACTCGCGGAACGGATCAGTTCGCATCAACATGGCTTCCCTCCTCGTAAGAGACGGTCCAACACTTTTCCGCATCAGCCGATCTGTATTGGCTGATATAGATTTTTTATCACTGGGGAATCAGGTCTGCAAGGGGTTCCGAAGGGTATTTTTGAAGTTTTTTGCGGCCTCGCGGGACATGGGTGAGGGGCCCATCGCGGTACGCGAAAGGCCCCTCAGATGCTGGTTGTCAGCTCCGCGTCGGGTCCGGCCGCAGCGGTGCCGGGCCCGGATCCGGCACCGGCAGCGGGCCCGGGGGTTCCGGTGCGGGGAACGGATTGGGAGCCGGCGGGCCCGGGTGGCCGGGGTGGGCTGGATCTGGCTGGTCCGGGCCTGGTTCCGGCGGGAACGGCTCGGGCTCGTGCACTGGCGGGATGGTCATGTGACGTTCCCCTCTCACGTTTGATGGACGTGCCTTGGCGTGAACAGGATACGCCCGCCGCCTCAAGCCCACTAGGCCGGCGGCCCGCCGTTCCCGTCAGTCCGGGACGGCACCCACCAGCCGGAGCCAGGCGCGCAACTGGTGCAGGTCCGACTCCCCGCAGCGGAAACCGACATGGCCGTCCGGGCGCACCGCAACGATGCCGCGGCCGGGATGGCTGCTGAGCCGATGCACATGGACCTTGCGCCCTGAAAACGCGAGCTCCGCGCCCGCCGCATCCCAGCCGGCATCATGCTCCAGCAGAATGTGGACGCCCGGCGCGGCCGTCAGCTCGTGAAGGCGGGCGGGCCGCCCGCCGGTGGCTGCCGGCGCGTCCGGCAGCCGGTCCCCCGGCCGCGGCCACCGCGCTGCGGGCGGGGTGCCCTCCAGCGAGATGCCGCTGTTCCGGTAGCGGACAAAAGGCTGTGCCAGCAGCCTGATGCCGGCAGACGTGAGGCGCCGCCGGCGCAGCAGCACCGGCAGCAACGGCGCGGAAACCGGAAGGAGGCCGCGGAGCAGGCGCGCAAGGGGGTGGGGTGACGCTTCCCCGAAAAAGATGACGTGGGTCAGGGCCAGCACGCGCCGGGCAGCGAGGCGGCGCTCGTAGTCATAGGAGCCGAGCAGTTCCGGGTGCGTCCCGCCGTCGGAAGCGAATCCAAGCTTCCAGCCAAGATTCAGCGCATCAAGGATGCCGTTGTTCATCCCCTGGCCGCCCGCCGGCGAATGGGCGTGCGCGGCGTCTCCGGCCAGGAACAGGTTCCCGCTGCGGAACCTGCTGGCCACTCGGTGCTGCAGGCGGACCTGCGCGGACCACCGCACGTCCCGCACCGTCGCCTCCAGCCCCGACTCCTGGACGAGCCGGGCCACTTCCCCCGCCGGGACTGCCGGCCCCAGCTGCCCGAACGGGCCGGCGGCATGCGGGTCTGCCGTGCGGGTGGCGAGCAGCCGCCACGTGGCGCCCTCGCCCAGGGCGAAAAGGAACGCAAGCCCCGCGCTTCCCACAGCGACATGGAGGAGGCCGGGGTCCAGCGGGCCATCGAGCTCCAGGTCGGCCAGGACTGCCTCCACCCGGTACGGCGCCCCGCTCCACTCGGCACCGACGAGCCCGCGCACGGTACTGGATTGCCCGTCGCATCCGGCGAGGAAGCGGCATTCGTGCTGCTCCAGGCCCTGTTCGTGCGGGTTGCCAAGGGTCCGGTTCGCCCCGGGGAAGTGGCCGTCCGCCAGCCGCAGGTCGGCGCGCAACGCTCCGCCCCTGCCCGGGAAGGCGGCGAGGCCACGGAACTCAACGCCCCAGTCCACCGGCACGTCCCGGGCTTTGAGCGCGCGCCACAGAACGTCTTCGACGTCGGCCTGACGGACCAGCGTCAGGTGCGGGAAGGCCGTGTCCGGAAGGTCGGCGTGGCCAAGCCTGGCCTGCACCACCCGCTTGCCGAGGTGGATGCGTGCCTCCGGGGTGGTGTCCGCCCGGCTGAGCAGTTCGTCCGTGACACCCAGCGGCCGGAGTCCCTCGAGTGCGCGGGCGTGGAGCATCATTGCCCGGGAGGGGCGCACCCGTTCCGCCCGCCGGTCGACAATGCGTACGGTGGCTCCGTGGGCATGCGCCTGGAGCGCAGTTGCCAGGCCGGCGGGACCGGCGCCCACCACCAGGACGTCGCTGTGGACGGTCATGGGTGGCCCAGGAGCCGCCACCAGGCCGGGCCGGCCCCGGCGGCGGCAGCTTCCATCCGGGCCGGGTCTGCGAGCACCTCATCCCGGCGCAGCCCGGGCAATACTTTGTACCTGATCGAGCCCGGGACGCTCACCAGTTCCAGGACCCGCCACAGGGATGCCGCGTAATGGTGTGCCCTTTCCGCGCCATCCCATTCGTAGAAGCCCCGATACACTCCGCGGTCGTCATGCGCGCACCAGAGCTTTGACACGAAACCAGGAAACCCGACGAAGAGCGGCGTGTTGAGCAGGCTTTCGGCTTCGAACAGGCGGTGCGCCCTGCCCCGCACCAGCCTGAGCCTGAAGGCGACAACGAGGGTGCACGGCTCCCCGGGTGCGGCTCTGACGGCCGTTTCCCGGTACACCCGCGACGTGCTGCCGTCCGCGAACTGCAGGACGCGTCCCACGTTTTCCCCGGGCAGGTGGACCTGCCGCCGGGCCAGCATCACGAAGCTCCTGCCCACACACCCGGCCACCGCCCGCCAGGCCTGGGCCCTTGGGGCCGGACCTTGCTCGCTGGACATTGCTGCTCTCCTTCCGCGCCCTTGGTGTCCGTCCGGTCTGTCCCTCCACTCCCTCCACCGTCCCGCACACCGGTCCCCGCCCCTAGGGTCTTTGGCCCTTTTCCGCCCCGCACCGCTGCCGCGCGCACCGCCGTCGGACGCCCTTTACTCCCGGGCCGGGAGGCGGCGATCCCCCGGTAGCGAACGGCCGGATAATTGTCGGCGCGGATCTATATATTGAAGGAATGACCCAGACTCCGCTGCGGGACTCCGCCGCCACTGCCGCTCCCACACCGCCGGTTGCCAAGAAGATCCCGTCCGAACGTGTCCACCACGGGGACGTTTTCGTGGATAACTACGAGTGGCTGCGGGACAAGGAATCCGCCGAAGTGGTGGCGCACCTGAAAGCCGAGAATGCCTACCAGGAAGCGGTCACCGCACACCAGGAGCCGCTGCGCGAGGCCATTTTCCAGGAGATCAAGGGCCGCACCCAGGAAACGGACCTGTCCGTGCCGCACCGCAAGGACGGCTGGTGGTACTTCAGCCGCTCCGTGGAGGGCAAGGAATACGGCATCCAGTGCCGGGTCAGGGCCGCGGACACCGGGGACAAGGTTGCCGACTGGACCCCGCCCGCCGTCCAGCCCGGCGTCGAAATCCCCGGCGAGGAAGTCCTGCTGGACGGCAACGTGGAGGCGGAGGGCAAGCCGTTCTTCTCGGTGGGCGGCTCGGCCGTAACCGTGGACGGCACCCTCTACGCCTATGCCGTGGACAACTCGGGGGACGAGCGCTTCACCCTCCGCATCAAGGACCTCAGCACCGGCGAGCTGCTGCCGGACGTCATCGAGAACATCTTCTACGGCGTTGCCTTCTCCCCCGACGGCACCCGGATTTTCTACACAATGGTGGATGATTCCTGGCGCCCGTATCAGGTGAAGGCGCACGTCCTGGGCACGCCTGTTGCCGACGATGTAGTCATCTACCAGGAGGACGACGCCGCCATGTGGCTGGGCTTCGAGCTCTCAGCTGACCGGCGCCACCTCGTCCTGGGCATCGGGTGCTCGGAGTACAGCGAAACCCGCCTGCTCCGCTTTGACGACCCCGCCCAGGAACTCACCACCGTGATCTCCCGGAACGACCGCGTGCTCTATGAGGCCGAGCCGTTCCTGCTTGCCGGGCCCGACGGCGAAAAACGCGAGCGCATCCTGCTGACGCACAACCGCGGTGCGGTCAACTCCATGGTCTCCCTGGCTGATCCGGCCGAGCTCGCCAAGCCGCTGGCAGAGCAGGCCTGGCTCACCGTCGTCGAACATTCCGACGACGTCCGCATCAACGGCGCGGGAGTCACCTCCACGCACCTGGTCGTTTCCATCCGCAAGGACACCATCGAGCGCGTGCAGTTCATCGGGCTGGCAGGGCTGGGGACGCCCGCCCAGGAAGAACCCGTGGAGCCGGCCTTCGATGAGGAGCTCTACACTGCGGGCGTAGGCGGGTCGGACTACGAGGCCCCGGTCATCCGGCTGGGCTACACGTCCTACTTCACGCCGTCGCGCGTGTACGACTTCGTGCTGCCCACCCCGCAGCAGCCCGCGGGTGAGCTGCTGCTGCGGAAGGAAAGCCCGGTCCTGGGCGGCTACGACGGCAGCGACTACGTCGCCACCCGGGAATGGGCAGACGCCGCGGACGGCACCAGGATTCCGCTCTCCGTACTGCGGCACAAGGCCGTGAAGCAGGATTCGACGGCGGCCGGCCTGGTCTACGGGTACGGCTCCTATGAGCTGAGCATGGATCCGGGCTTCGGGATCGCGCGGCTGTCGCTGCTGGACCGCGGCGTGGTGTTCGTAATCGCCCACATCCGCGGCGGCGGGGAGCTGGGCCGGCACTGGTACGAGGACGGCAAGAAGCTCACCAAGAAGAACACGTTCACCGACTTCATCGACGCCACAGACTGGCTGGCCGGTTCCGGCTGGGTGGATCCTGCGCGGATCGCCGCCCTGGGCGGATCGGCCGGCGGCCTGCTGATGGGGGCCGTGGCGAACATGGCGCCGGAAAAGTACGCAGTGATCGTGGCGCAGGTGCCGTTCGTGGACCCCCTGACCAGCATCCTCGATCCCGAGCTGCCGCTCTCCGCCCTGGAGTGGGAGGAGTGGGGCAACCCCATCACCGATCCCGCGGCCTACGCCTACATGAAGTCGTACTCCCCCTACGAGAACGTCAGGGAGGCGGCGTATCCCAAGATCGCCGCCGTCACCTCCTTCAACGACACCCGGGTCCTGTACGTGGAACCGGCCAAGTGGGTGCAGGAGCTGCGGAGCAAAACCACCGGCACCGAGCCCATCCTGATGAAGATCGAGATGGACGGCGGGCACGGCGGCGCGTCCGGCCGCTACGTGCAGTGGCGGGAACGGGCCTGGGACTACGCCTTCATCGCCGATTCCCTTGGCGCCACCGAGCTGCTGCCCGGCGCCGGCCTGAAGTAGGACGACGCCGTACGCCATCGACTGCTCCGATATTGCCGTTTAGAGCCTCCAAAACGGCAATATCGGAGCAATCGATGGGGAAACCGCTCAGGACTGTGGATGCTCCGCCAGCCACTCGGCCAAGGTTTCGAGATTGGCGCGGACGGTCCTTCCCTGGGCCCGTTCCACCAGCGGGTCGGCCAGCTTGCCAAAGATGCCGCCCAGGCCGGACGCGGCTTCGATCCGCTCGGTGACGCGGGTGCCGCCGTCGGCCGGTTCGAGCGTGATGGTAATGGTGAAGTCCAGTTTGCCCTCGACGGAACGGGACACCATGCGCCGGGGCGGATCAAACTCAGTGATTTCGGCGGTCCAGTCGAACTGCCGCCCCATGATCTTGCTGGTTCCGCGGCCCCGTGAACCCACGCCCAGCGGGCCGTCACCGATCTGCCCGGACGAGGTGACCGAGGAATCGTAGACGGCGATGTTCTCGAATTTCGACAGGAAGTCAAAGACCTCCTGCTGCGGCCGGGGAATGACGACGGTTTCTTCCACAACAGGCATTGGATTCTCCTTGGACAACGGCCTGGTGCCGGCCCGGCTCGGCCGGCAGGTAGGCACAGCGCCAGCTTGGCCCGACGGCTTTGGGCTGTCAAGACGCTGCCGGAAAGCTCACCCTCATGGTTCATCGACTGCTCCAATAAAGCCCTTTTGAGCCCCCGGAACGACGTTATTGGAGCAGTCGATGGGCATTTCCGCGGAAGCAGGCACTCCCCTTTTATTTCTCCATCCGCTTTTCTTAACGCCCGATTTTAGTAAGGTAAGGCTGTACTAATAAGATTGCCGGATGACCACGCAGCTTGATTTCGCGCGGGTTTCTTTCGCTGCCGATCTTGCGCGCTACGGAAACCGGCCTGCCATCCTTGCCGACGGGCTGACGCTGACCTACCGGGAGCTGGCCGCCCGCGTCGACAGCTTTGCCCGGAGGCTGGGCACTGAACGGCGCCTCATCGCCCTTGCGGCGTCCAACGACGTCGAATCTCTGGTGGCCTACCTTGCCGCCCTGGCGTCCGGCCACCCGCTGATCCTCCTCCCGGAGGACAAGCCGGCTGCCCTCGAATCCCTGGTGGCGGCCTACGACCCCGACGTCGTGGTCCGCTCCGCGAACGGCGAGTGCGTCCTCGACGAACGCCGGCCCGGGACCCGGCACACCCTGCATCCGGACCTTGCCCTCCTGCTCAGCACGTCCGGCTCCACGGGCTCCCCCAAACTGGTGCGCCTCTCCCACGCCAACCTGCAAGCCAACGCCGAGTCCATCGCTACGTACCTGCGAATCACGGCTGAAGACCGGGCCGCCACTACCTTGCCGATGTCGTACTGCTACGGCCTCTCGGTCATCAACAGCCATCTGCTGCGCGGCGCCGGCCTGGTCCTGACCGGACTGTCGGTGGTGGATCCGTGCCTCTGGGAGCTGTTCCGGCGGGAAGGTGCCACGGCGTTCGCCGCCGTTCCCTACACCTTTGAGCTGCTGGAGCGCGTGGGCTTCGCGGACATGGACCTGCCCAGCCTGCGCTACGTCACCCAGGCCGGCGGCCGGCTCGCCCCGGAGAGCGTGGTGCACTACGCGGAACTGGGCCGCCGGCAGGGCTGGGAGCTCTTCGTCATGTACGGCCAGACGGAGGCCACGGCCCGGATGGCGTACCTGCCGCCGGACCTTGCCACGGCGCATCCCGGCGCCATCGGCGTGCCCGTCCCCGGCGGAGACTTCCGCATCGAACCTGTGCCCGGACTGGCGGACGGCGAGCTGGTGTACACCGGGCCCAACGTCATGCTGGGATATGCCGAGACCCCGGAGGACCTGGCGCAGGGCCGCACCGTCACCGAGCTCCGCACCGGCGACCTCGCGGTGAAGAACGCCGCGGGCCTCTACGAGGTGCGCGGGCGGCGCAGCCGGTTCGTCAAGATCGTGGGACTGCGCGTTGACCTGGGCCAGGTGGAACGCCTCCTGGCGGACCTCGGCGTGCACGCGGCGAGCGCCGGAACGGACCAGGGGCTCGTCGTCGCTGTGGAGGGCACCCACGACACCCGGCTGCTCACCAAAGTCCTCGCGCAGGGCCTCGGCCTGCCGCGCGCCGCCGTCGACATCCATGCAGTGGCGGAACTTCCCCGCCTGGCCACCGGCAAGGTGGACTACCCGGCAGTGGCAGCGCTCTCCGCAAAAGCCGCGGGCAACGCGGCTGCCCCGGCAACAGCCCCGGACAAAGCGGCCCCGCACAACCGCACCCCGGACAGTCGCTCCCCGCAGGAGCCGCAGGGCACCGCGGCCGGGCCGGACACCGTCAGGCGCATCTACGAGGACACGCTGGAGCAGACGGACATCGCGGACACGGACACGTTCGTCTCGCTCGGCGGCGACTCCCTGTCCTTCGTGGCGGCCTCGGTCCGGCTCGAGCAGGCCCTCGGCCACCTGCCCCCGGACTGGCATGTCACGCCGGTCCGCGACCTGGAACCGCGCCGGCCGGGCCGGCCCGCCCGGACCCGGCTCGCACGGCTCTTTGCCCCCACGGACACCAGCCTGGTCCTCCGGGCCGTGGGAATCTTCCTGATCGCCGGCACGCACATCGGCCTGTTCAACTGGCAGGGCATGGCCCACGTGCTGATTGCCGCGGCCGGGTTCAACTTCGCACGCTTCCAGCTCTCCGGCGAAAGGCTGCCCCGCCTGCGCCGGCAGCTCACCAGCGTGGCCCGGATCGCCGTGCCCAGCATGGTGTTCATCGCCTTCGCCTACCTGGTCACCGACCACTACGGCCTGGTCAACATCGTGCTCCTCAACGCCATCCTGGGGCCGGAGCAGGTGACCACGCAGTGGCATTTCTGGTTCATCGAGGTGATCGTCTACATCCTGCTGGCCATGACGGCCCTGCTCTCCATCCCGTGGCTGCACCGCGCGGAACGCCGATTCCCGTTCATTTTCCCGCTCATCCTGTTCGGCGGCGGCCTCCTGACCCGGTACGAACTCGTGGAGCCGGGTGTGCCGTACACCGTTCCGGCCCTCTGGCTCTTCGCGCTCGGATGGGCGGTGGCCCGGTCCCGCAACCTCGCCCAGCGCTGCATTGTCTCCGCCCTGGCCGTCCTCACGGTTCCGGGGTTCTTCGAGGACGCCAACCGCGACGTCACGGTGATTGCCGGCATCCTGCTGCTTGCCTGGCTGCCCGCCCTCCCCATGCCGCGGGCCCTGGGCCGCGTGACGGTCCTGCTGGCCAGCGCCTCCATGCACATCTACCTCGTCCACTGGCTGGTCTACCCGCCGCTGGCGGGCCTGGGCCTTCCGCTCGCACTGGCCGCCTCCCTGGCGGCAGGCGTGGCCTACTGGGCCTTGTGCAACAGGGTTGCCGGCGCCGCCCAGCGTTTGCGCGCACGGACGTGAGCGGACGACGGCGGCCCTCCTCCGCCGTCGCCCGTCACCTTGCGCCAAGCCGCACCATGGGCGGCGCTGGACACGGATGTATCCAATAACACTAATCATGCTTACTATTGTCTGGCGCTGGCTGCCCGCTGGGGGCAGGCCAACCAGCGCCGTACGTGGAGGTTTCTGTGAGCATGGAAGAAATGCGTCCCCTGACCGACGACGAACTAATGGCGGAACAGGGAACCGCTTTGCCGGACAAGGAAGTTGCCTCTGTCCTTGACCTGAATGCGGACCTGGATCTTGGCATCGATGCGGCGGCACCCATCGATCTCGCCGTGGCCGCCAATGCCAACGTGGCCGCGCCGATCGACGCCGCGGCGTCCGCCAACATCCTCTCCTACGGCTCCGATGCCCAGGCGCTGGCCGACCAGGGGGTGATGATCGAGCAGGGCATTGTGGCTGACGCCAATGCGGCTTCCGCCCAGGACAGCACCATCGACCAGTCGGACGACACCGTCGGCGACGGCACGGTGGAGGACGGCGCGGCGGGCACCGGGACTACGGAGGCCGGCACCGCCCTGCCGGACGTCGGCGCGCTGCCGGTGGACCCGGCCGCCGCACTCGACGGCGACCTGCTCAACGTCAACGTGGACCTTGCCGCCGACGCGGACATCGCGGCCCCGATCAACGGCGCAGTGGCCGCCAACGCCAACGTGGCCGCGCCCATCGATGCCGCGGTTGCCGCGAACATCGGCTCCATCGACAGCCAGGCATACGCCGTGGCCGAACAGGATGCCATCATCTCCCAGCACATCGAGGGCGAAGCCAACGCCACTGCCGACCAGCAGTCCGACCTCCGGCAGTAAGCACCCATGACCCACACAAGCGGCGGGCCACGCACCCAGGCGGGCCCGCCGTCGTCCGCTGCGCCCACCGCCGACCACCCGCTGCACACTCCCGCCCGGGCCGACGGCGTCCAGCTCATCGGGCCTTCCGAGGGATCCGGCTACCGGGAGCCGCCATCGCTGGTCCGCCGCGCCGACGGCCAGACCCTGCAACTGACGCCGCTGTTGTTCGCGGTGCTGGAGGCAGTGGACGGGACACGGACGGAGGAGGAGGTTGCCCGGCACGCCAGCGAGGCGTCCGGAAGGCTGATCAGCGCGGACAATGTCCGCACATTGATGGACTCACAGCTGCTGCCGCTGGGACTGCTGCGGCTTGCGGACGGATCCCAGCCCGCGGTCCGGAAGGCTGATCCGCTGCTGGGCATGCGCTTCCGCTACACAGTGACCGATCCGGAACGCACCCGCAGAATCACGGCACCCTTCACGGTTCTGTTCAACCCGCTGGTGGTCGTATTGGTGACCCTGGCATTCCTGGCTGCCTGTTGGTGGGTGCTGATGGTCAAGGGCCTGGGATCTGCCACCCACGAGGCGTTTGAGAACCCGGTCCTGCTCCTGTTGATTTTTGCCGTCACCATCCTTTCCGCGGGGTTCCACGAATTCGGGCACGCCGCCGCTGCCCGCAGGGGCGGGGCCACGCCCGGCGCCATGGGTGCAGGCCTGTACCTTGTCTGGCCGGCGTTCTTCACGGACGTCACGGATTCCTACCGGCTGGGCCGCGGCGGCAGAATCCGCACGGACCTTGGCGGCCTGTACTTCAACGCCGTTGTTGCCGTAGGCATCATGGGGCTGTGGTGGGCTACCGGCTTCGATGCCCTGCTGCTGGTGGTGGTCACCCAGATCCTGCAGATGGTCAGGCAGCTGCTGCCTCTGGTCCGCTTTGACGGGTACCACATTTTGGCCGACGCTACCGGCGTGCCGGACCTCTTCCAGCGCATCAGGCCCGTCCTGCTGGGCCTGCTTCCCTGGCGCTGGGGCCGGCCGGAAAACCGGGTCCTCAAGCCGTGGGCGCGCGCCGTCGTGACCCTGTGGGTGCTGGTCACCGTGCCGCTGCTGCTGTTCAGCCTTGCCATGATGGTGCTCGCCCTGCCCCGGCTCCTGGCCACCGCCTGGAGCAGTGCGGCCAAACAGCAGGAGCTGCTCGCCGGGAGCCTCGGCGCCGGCGACCTGGCCGGCGCCGCCGTGCGCATCCTGGCCATTGCGGCCGTGGCCCTTCCCATGGTTGGCATGCTTTACATCCTGGTGCGGCTGCTGCGGCAGCTGGTCACCGGCCTCTGGCGGAAAACGAGCGGACACGCACTTCGGCGGACTGCCGCGATGGGCGCAGTGGCGGCACTGCTGGCGGGGCTTGCGTGGGCGTGGTGGCCCGACGGAGGCACGTACCGTCCGGTGCAGCCGTACGAACGCGGGACGTTGGCCGATGCGACGGCTTCGGTCCTGCCTGCCTCGGGCACAGCGCTGCGGGAAGGCGGCAGCGGACGGACCGTGGCCCTGTGGCCCGAAGGCGCCGCAAAGCCCACCCGGGAGAACCCTCAGTTGAGCATGGTGCTGGTGCCGGTGGACGCTTCCGCGGGGGCTGGTCCGGCAGGAACCGCCAGTTCAGAGGCTCCGTCCTGGGTGTTCCCCTTTGACAGACCGGCAGCTCCCGAGGAGGGCGGCAACCAGGCCCTGGCCGTCAACACCACCGACGGGTCCGTGACCTACAGCGTCGCCTTCGCTCTGGTGTGGGCCGAGGACGGCGAACCCGTTGATACCAGGAATGAGGCCTACGCCTTTGCCAGCTGCAGCGGGTGCGCCGCCGTGGCCGTGGGCTTCCAGGTGGTCCTCATCGTGGGCCAGGCCGACGTTGTGGTGCCGGAGAACCTCTCCGCCGCGGCGAACTACAACTGCTTAGAGTGCCTTACCTATGCACTGGCCAGCCAGCTGGTCCTCACCTTGGATGGCCCGCTTAGCGAAGCGGGCATGGCCTCCCTCCAGGCGCTGTGGGCAGAAATCGCCGAGTACGGCCGGAATATCCAGAACGTGCCGCTTTCGGAAATCCAGGCCACCCTGTCCTCCTACAAGGCACAGATCATGGCCATCGTCCAGGCGGATCCCAGCGCCACACAAAGTTCCGCCCAGGAAGCCACTCCTGCTCCTTCCGGGGAACCAGGCCCAGCCCAGGCACCAACGGCCCCGGCCTCATCCGGCACGGGCACCGGCGCAACCGCTCCGGCAGGGACAGCGCCCGCCACCGCCCCGGCGACCCAGCCGGCGCCAGGCGACGCGCCGCCGTCGTACGCCCCCGTTGAGACACCGCTCCCAACGGCGGATACTGGGGGCACGGCTCCCGCAGCCGAGCCGCTTCCCACCACAAACCCCACCTAGGAGCACAGATGTCATTGGGCAAGGGAACGTCCGTGGAATGGAACACCCCGCAGGGCAAGACGCACGGCAGGATCGTGGAAAAGAAGACCAGTGACTTTGAACTGGACGGGAACACCCACCGTGCCAGCGAGGACGAGCCGCAGTATGTGGTGGAGTCGGCCAAGACCGGAGCCCGGGCCGCGCACAAGGCTTCCGCCCTGACCGAAAAGAAGTAGCACGGTGGCCGCGCAGCACGAGGTGGTCATCATCGGCGGCGGCAACGCCGGCGTGTCACTGGCCGCCCGCCTGGAGCGCTACGGGGTCAAGGACGTGGCCGTCGTGGAGCCCAAGGACCACCACTTCTACCAGCCGCTGTTCTCCCACATCGCCGGCGGCCGGGCGCAGGCCACGGAGGCCGTCCGGTCGCAGGAGTCCGTGATCCCCCAGGGCGTGACGTGGATCCACGACGCCGCCGCCGGTGTGGACACGGACGCGAACACCGTCACCCTGGCGTCCGGTTCCACTGTGTCCTACGGACAGCTGGTGGTGTGCCCCGGCCTGCAGTATGACTGGGATGCCGTGCCCGGCCTGGCCGAGGCCGTGCACTCGCCCGCCGGCGCCTCGCACTACGAGTTCGAACTGGCGTCCAAGGCCTGGACCCTGTTGAGCGGCCTGACGTCCGGCACGGCCGTCTTCACCATGCCCGCCGGTCCCGTCAAATGCGGCGGCGCAAGCCAGAAACCCATGTACTTGGCCTGCGACTACTGGCGGGAACAGGGTGTCCTGGACCGGATCCGCGTGGTGATGGTGCAGCCCTACCCCACCGTGTTCGGCGTCCCGGAGGTGGACCGGGAGCTTGACCGCAAGATCGCCGAGTACGGCATCGAGCTGCGGACCAACAGCGAACTGGTTGCCGTGGACGCGGCCGGCCAGACGGCCACCATCCGGGACCTGGCCGCCGGTACCGAGGAAAACCTGCACTACGACGTCCTCAACGCCGTTCCGCCGCAGTCCGCCCCGGACTGGCTCAAGGCGACCGACCTGCCTGCAGCCGGTGACGCCGGCGGCTTCGTGGAGGTGGACCGGCAGACGCTCCGGCACATCCGGTTCCAGAACGTCTGGTCGCTGGGGGACGCGGCCGGAACCACCAATTCCAAGTCGGGGGGCGCCCTGCGGAAGCAGACGAAGGTCCTGGCCAAAAACCTGGTGGCCGCGCGGAAAGGCAAGGCCCTGCGGGCAAAGTACAACGGCTACTCGGTGTGCCCCTTCACGGTGTCACGCGACACCGTGGTGTTCGCCGAGTTCGACGACCGGTACCGGGCCATGCCCACCATTCCCCGGGTGCCAACCTGGAACGAGAGCAGGCTGTCCTGGGTGGTGGACCGGGACATCTTCCCGCAGGTCTACTGGAACCTGATCCTCAAGGGCAGGGCTTAAGTGAGAGAGCGTCCGGGGAAACCCCGCGTTAAGTGAGAGAGGGTCCGGGGAAACCCCGCGTTAAGTGAGAGAGCGTCGGTTACCCGGCCGCGGAAGTCACGACGGCGGCAGTCGCCTCCGCGATGGCCCGCTCCTCGTCCGTGGGAACCACCAGGACGGGAATGGCGGACCGCGCCGTGGAAATGACGCGCGGCTCCTTTGACCGCTCGGCGTTCAGGCCGGCGTCGAGCTCTATGCCCAGCGCGCCCAGCCTGTCCGCCACCAGGGCACGGAACTGGTGGGAGTTCTCGCCGATCCCTGCAGTGAACACCAGTGCCTTCGCCCCGCCCACGGCGACGTGGTACCCGCCGATGTACTTGGCCAGCCGGTAGGAGGTGACGGCGAGCGCCGTCGCAGCCCGCGCGTCGCCGGATTCCGAGGCCTCCACCACGGAGCGCATGTCGTTGTTGCCGGCCAGGCCTTTCAACCCGGATTCCCGGTTGAGCATGGTGTCCAGGTCCTCCGGCGTCCAGCCTGCCCGGCCCAGGAACACCAGGATGGACGGGTCCAGGTCGCCCGAGCGGGTCCCCATCACCAGGCCTTCCAGGGGCGTGAAGCCCATGGACGTGTCCACGGAATGGCCGCCCCGGATGGCGGTGACGGAGGCGCCGTTGCCCAGGTGGGCAATCACGCCGTCGAACTCTTCCATGGGCAGGTCCAGCAGCGCTGCCGCGCGCCGCGCCACGTACTCGTGGGAGGTGCCGTGGAAGCCGTAGCGGCGGATGCCGTGGTTGGTGTACAGCTCATCCGGGACAGCGTAGCGCCAGGCGTGCTCCGGGAGGGTGCGGTGGAAGGCGGTGTCGAACACGGCAACCTGCGGCATGTCCGGCCACTTCCTGGTGATGGCGCGGATTCCCAGCACGTTGGCCGGGTTGTGCAGCGGTGCCAGCGGGTTCAGGCGCTCGATGGCGCGGGTGATCTCGTTGTCAATCAGCACGGGTTCGGCGAACCGCTCGCCGCCGTGCACCACCCGGTGGCCCACTGCCGCCAGCTCCAGGCCGCCGAGTTCCTGGTGGATGGCGGCGTCCACCTGTTCCAGTGCCTCGGCATGGTCCCGCGGGCCCTCGATTTCCCCGTCCCCGTCACCGCCGTTGCCCATGCCGATCTTCTCGATCAGCCCCTCGGTCAGGACGCTCCCGGCCGCGACATCGCGCACCTGGTATTTGAGCGACGACGATCCGGAGTTGATGACGAGCACGAGCATGAGGGGCCTCCTGAGCCTTGCTTCTGCGGTTCAAACCCCACTATAGGTGGGCGCGGCGGCCGATTCCTTGCGGATGGGCCCGGCTGCGCCTAGAGTCGGGGCGGACAGGCTGGACCACGCCCGAGAGGACACTTCCATGACGAACGAACCCGCGTCGATTGACGAGAATGATCCCACCAACACGGGATCCAGCAGCACCGCTCCCCTGAATGCCCAGGCGGATTCGGATGCCCGGCCGGGCTCCGGAAAGAAGGACCCCACGGTGGTGGAGGGCGCCAACCCGGCCCTGGACGACACCGGCAACCTCAAGGCCGCCGAGACGGGCGAAGCCCCCGAGGCTCCGGAGAACACGGAGGACCTGGACCTCACCCCGCAGGGCCTGTCGGACGAACCCGCCAAGCAGGAGGACCAGGAAAGCCTGGCCAAGCCGGACAACAGCTGAACAGCACCTCATGGCCGGGCCGCTCGACGGCTGGCAGCAATGGCGACGGCGGCACCCTGGCGGGTGCCGCCGTCGTTTTATCCCTGAATATGTTGCTACCCGTGCGGTCACGGGCAATACTGGGCTTGTAACGTCAGCTCAGGGAGTGTGACAACCGGCTTGAATGAAATTTCCGGAAAAATGAAGGCCGCCAAGACACCGAAGCCGCTGAGGGTGGTGCTTTACTCCCACGATTCGCAGGGCCTTGGCCATAGCCGCCGCAACCTGGCCTTGGCGCATGCGCTCTCGCGCGGGTTGCCGGGGCTGACCGGCCGTCCCGTGAGCGGCCTGCTGATCACGGGCGAGCCGAACGCCCCGCGTTTCTGCGCGCCCGTTGGCTGGGACTGGGTCCTGCTGCCCGGAATCCAGAAGGGTCCGAACGGCTACGAGCCCCGCCACCTCCAGGTTGGACAGCCCAAACTCGTGCGGATCCGTTCGCGGATCCTGGCCGCCGTCACCAAACAGTTCAAGCCGCATCTGGTCATCGTGGACCGGCACGCCTTCGGTGTTGACAACGAACTGGCCCGTGCCCTCGGCCGGCTCCGGACGGCAAAGCCCAACTGCCGGGTGGTGCTTGGCCTTCGGGAAGTCCTGGACTCTCCCTCTGCCGCCCGGCGGGAATGGCGGGCTTTGGGCGATCTTTCGCGGGTGCGTGAGGCCTTTGATGAAGTCTGGGTCTATGGGGACCCGGCCGTCCACGATCCCCTGAGCACCGGGGAGGTGCCGCAGGAACTGGAGGACCTCGTCCGGTTTACCGGCTACCTCGCCGCGAACCGGCACTCAGCCCAGCCAGGCCCCGAGTCCCGCAGCCCCTACGTGCTGACGCTCGCAGGCGGGGGCTCCGACGGCCTGGAGGTTACGCTCACGGCCGCCCGAGCGGAAGTACCGGCCGGCTACGAGCACCTGGTGGTGACCGGGCCGAACATGCCGATGGGACACCGGGCCGAAGTGGAGCGCGCTGCCGGCGCCTCCGTGACAGTCGTAGGCTCAGTGCGGGACGCCCTGCCGGAGATCAGGGACGCGGCTGCGGTGGTCTCCATGGGAGGGTACAACAGCGTCTGCGAGATCATGAGCACCACAACCCCGGCGCTGATTGTCCCCCGCACCAGTCCCCGCCGGGAGCAGCTGATACGGGCCAAGGCCCTGGCCGACCGGGGGCTCATTGATCTTTGCCGGCCCGAAGCGTTCACCCCCGAGGCCTTGGGTGCATGGTTCCGTTCTGCAGCGGGCTCCTCCACCACCCGCACCGGCATTTCGCTGAGCGGGCTGGAGACGGTGTGCGGCCTTGCTGCCGGGCTGCTCGCCAGTCCGGTAACACGCCGGAGATCGGCCCCGGCAGTAATCCAGCACCCTGGGATCCGCTCGGACTGGAGGAACCGTGCAGCTGTCTGAGCAGGTCCGCACCGGATACGTGCTGAAGGTTTACCCCAGGTTTTCGGAGACCTTTATCGTTACCGAGATCCTTGCAAGGGAAGCGGCGGGGGAAGACATCCACATTTTTTCGCTCCGCCAGGCCTCGGATCCCCGTTTCCACCCGGAACTCGCCCGCGTGCAGGCCCCCGTGACATACCTCGGCAGGCCCGCCAGGCTCGCAGAAGGATGGATGGTCATCGCCGAGGCGGAGAGGACTGTTCCCGGGTTCGGCGCATCCTTCGCCCGCATGCTGCCCGGGCTTGCCAGGGCAGATGCAGGGGAAGTGCACCAAGGCATTGAATTGGCGGTTCAGGCAACCCGCCGGGGAATCACGCACCTGCACGCGCACTTTGGGAGCCTCGCTGCCCGGACGGCGGCGATCGCCGCTGCACTGGCCGGCATACGTTTTTCGTTCACGGCCCATGCCAAGGATCTCTTCCATGAAGCTGTTGACGAGGACGTCCTGCGGTCACTGATGGCATCGGCCTCGCACGTGGTGACCGTCAGCGACTTCAATGCCGGCTTCCTGCGGGCCATTGCGCCGGACTCCGCCGGCAAAGTGCGGCGCATCTACAACGGCCTCGAACTGGGACGGTTTCCCTACCTGCCGCCGTCCGCCCTGCATTCACCCCTGCGGATTGCGGCCGTGGGCCGCCTGGTGGAGAAAAAGGGCTTCCGGCACCTCATTGATGCAGTGGCTGCCCTGCAGGCCGCGGGGGTCAGCACCGTGACGCGGATCGCGGGCGGCGGAGAACTGGAGGAAGACCTGGCAGGCCGGATTGCGCGGCTCGGGCTTGAACGCAGCGTGGAACTGCTGGGACCCCGCACGCAGAACGAGGTGATCGAGCTGCTGCGGTGGGCCGATGTGTTCGTGGCGCCCTGTGTTGTGGGTGCTGACGGCAACACCGACGGGCTTCCCACCGTACTGCTCGAAGCCATGGCTTTGGGGGTCCCGGTGGTGGCCAGCGCCGTCACCGGCATCCCCGAGGTGGTGGGGCACGACGACGGCGGGAGACAGACCGGTATTCTTACGGTCCCGGGCAGCACCGGCGAGCTCGTCGCCGCCTTGCAGGAGGTCACCCGGCCGGGTTTCGACCGGATCGGCATGGCTGGCGCCGCCAGGAGGCTCGTGGAACGGAACTTCGATGCGGCCATCCAGTCAGCGGCCCTGAGGGATCTGCAGTACCAGAACACCGCAGTCCATTCCAGGTCTCAGCCCGGGCGGGCCACCCCTGTGGACTTCGCACCAGCTGATGCGGCCATGAGCCCTGTCCTGACACAATCCGCAGGCCGCTGAGCAATGGCCGGCGGGGTATCAGCGGGGGTGGCGGCAATGGCTGGAAGACGGGTGGCTTATCTTTCCGTCGATCCCGGCGTTCCTGTGTTCGGGAGCAAAGGCGCGTCCGTCCACGTCCAGGAAATTGTCCGCAGCTGGCGCAACCGCGGGGCCGAGGTGACGATCTACTGCACACGGAGCGGGACGGACGTTCCTCCCGACCTGGCAGACGTCCCTGTCGTGGTGCACCCCATCAAGGCCGCCACAGGCGGGAATCGTGAGCGGGCACAGGTGCGGGCTGCGGAAAGCCTTGCTGCGCAGGTGATTCGGGATGGCGCCGATGCCGTCTACGAGCGCTACTCCCTGTTCAGCGACGCACTCCAGCGCGTCACGGAGGCATTGCGGATTCCCGGCTTCCTGGAGGTCAACGCACCGCTCATTGACGAACAGCGCAAGTACCGGGAGATCCACGACGAGGAAGCAGCCCTTGACTGCCTGCGCGGCCAGGTCCGGGCCGCCAGCACGGTTGCCTGCGTTTCGGCACCCGTCCGTGACTGGGTGCTGGACCGTACCGGCCCTGGCGCGCGGCACGTGATCGTCACCCCGAACGGTGTGAACGGCCACCGCATCAGGCCGTCACCCGAGACCGCGGGCAGGCCGGTTGTGGTGTTTGTCGGGACACTGAAGCCATGGCACGGTGTGCGGACGCTGCTGGAAGCCCAGGCTGCTGCCTCACGCGCTTGGGCACTGAAGATCGTAGGCGACGGACCCGAGGGGCCAGCGCTGCGCGCCCTCGCTGCGGACCTGGAGCTGGACGTCGAGTTCACCGGTGCTGTTCCGCCGGACGATATCCCCGCCGCCCTGGCCGGCTGTGCAATCGGGGTGGCCCCCTATCCGGCCCTGGACGACGACGCGGAACACTACTTTTCTCCTTTGAAGATCTACGAGTACTGCGCGGCCGGCCTTCCGGTCGTGGCCTCACGGGTGGGCCAGGTTCCCGGAATCATCGAACACGGGGTCACCGGCCTGCTCGTGGACCCTTCCAATGCCGGCCGGCTGGCAGGTGCCATCGATTCCCTCGTTGAGGCTCCAGACACCCGGGCTGCGATGTCGGCAGCCGCCCGGCGCGTTGTCCTGGAGCGGCACAGCTGGGACAGTGTGCTGGCGCGCATCACAGAAGGCGCAGCCCTGTGAGCAGACCGCGGGAACGGCCATTGCGGCGCACGCTCGCCATGGTGCGTCCCCACCTTGCCGGGCACAAGTGGTTGATGGCCGGAGGTGTGACGGCGCTGCTCTTCGAGGTGGCCTTCCGGATCCTGGAACCTTGGCCGGTGAAATTTGTGGTGGACGCGGTCACCCGGAGCCTTGGCGCGGACCTTGGCGGTCCCGTGCCTGCGGCAGGTCCGGGTCTTCTCCTGGCTTGCGGGGCTGCGGTGCTGCTGATCACGGTATTGCGCGCACTCAGCAATTTCCTGGCCACTGTGGCGTTTGCCTTGGCCGGTTCACGCGTCGCCACGGAGCTGAGGGCACGCGTTTTCGACCATGTCCAGTCCCTCTCTGCCCGCTACCACGCGACATCACGGACCGGTGACACGGTGCAGCGGCTCGTGGGCGACGTGGGCCGGCTCCAGGAAGTTGCCGTCAGCGCCGGCCTGCCCCTGCTGGCGAACTGCATCACGCTCGTGGCGATGGCCGGGGTCATGTTCTGGCTGGACCCGCTGCTGGCTCTCACCGTGCTCGCCGCCTGTGCAGCATTCGTGGCCGTCTCCAGGAGGAGCACGGGAAGAATAACGACGGCGGCCCGCCGCACCCGCAAGGGTGAAAGCTCACTCGCCAATACCGCGCAGGAGAGCCTGGGAGCCATCCGTGTCGTCCAGGCGTACGGTTTGGAAAGCGCGCTCGCAGTCCGCTTCAAAGGCAGCAACGCCAGGACGCTGAAGGACGGGGTGCAGTCCCGGCGCCTTGCCGCCGCACTGGAGCGCCGAACCGATGTCATAGTCGGCCTGGCGGGCGCGGTGGTCTTGACGGTCGGGGGCTGGCGCGTGACTCAAGGCGCCATGACTCCGGGGGACCTGGTGTTGTTCCTCATGTACCTCAAGACGGCGATGAAGCCCCTGCGGGACCTGGCAAAATATACCGGGCGCATAGCCCGCGCCGCGGCATCCGGGGAGCGGGTGGCTGAACTCCTCGAGGAACACGTGGAGATCACTGATGCACCCGGCGCCACTCCCCTTGGCACAGTGCGCGGAGCGATTGAATTCCGGGGAGTTACCGCCGCCTACATCGCTGACAGGCCAGTGCTGCGCGGGGTGGACCTCAGCATCCCGGCGGGTCGCAAGACCGCCATCATCGGACCATCCGGATCCGGGAAGTCCACGCTCGTGTCCCTGCTGGCGCGCATGCTCGACCCGGTGGAGGGTTCGGTGCGGATCGACGGGCGGGACCTCAGGGACGCCACGTTGGGTTCGGTCCGCTCGGCCCTGGGTGTCGTCCTGCAGGAGGCGGTGCTGTTCGCAGGAACCATAAGGGAAAATATCCGCTACGGCCGGCTGGACGCCTCTGACCGCGAGGTGGAGCAGGCGGCCCGCCTCGCCCATGCCCACGGGTTCATCGCAGCGTTGCCGGAAGGCTACGACACCGTGGTCGGCGAGCGGGGCGGCACTCTTTCGGGCGGCCAGCGGCAGCGCCTGTCAATTGCACGGGCCCTGCTCCGGGATTCACCGGTGGTGGTTCTCGATGAGGTGACCACCGGACTGGACCAGGCATCCCGTGCCGAGGTGATGGCGGGCCTGGACACCTTGACCAGGGGGCGCACCACGGTGTGGATCACCCACGAGGCCTCGGTGGCCCTGGCCTGTGACAGGGTGGTCTGGCTGCAGGACGGGCAGGTTCTGCTGGACGGGCCGCCCGATGAGCTCGTCGGCTATCCGCTGTTCGCCGCCTGGCTCGCGCAGCAGCTCGCAGCCGCCCGCGAGGCCCCGGCAAGGACGGAGACAGCATGAGCAACAGAGGGACTTTCCCCGGCACCGCTGCCCGGCCTGCCGGGCCTCCCGTGGACAAGGGCCTGCCCGTTCTCGACCTCTTCTTCGATGCCTCCCGCCTGAGCCACGCCTTGGGACGGCCGGCCCGGGCGGACCGCATGCGGCATAAGCCGGGCGTCTCGGCGGTGGCGCGGCTCCAGGACGGGCAGGACACGCGGCAATGGATTGCCGCGTACCACCCGTCCGCCGTCGAGAAGGCCGAAAAGATCCTGCACCGAAGCAGGCAATCGTCCTCCGGGGCCTCCCGCGTGGTGCAGATAGGAATGCCAGGCTTTCCGGGGTACCAGGTGCTTACGGGGCCCCTGCAGATGGACGGGAAGCTGCACAAACCCCTGGCCCGCTTCACCCGTTCCGGCTTACCCGGCGGCATGGCCGGGAGCCGGATCCTGAACTACAACCCGTTTCGGCGAGTCGTATTCACGGTGGGGACTGATACGGGGGAGCTCGTCTGCAAGGCCACGTCCACGCCTTTCCCCGGAACGGCAGCCCTGCTGGTCCGGCTGGGCGGCGCCGGCGTCCCGGTGGTGCCGGAATGCCTCCCGGAGGCCCTGCCCCCGGGCATTCCCCGCTCGCGGAGCCTTCGCTACTACCCGTGGTTCGGCATGGGCCACCTCGGCTCCCCCGGAGAAAGCACGGCGACGCGGCTCACTGAACTGACCCATGAAACCGGAAGGGCACTGGCACGGCTTCACTCGCTGGGACCGCTGCCCGGGGCACAGGCAATGCAGGGCAGCCCGGCGGCGAGGCTTTCCGCCATGGTGCGGCACCATGCGAGGCTTGCCCCGGCACTGGCCGCCCGGCTGGACCGGATACATGGAAGACTGCAACCGGTGGTGGACATCAACTCAGGCCAGACCCTCATCCACGGTGACTTCTCCGCGGACCAGGTGCTCGTGGACGGGACCCGGATCCGCCTGATCGACTTTGACCGCTGCTCCCACGGCCGTGGAGCATCGGACCTGGGGAGCTTCGCGGCCGTTGAACTCCTTGCTGCGGCTGCCGGTGCGGGCAGGCCGTCCCTCACTGCGGCCCTGCTGGAGGGCTACCGGTCAACGGGCCAGCCGGTCAGCGACGCCGAGGTGGTTGCCTGGACAGCCTTCCACCTGCTGGGCAGGCTGCATGAGCCGTTCCGAAACTGCAGGGACCACTGGCATCAGGAAATGGCAGACCGGCTGGCAACAATAGAGCAGATCCTGTGACGGGCGGGATCTCCTCCGCCCTGGCTGTGCTGCACGGGCCCGCGGTCCCGCGGGCCATGGGAACCGGCGTGACCGTCCGGAAGGTCTGGCCCGGTGCCAACGGCAGCCTGACATTTGAGGCCAGGGAAACCGACACGGGACGCATCCGCGCCGGCAGCGTATCCGGTGATGGTTGCATCCGGGCCGCGCCGTACGGGTGTGACCCCGCCCTGGAAAGCCTCCGGGACGCTGCACGCGGCAGCCAATTGCTGATCCACCGATACGGGCGGCGGGCGGTGCTCCGGCACGTGCACCCGGACGGGCAGTCCACTTTCACCAAGGTGGTGCGCCAGGGCAAGGCCCCGGCCCTGGCCCGAACGCACAGCCTCGCGGAAAAACTCCCGGAAACGACGGGTATCACCGTTCCCCGGCTCCTGCGGCAGGATTCGGGCAGCATGACGCTTTCCGCTGTTCCCGGCACGGACCTGCACCGCCTTGGCCGCGCCGCTGCTGCGGACATGCCCGGGACCGGCAGTGCCGCGCAGGCCGGCTGGGAAGCCGCTTGGCGGCTGTTCCCGGGGACGTGGCCGCACTTCGCCGAAGCGCCCCGAGGGGCACTGCCGTTCCATACGGCGGAAGACGAGTGCCGGACGGTGGCGCAATGGGCTGGACACGCAGACGCACATGGCGCCCTACAGGCCGCGGGCACGTCTCTTGGAGACGCCGTCGAAAGGGTGAACCTGATGCTGCTGGCCACGCCCGCGCAGGCTCCTGTCCTGTGCCACCGTGACCTTCACGACAAACAGATTCTCGTCGGCTCCCGGGAAGGGGGCCTCGGGCTGATCGACTTCGACACACTCTCCACGGCAGAACCCGCACTGGACCTTGGAAACCTGCTGGCACATGTGGAGTTCCGGTACTGGCAGGGGCTGCTCCTTCGGGCCGCTGCAACCCACGCTGAAGAGCGGATACTTGAGGCCGCGGACAGCCTGTGCGTGGACCCGGCCCGGCTGCAGGCCTACCGCGTGGCTGCCGCCGTCAGGATTGCCTGCGTCTACGCGTTCCGGCCCCCGTACCGGCCCCTCGCCCATGACTGGTTTGCGCACATTTTGGGAAGGCTGGGGCAGCGGGGCGGGCATTCCCGGCTGGCGGACTTCGCCTAGACGGTGGCCGGCACGGCCGCAGGGAGTCCGGGCCGTCCGAGAGCCCGATAGGTCCAGCCCGCTGCGCGCCAGGCATCTGCGTCAAGGCAGCTGCGCCCGTCTACCACCGCCATGCCCGAGACCAGCCCGGCCAGCCAGGTTGGATCCAGGGACCGGTATTCGTCCCAGTCAGTCAGGACCAGCACGGCATGCGAGCCCTGGACTGCCTCCTCCACGGTCTCCACGCAGTTCAGCGCCGGCAGAATCAGCGCCGCGTTACGGACCGCCTGGGGATCGGTCGCCGTCACGATCGCACCCTTGTCCTGCAGTTCTGCAGCGACGCTGATGGCGGGCGACTCCCTGACGTCGTCGGACTGGGGCTTGAACGCCAGGCCAAGGACAGCCACCCGTTGACCCGCAAGCGAACCGCCGCACACCTCACTGGCGAGGTCCACCATCCTGGAGCGGCGGCCCGCGTTGATGGCATCAACCTCCCGCAGGAGCGCCTGAGCCTGGCTGGCGCCCAGTTCCCCGGCACGGGCCATGAATGCCCGGATATCCTTCGGGAGACAGCCACCACCGAACCCCAGGCCCGCGTTGAGGAAGCTCCGGCCGATCCGGGCGTCGTAGCCAATGGCGTCCGCCAGCATGGCAACGTCCGCCCCGGCAGCCTCACAGACATCGGAAATCGCGTTAATGAAGGAGATCTTGGTGGCCAGGAAGGCATTCGCCGAGACCTTGACCATCTCCGCCGTCTCATAATCCATGACCAGGCGGGGGCACCCGTCCGCCAAAAGCTGCCGGTACACCTCGTCCAGCACACGCTGGGGATGGGGCACCTGCCCGTCCGCGGCCCCCAGGCCGTCGCAGCCCGCAGGGCCGGGCAGGCCGTAAACCAGCCGATCCGGAGACAGCGTGTCCTGCACGGCGTGGCCCTCGCGGAGGAATTCGGGATTCCACACCAGCAGGGATCCGGCAGCTCCGGTGCTGAGTGTCGCGGCGATCTGCCGCGCCGTCCCCACAGGAACAGTGGACTTCCCAGCCACGACGTCGCCTGGCCTGAGATGCGGAATGAGCGCAGCAACAGCTGCATGGACGTACCTGAGGTCAGCCGCATACCCGTTCGGCTGCTGCGGAGTTCCGACCGTGATGAAGTGGACGGCGCACCCTGCCGCGTCGGCGATGTTGGTGGAATAGTGCAAGGTGCCGGCCTCGGCGCCGGCGGCCAGGAGCTCCGGCAGGCCGGGTTCGAAGAAGGAAGGCCGGCCAGCGGCCAAAGCCTGCACCTTCCCGGCGTCGACATCGATGCCCACGACGTCATGCCCGAGCCGGGCCAGCGCGGCCGAATGGACCGCACCGAGATAACCGCAGCCAATAACCGAAACCTTCATCGTGGCCTCCCCCCGGGGCGTCTGGCCCGGCGCAGGCCGGACCAGGAGTATTTTCCGCTACCCTACCTGTTCACGCCTGCGCCTGGGCCTGGATGGCCGTGATGGCTACGGTGTTGACGATGTCCTCCACGGTGCAGCCGCGGGAGAGGTCGTTGACAGGCTTCCGGAGCCCCTGCAGGACAGGCCCGACGGCGACCGCCCCCGAGCTCTGCTGCACCGCCTTGTACGTGTTGTTGCCGGTGTTGAGGTCCGGGAAGATGAACACGGTGGCCTGCCCGGCAACCGAGGACCCCGGCATCTTGGACTCGGCGATGGAGGCGTCCACCGCGGCGTCGTACTGGATGGGGCCTTCGACGGCGAGGTCCGGCCGGCGCTCACGGACCAGCTCGGTGGCCTGCCGCACCTCGTCCACCGCCTCCCCGGAGCCGGAGCCGCCCGTTGAGTAGGACAGCATGGCCACCCGCGGCTCCACCCCGAACTGGGCGGCGGTCTCCGCCGAAGCCAGCGCAATGTCCGCCAGCTGCTCCACGTTCGGGTCAGGGTTCACCGCGCAGTCGCCGTACACCAGAACCCGGTCCGGCATGAGCATGAGGAACACCGAGGACACGATCTTCACGCCCGGGCGCGTCTTCACGAACTCCAGGGCCGGCCGGATGGTGTGGGCCGTGGTGTGCGCGGCCCCGGACACCATGCCGTCCACCACGCCCAGCTGGACCATCATGGTGCCGAAGTAGCTGACGTCCTGCATGATCTCCAGCGCCTTGGCCAGGTCCACGCCCTTGTGCGCCCTCAGCTCGGCGTACTTCTCGGCAAACTTCTGCCGGAGGTCCGAGGTGGCGGGGTCCACGATGCTGATGCCGGTGAGGTCGATGCCGTTCGCTGCGGCCAGTTCGCGGACGTCAGGCTCCGGCCCAAGCACGGTGAGGTCGCAGACGTCGCGCCGGTGCAGGATCTCCGCCGCGCGCAGGATCCTCACGTCCGTTCCTTCCGGCAGCACCACGTGCCGGCGCTGCGAGCGGGCGCGTTCGATGAGGTCGTGCAGGAAGCGCAGCGGCGTCATCCGCTCGGCCCTTGGCAGGTGCAGGCGCTCCACAAGTTCGGTTTCGTCCACCCGGCGGGACCACAGCCCCAGGGCGGAGGCAACCTTGCGGCGGTGCCCGGACCAGATCTCGCTGCGGACTTCGGAGACCCGGCGCGCGGTGGTGTAGGTGTCCTCCTTCGTGGCGAACACGGGGAACGGCGCCTGCGCCAGGAGCGGGTAGATGTTGGCGTCCGGTGCGAGCCCGCCGGTGAGGATGAGCGCGGATGCCACCGGAAATTCCGGCGAGAAGGATGAGGCCAGGCAGGCCACCATCACGTCGGCGCGGTCCCCGGGAACGATCACCAGCGCGCCCTCGTCCAGCACGTTGAGGAAGTTGCCCACGTTCATGGCCGCCACCTTGATGTCCTTGACGTCGCGCTCCATGTCCCGCCGGCCGGCGATCTGCCGGACCCCGAGCGCCGTGGCCACTTCACCGGTGGTGGGCCGGGCTATCTCCTCCAGTTCCGGCAGGACGTACACGGGCCGCTTGGACGCGCCGGGCTTGACCGCCGCCCCGATCGCTTCCACGTCCTCCGGGTCCGCACGGTTCACCAGGATGGCCAGGAGCGCGCACCGTTCTGCGGCAAGTTCCTTCCGGGCAACCTCGACGGCGGCCACGGCTTCTGCAACGGTCCGCCCCTTGGCGCCCACCACGGCCACCACGGGCGTGGCCAGGTTGTTCGCCAGGCGGGCGTTGAGGTCGAATTCGACGGCGGAGTCCTGGCCCACCAGGTCGGTTCCCTCCACGATCACCACGTCGCAGTGCCGCGAAATGTCCGCGAAAATTTCCACGCAGCGGGCATCGATCTCGGCACGGTTGCCTTCCGCCAGCAGATCACGGACTTCGGTGTAGGTCAGGCCGCCGCGGCACCGCTCGTCCTCCAGCGCGAAGCGGGATTTCATCAGCGCCACCATCGGATCGGCCGTGGCATCCGGGCCGTGGACCACGGGTTTGAAGAAGCCGATCCTGTCCGCGTGCCGGTGCAGGGTGTCCGCCAGGCCCAGGGCAACAAGTGACTTGCCCGAGCCGGGGGTGGTTGCGCTGACGTAAATGCCTTTGGCCATGGTCCGCCCTTTGCTGTGCTGGTGCCGGTCCCTCCATCCTTGCACTTCCAACCCTCCCGCGCCGCCGCTGTACGTTCCCGCCCAGTTGCCGGCCGCCGTCGTCCCTTCCAGCCCAGTTTTCGAACGCCTCCCTGGACTGCCCCCACAGACTGCTGGCCTGGACCCTCCAAAACTGGGCTGGTCCGGCCGCCCTCCCCTTGACACAGGACCCCTCGATGGGATTACCTAATGAACATTCGGTAAATAAAGCTGGAGGCAATGACGCATGGCTGAGACAGCCCTTTCCGGGCCCACGCACCAGATCCTGGAGAACGACTATGCCTCCGAGTGGATGGGCATCCAGGTCCTCGCCATCAGCGACGGGCACGCCACCATCCGGATGACCCTCCGGCAGGAAATGCTCAACGGCTTCGGCATGGCCCACGGCGGAATGATCTTCGCCTTCGGGGATACGGCGTTCGCCCTCGCGTGCAACCCCGCCGTGCCGGCACCCGGCGAGGAAAACAGCATCACCGTGGCCTCCGGCGTCGACATCAATTTCCTCAAGCCCGCCTTCCGCGGCCAGGTGCTCACCGCGGTGGCGGACCGCCGCTCCAGCGCCGGACGCAGCGGCCTGTACGACATCCAGATTTTCGCCGCCGACGCCCCGCCCGCCGACGCCGGCCAGCCGGGCGAGCCCACCCCGAACCAGCCAGGCGAGCTCATTGCCGAGTTCCGCGGACGCAGCCGCACCATCCCCAAGAAGTAGGAAACCATGACCCTGCATGCCCCCGAATCCCCCGCAGCCACCACAGCAGCCGGACTGGACCGCGAGGAGACCATCTCCCGCGACGAGCTCGAGGCCCTCCAGCTCAGCCGGCTGCAGCACACCGTTGCCTACGCCTACGAGCGCGTGCCCCTGTACAAGCGCAAGTTCGACGACGCCGGCATCCACCCCAACGACCTGCGTGAACTGAGCGACCTGGGCAACTTCCCGTTCACCACCAAGGACGATCTGCGCGAGGAATACCCGTTCGGCATGTTCGCGGTGCCGCAGCACGAAGTAGCCCGCATCCATGCCAGCTCGGGCACCACGGGCAGGCCCACCGTCGTCGGCTACACCAAGCAGGACCTGGCGGACTGGGCAAAACTCGTGGCCCGCAGCTTCCGCGCCTCCGGCATCCGCCCGGGCATGAAAGTCCACAACGCCTACGGGTACGGCCTGTTCACCGGAGGCCTGGGCGCGCACGCCGGCGCCGAAGCCCTGGGCTGCACCGTCATCCCCATCTCCGGCGGCCAGACCGAACGCCAGATCCAGCTGATCCAGGACTTCAAGCCCGACGCCATCCTGGCCACGCCCACGTACCTGCTGACCATCGCCGACGCCATGGCCCACATGGGCATCGACCCCGCCTCCACGTCGCTGAAGTATGCGGTGCTGGGCGCCGAGCCGTGGACCGAAGAGATGCGGCACGAGCTTGAGGTCACCATGAACCTCAAGGCCTGCGACATCTACGGGCTGTCCGAGGTGATGGGCCCGGGCGTGGCCGGCGAAGCGGTGGAAACACAGGACGGCAGCCACATCTGGGAGGACCACTTCCGCCCCGAAATCATCGACGCCTTCAACCCGGTGGTGGGCAAGGAAAACGTCCTGGGCGACGGCGAGCACGGCGAACTGGTGTTCACCTCGCTGACCAAGGAAGCGCTGCCCATCATCCGTTACCGCACCAAGGACCTTACCCGCCTGCTCCCCGGCACGGCCCGCCCCGCGCACCGCCGGATGGGGCGCATCACCGGCCGCAGCGACGACATGATCATCCTCCGCGGCGTGAACGTGTTCCCGTCCCAGATCGAGGAAATCGCCCTCCGGATCCCCGAGCTCAGCCCGCACTTCCAGCTGGAGCTCACCCGCCCCGAGGGGCAGCGGATGGACCAGATGACGGTCAAGATCGAACGCCGGGAGAGCGTCACCTTCGAGCAGAGCACGACGGCGGCACGCACCTTGAAGGAACAGATCAAGATCCACGTGGGTTCCTCCTGCGCGGTTGACGTGGTGGAGCCGGGCTCGCTTGAGCGGTCCAACGGCAAGCTGCGGAGGATCTACGACCTGCGCCCCAAGGGGTAGCAGCCCAAGGGGTAGCAGCGGTGCTCAGCGCCGGTCTTCTCCCGGCACCATGAGGACGAGGTTTCCCGCAATGTCCCCGCGCTCCAGCCGGGCGTGCGCCTGCCGCGCCTCAGCCAGCGGGAACCGGTCCGCGATCACCGGGGCTATTTTCCGCGCCCCGAGCAGTCCATAAAGCGTGGCCCACGCCTCCATCAGCGGCCGGCGGTCCAGCCGCCAGGACGTCGTCCCGTACAGCCGGATCCTCTTGCCCTTCGGGATCAGGTCCTGCCCTGCGGCCCGGGCCAGGAGGCGCAGGGTGGAGGCCGGGCTGCCGGGGTTGGCATACTCCACCAGCACCCCGCCGGGCCGCAGCACGGCAAGGCCGGCATCGGCCCACTCCCCGCCCGCCCCGTCCAGGACTGCATCGACGCCGGCGGGCTCCAGCCTGCGGAGGGCCTTGACCACGTCGTCCCGCTGCGTGTCCAGGGGCACCACCCCGTGCTCAACGAGCCAGCGGTGTTTGGCCGGGCTGTCCACGCCGTACATCCTGAGCCGCAGCAACCGGCCGAGCTGGACGATCGCCGTACCGATCCCGCCGGCGGCGCCGGTGACAAGGATGGCCTGCCCCCGCCTGATCCGGGCCACCCGGGAGAGGGCCTGGTGGGCCACCAGGTAGTTCAGCGCAACAACCACCACCTCGCCCGCGTCCAGTTCATCGGGAATCCGCATCATGGGGTGCGAGCTGGCGAAGATGTACTCGGCGTACCCGCCCTTCTCGGTCATCACCACCACCCGGTCCCCGGCGCAACCGCGGTGACGCCCGCCCCCGTCGCATCCACCACGCCCACCACGGCGTAGCCGGGCACAAAGGGGAACGTCGGCGGGTAGGTGGAGAGCCCGCTGCGGGCCTGCACGTCAACGGCGCTCACGCTGCACGCCTCAACCCGCACCCTGGCCTCGTCCCGTCGCGGCGTCCGCAGCCGCCGTCGTACAACCTCCAGCACTTCCGGCCCGCCCATCCGGACAGCGGCCACGCAGCGGTACTCCAAAGGCGCCTCCGGCGCCGCGGTTGAAGCTGCGGCATTGCCTGCAGCACCGGCCCTGGCGGCCAGCTCATCCAACTGGCGGGATGCCGCCGGCCCGGAAACCGCACGCCCGTGCCCGCTGGCCAGGACCCGCGGCCGAAGCCGGGCCAGCGTACCGATGGAAGCCTCCGCCGTCGGCCAGTCCCAGGTGGCAATCCGGGGCGGGCCGCTGACCCTGTGCGTCCGGCCCAGGAGGCCGCGCAGCGAGTTCACGTCAGTGGTCAGCACCGCGTCGCCGGTGAGCAGCACGCCGTCGGCCTCCCGAAAGAAGGCGATGTGCCCGGGTGTGTGCCCCGGGGTGGGCACGCACCTCCAGTCCGGCAGCCCCGGGACGCCGGCTGCCGGATCGAAAGGACGCACGACGGCGGTCAGGTCCGTCGCGGGCATGGTCCCCTGCGGCAGGACCCGCTGCAGTGGACGCAACACCCGGCGGTCGAGGGGGTTGGCGTATTCATCCAGCAGCTTCCCGGACGCCTGCGGCAGTTCATCCGGATGAACGAAGACCGGCACGTCCCATCGGCGGGCCAGGCCGGGGACGGCGCCGGTGTGGTCCGGGTGGATATGCGTCAGGATAATCGCTGCGGGCGGGCTGCCTTTTCCAAAGAGGGACTCTGCAGCGGCCGCAATCGCGTCGTCCGCCTTCGGCCAGCCGGCATCCACCAGCACCCAGCCCTGCCCGGAGCGGACAAAATAGACGTGGGAGGCGAACCGGCCGCTCCCGGTGGGCAGCTGGTACACGCCGTCCGCGACGGCGGTGGGCTGGGGTGTGCTGGGCCTCATGCCTGTGCGCCTTCCTGGAGTAATGCGGCTGGTTTGCCTGCCCTACCAGCGTGGTCCTCCCGCACAAACCGCCACAGGGTCCAAGGTCCCTCGCCGATAACGGTCTAAATAACCGAACGTTCATGAGAAAATGGCCGGTATGTCCACAACTGATGCACCCACCAAGCGCGGCCGCCCGGGGTACGACCAGCAATCGGTGCTCCGCATCGCCGTCGACGTCTTCAACCGGCACGGCTACGACGCCACCTCAATGGGGATCCTGGCGGACAACCTCGGCATTTCAAAGTCTGCCATCTACCACCACGTCCCCTCCAAGGGCGACCTCCTCAAACTCGCACTGGACCACGCGCTCGGCGGGCTCGAGGCCATCCTGGAAGAACCCGCGGCGGTGTCCGGCGCGGCGGATGCGCGCCTGGAGTTTGTGCTGCGGCAAACCGTGGCGGTGCTGGTGGACCGGCTGCCGTTCGTCACGCTGCTCCTGCGCCTGCGCGGCAACACCGAGATAGAGCGGGACGCCCTGGAACGCCGTCGCGCGTTCGACCACAAGGTTGCCGGGCTGATCTCCGCCGCCCGGGACGAAGGCTCGCTGCGCCAGGACATCGATCCGCGAACCGTCACCCGCCTGCTGTTCGGCATGATCAACTCCATCGTTGAGTGGTACAAGCCGGGCGGCTCCCTCTCGCCCGAACGGCTGGCGGACGACGTGATCACCATGGCGTTCGACGGCCTGCACGCGGAACCCTAGCAGCCTGCAGTACGGGTCTCGCGGCACCGGCCGACGCCGCCCCCTCACTGGCCGGCGATGACCACCGTCATCGAAGAGCCCTTCGAGGCTGAGATGTAGGCGTTCTCGAACGAGAGCGTCCCGCTGACCACTGCCTCCTGGATAGTGCCGTGGTTGGTGGTTCGCTGCACGAACTGTCCGGGCAGGATGTCCCTCGACGTGCTGCCGCCGCGTTCGATCGTTCCCGTACCCTGCCACGTGAGGTCCAAGCCGATGTCGGTCCCGTCGGAAAGCGGCACTGTGGCGGTGGCATGTACCGAAGTGCGTTCGAAAGTGAACACCTCTGTCGGGGCTTCGCCGTAGACTGAGTAGCCCTCCCCGGTGCAGACGTTGAAGCTGGACGAAGAGTAGAACATGGTGGTGCCGCCGCCGAATGCGGTTCCCGCGGCAGCCGATATGGAGCTGAAGGCGCATCCGTCCTCAGACATTGTGCTTGTATAGGCCTGCGCGTACTCGGAGGTGTACTGCATCCTGAAGACGTCAGCGGCCTGTGCTGGTGGTGCTGCGACCAAGGCGCTTCCCAAAGCAGCTGCCAGGCCCGCTATCGCTGCGATGCGGGTTCTTGGATTTGAGTTTGCAGTACGCATGAAGCGCCTCTTCTTCCGATTAATTGTCCCTCCCGGCCGGGCTGGATGCCCGAAGGCTAGCACCGCCCCAGGAGGGCAGCTAGGGCCCTTCGGCAGTGCCTTCCGGGCAGCCCCGCATCCGCCGGCTCCGGCCCGGCCCCGTCTCGCCGGTGACGTTATCCGCGCGCCGCCGCACGCGACGGAACGCGGATAATAAGCGTGCTTGGTATTTGGCCCGCTCCCCGGCTACCGTGGTAGAAAACCAGCATCCGCAGGGAGGTACCAATGAGCCAAGCCAGCGGTCCGCAGCGTACAGGCCGCCTGCGGACAGTACTTGGAACCACCGCCCTCGCGGCCGCACTGGCCCTCAGCGGCTGCACCGGGACGCCAAGTCCCCCGGCGCCCAGCGACACCACAACCGCCACTCCCACTTCCACCTCCACCGCCACGCCGGGCAGCTCTTCGCCGGCCCCGGCACCGGCCGCGGCAGGCGACATCCCCCAGCTCGTGGAGAACCTCGCGCCGTCCGTGGTGACCATCTTCACCGAGGGCGGCCTGGGCAGCGGCGTTGTCTATTCCGAGGACGGCCTCATCCTCACGAACGAACACGTGATCCGGGGCAACACCACGGTGGAAGTTGCCTTTGCCGACGGCCAGCGGGTGGAGGGAACGGTCAAGGCCACGGATCCTGTCACCGACCTCGCCCTGGTGCAGGCAAAGCGCACCGGCCTGCCCAAACCCGTCTACCAGGCCAACCTGCCGCGCGTTGGTGAGGTGGCCGTGGTGCTGGGCTCTCCCCTGGGCTTCGAGAACACCGCCACGGCCGGCATCATCTCGGGACTGCACCGCTCCATCCCGGGCTCCGCCTCCAACAGCCTGTCCCTCGTGGACCTGATCCAGACCGATGCCCCCATCAGCCCCGGCAACTCCGGCGGCGCCGTCATCAACATGCGCGGCGAAATCATTGGCATCAGCGAGGCCTACATCCCGCCGTCTGCAGGCGCCGTGGCTTTGGGATTCGCCATTCCCGCCGCGACGGCCGTGGAGGTGGCCGAGGAGCTGCTGGCGGACGGCACTGCCGAGCACGCCTACCTGGGCCTCACGCCCGGCGAACTTACGGCCCAGATCGCCGAGCAGCTGGGCATTGACGCCAGTACCGGCGTCGTGGTCCTGGCAGTGGACGACGGCGGTCCGGCGGCACGTGCGGGCATCCGGCCGGGCGACGTGCTGGAGTCGATGGAAGGCGTGGAACTGAACGCACCGGAGAAGCTCCTGGCGGAACTCCGCGGCCGCAACCCCGGCGATACCGTAGGCTTCAAGGTCAAGCGGGGAGGTCAGAGCCTTGACGTCAAGGCGGACCTCATCGCCCGGCCCACAAGTAACACCCGATAGGAAGGTAAGAACATGAGCCACCCCAAGGACGACGCAGAGGCCGGATACATCATTCCGGACCCCTCAAAGATCCGCGAAGACCTAACCGGCGACGCCGGAGACGAAGCCAACGCCATCCGCTTCAGCGAAGAGCAGGCACTGATCGAGGAACAGTCCCACGGCATCCGCCCGGACACCTACAGCGTCCCCTCCGGCGGCCCCACTATGGCGGAGGCCCGGGGCAACATGGACCTTTCCGATCAAAGCGAAAGCGGGCACGGCACCGGCCGCGAGGATGACAGCAGCGACGACGGCCTGCATGGCGGCGCCGAATCCTGACCCCGCTTCCTGCCGAAACGGCAGCAGGGCGCCCCGGAAACCCGGGGCGCCCTTCTGTGTTTTGGGGGCGTTCGCTGTGCCGCTAGAGCTCGTACTCGGCCTGGACGCCCAGCTTCTCGTGGACGCAGAGGATGTTGTGCTCGGTGTCCATGAACCAGGCACATTTTTCTGAGTCGGTTGTGCAGATATGGTTCTCGGTCCTCAGGTTCGGCAGGTCATAATCCTGGAACCTGACGCCCCTGGCCTCCATGTCCCGGACTGTCCTCTCGATGTCCGTCACCTCAAAGCTCAGGGCGGTGTGCTCGGAGTGCTTACCGTCCGAAACCGGCAACAACTGCAGCATCGGGCCGCCGTCGCTGCCGAGCAATTCGCTTCCATCGTCTGCCTTGCCGCGGAGCGGGAGTCCGAGCTTTTCGGTGTAGAACCTACGGGCGCGTGCTGGATCGTCGACTGGCAGGACCGTCGTGGCTGTGTTCATTCTTAGGCTCATAAGGGCCACCTCCTACGGGCAGAATTTTACGCTTCCGCCAGCCAAAAAGATCCCCGCGCTCCCTCACTTCCCGCAGGAAGACCCACACCCTCTCTCACTTAATGCGGCTTAAGCGCCAACGCTCTATCACCTGTCGCCGGCAGGTGATAGAGCGTCCGGAGGAAACCCGCGTTAAGTGATAGAGCGTCCGGGGGAAACCCGCGTTAAGTGATAGAGCGTCCGGGGGGCGTGGGCTACTTGGCGACGAGGGTGAGGACGTCGTAGGTGGCCACGATCTCGTCGTCCTGGTTGGTGAGCACGGCGTCCCAGGCCACCTCGCCGTATTCGTCGGTTTCGCGGGGGGTGATCTTCTTGGCCGTGAGGGTCACCCGGATCGAATCACCTGCGGCCACAGGGGTGATGAAGCGCAGGTTCTCCAGTCCGTAGTTGGCCAGGACCGGGCCCGGGGCAGGCTCCACGAACAGTCCGGCGCCCCAGGCAAGCAGGAGGTAGCCGTGGGCCACGATGCCCGGGAAGAACGGGTTGGCTTCCGCGGCCTCCTGGTTGGTGTGGGCGTAGAACGTGTCGCCGGTGGAGTTGGCAAACGCGGTGATGTCCTCCAGCGTGACCTGGCGCAGGTCCGAGCGGACGGCGTCACCGATCCGCAGCGTCTCCAGCGACTTCCGGAACGGGTGGGTCCCCTCGGTTTCCAGGGTGAAGTTGCGGTCCGCGCCGGCGTGCCACAGTCCGGTGACGGCGGTGAGCATGTTCGGCGAGCCCTGGATGGCCGTGCGCTGCATGTGGTGCATCACCGACCGGATGCCGCCCAGTTCCTCGCCGCCGCCCGCACGGCCGGGACCACCGTGGACCAGGTGCGGCACGGGCGAACCGTGGCCCGTTGACGAACGTGCGTCCTCGCGGTTGAGCATCAGGACACGTCCGTGGTGAGCCGCGATCCCGGTGACAAGTTCGCGGGCCACGGACGGATCGTTGGTGCACACCGAGGCCACCAGGGAGCCGCCGCCGCGGGCGGCGAGGCGGACGGCGTCGGGAATGTCCTTGTACCCGATCACGGACGAAACGGGACCGAACGCCTCGAGCGAGTGCACTTCCTCGGCCTCGGGGTCCTGCCAGTTCAAGACGACGGGCGCCATGAATGCCCCGCCGTCCACCACGCCGGTGGTTCCGTCGGCGGAAGTGACCGACGGCGAATCGAGGGTTCCGTACGCAAGCTCACCGCCGGCGTCGAGCATGGACTGCACGGCCGCGCGCACATCGTTCAGCTGCTCCACCGAGGCGAGGGCACCCATGGTGACGCCGTCGGCCCGGGGATCGCCCAGGACAACGCGCTCGGAGATCCGCGTGCCGATGGCCGCTGAGACTGCGGCAACCAGCTCCTGCGGCACGATGGCGCGGCGGATGGCGGTGCACTTCTGCCCTGCCTTCGCCGTCATTTCCGTGACCACCGATTTTACGAAGGCATCGAATTCAGGCGTCCCTTCCACCGCGTCCGGGCCGAGGATGGCGGCGTTCAGGGAGTCCGTTTCGGAAGTGAAGCGGACCCCGCCCTGGACCACATTGGGGTGGGCCTTCAGGGAAAGCGCGGTGGATGCGGAGCCGGTGAAGGCCACCAGGTCGCGGTAGTCCAGGACGTCCAGCAGCCCGCGGACGGAGCCGGAGATCAGCTGCAGCGAGCCCTTGGGCAGGATGTTCGATTCGACGATGGCCTTGACCACTGCGGCCGCCACGTAGCCGGTGGGCGTTGCGGGCTTGACGATGGTGGGGACGCCGGCGAGGAAGGCCGGGGCGAACTTTTCCAGCATGCCCCAGACCGGGAAGTTGAAGGCGTTGATCTGCACGGCGACGCCGGGGATGCGGGTGTAGATGTGTTCGCCGGCGAAGGAGCCGTCCTTGGACAGGACCTCCATGGGGCCGTCCACCACCACCTGCGAGTTGGGCAGTTCGCGCCGGCCCTTGGAACCGAACGTGAAGAGCACGCCGATGCCGCCGTCGATATCGATCATGGAGTCCACCTTGGTGGCGCCCGTCTGGGCCGAGAACGTGTAGAAGTGCTCGCGCCGGGCATTGAGGTACTGGGCGAGCTCCTTCAGCTTCAGGGCACGCTGGTGGAAGGTGAACCGGCCGAGCTCCTGCTGGCCTGTTGTGCGGCCGTAGCCCACGACCGCAGCCAGGTCCAGCCCCTCAGTGCTCACCTTGGCCAGGATCTCCCCCGTGCTCGCGTCCCTGACGGGCGTCGCGGACCCGGCCGATCCGGCGTCGGGAGTCCACCAGGAATCCATGATGAAGCTGGGCACTGTCTCCACGGTGTCGACCGTGGCCTGGGGAGCTGTGGCGGTGGTGGTCATCGTTGACGGGTCCTTCCAACAAGGGGGCAGGCAGAATCGGCCAATGATTACTGACCGTCCGTTCGGTAATATATTCACCATACATGAAGTGCCGTGCTGCACACTAGAAGGCCGGGACTGAATCCGGCCACCCAAAGGAGAATGTATGAGCGCCCCGTCACCCATGGATGCTGCCGAGAACCAGCCCTCCGCGCACGAGCTGTGGAAGATCACGCTCGGGGAGCTGGACGAGAAGATGGGCGTGAAGATCGTCGAGGAGTCCGTCCAGCGCGTGGTGGCCACCATGCCTGTGGAGGGCAACCGGCAGTCGTTCGGACTGCTCCACGGCGGCGCCTCCCTTGCCGTGGGCGAGGCCGTCGGGTCCTGGGCGGCCGTGATCCACGCGAGCACCCTGGGCAAGACCGCGGTGGGCGTGGACGTCTCGGCCACCCACCACCGCTCCGCACGCGAGGGGCAGATCACCATCACCGCCACGCCCATCCACCTGGGCGGCACGCTCACCACCCACGAGGTACTGATCACCAACGAGGCCGGCCAGCGGCTCTGCACCCTGCGCATCACCAACCTGCTGATGAGGCGGCACAAGAAGCCCGCCGCCGAAGCCTAGTCCCGGGTGCGCTGCCTCCGGCGCCGGACCAGCAGCATGAGCACCGCGCCGGCCGCGATGGCCGCCGCGGCCGCGCCCGCCGCCGGGAGGGCATTGGCGCCGGTATAGGCGAGGTTGCCCCCGTCCGCCGCGTCCCTGGCGCTGCCGCCCGTGTCCGCCAGGCCAGCAGGAGGGGTGGACGCCGGACCGGGGACGACGGCGGCGCCGTCGTCCGCCGCGGCTGGAGCTGTTGGGGACGGGGCCGGGTTTGCCGGGGCTGGATTTGCCGGGACTGGATTTGCAGGGGCAGGTTCGGCCGGTACCGGACCAGCGGCTGCCGGAGGCTCCGGGACGGGAGCCGGGTCGGCAGGCGCTGCCGGAACGGGTTCTGCCGGAGCGGGTTGGGCCGGCGCGGGTTGGGCCGGCGCAACAGGGGCAAACTCGAAATCCGCGGCGCCCGAGACGCTGAAGCCGTTGACCGTCTCCGCCGTGAACTGGAGCGTCTGCCCGCCGTCCGGTGCCGTAAAACTCCAGCTTCCGTCAGCATTCACCGGGACCTCGAACGGCTCCTGCCCCTGGAGGGTAATCCGCACGGCGGACCCGGCAGCAACGGCCGAGGCCGGGGCGGCGGGAACGGTTCCGCTGACGACCTGTCCGGGTTCATAGGCGCCGCCGGGCGCGGGCGAGGAAACCAGCGGCTTGTTGAGGAAGAGCTCCAGTTGGTAGCCGGGCAGGACCTTCAGGGATTCCTCCAAGGTAGCCGCGACGGCGAAGTTGGGCGGCGGGGGTTCGTTGGGCTGGGGGTCGTCGCCGGCGCTGTGCGTCCCTACCGCGTAGTTTCCGCTGATCCACGGACCGCCGGAGTCACCGCCGCTGGATTGCACGTCGTAGGACAGGAAACCGTTGAAGGCGCGGACATCGGCAGGGTCCGCGGGATAGGCGGGTCCTCCCACCAAAAAGATCCCCACGGCGCTCACGGTTCCGCAGGACCATCCCGTCCGCCAGCCCGAACGGCAGACCTCCATGCCAACCACCGGACTGGCGGTGCCGATGATTTTGACGTCCGGTCCCGGCTGCAGCGTGTCACCATGCGTGCTGGCGGCCGGCACCGGGTCCTGGTCAGGGCTGAGCGCTCCGACGACCGCAATGTCGGTTCCCACGTTGCCGGGGTCCTCGAGTGCCACGCCGTCCTGGTCCGTGGGAATGTTGGGGTCCAGCACCCTCGAGTTGCCGGGCCCGCCCAGCTGGCTGAATTCGAAGGCACCCAAGGGCCCGGCAGGCACGCCCTGAAGCAACAGGTCCGCGGTCGTGGCCGCGCCGTCACCTGTGCAGTGCCCGGCCGTGAGGACCGCGGGCAGGCCCGAGGGATCAAACGCGGAAAATCCCGTGGAGCAGATGACGCCTTTGTCCGTTTGGTAACCCACCCCGCCCGGGACGTCCGCCTCAGGCTTAAGGGGCGCGCCGCCGTCGAGCACTACGTTGGCGTACCTCGCGACGAATTCCGACGGCGATATCTTGCCGGGGGCGGCAGTGGTTTCCAGCGTGCCAGGCGGGGTGGAGGGCGCCCCGCCCGTGCCCTGCGTTGCCTGGGCTGCGGCGATGCTGCCCGTCCGGATGACGAATTTGCCGCCGGAATAGACCACTGCCTGCAGGCCGGCGGTTCCGACCTCGCGCAGATAGGCCTGGAACAGCTGTTCGGTGCTCACGGCGATTTGGGATCCGGGAGCGGCCGTCGCCGCAGGAACCGGAGCAGGTGCGGGCTGCGACGCTGAACTGCCGGGCGCTTCAAGGTTGAGGCCAGCCAGGCTGCCGGACAGCCGGTCGACGGCCGACTGCAGCTCGGCCCCCGTACCACTCACGATGATTCTGTTGTCCTGCAGCCTGATGCCTGTATAGCCGGGAACGACGCGCAGCCGGCTGGCGGCAGCAGCTGCCCGGCTGCCCAGCTCCCCTGCCGCATTGAACTGCTCAGGGGTGAGGCCCAGGTCCCGCCGGACCGCGTCGGCGAGGCCCTCCTCCGAAAGCCCGGCGCTCCCCGTTTCCGCGGCGGGTGCAGTGGCAGCAGGGCCGGACGTTGCAGCCGGAGCCGGCGGCGCCGCGTCCTCCGCCTCCGTCATGGCCCAGCCGGGAGCGTAACCCAGGACGGATGCGGCGAGGACGCCGGCGGCGGCGCCCAGGGCAACACCGCGTTTTCCCCGGCGGAACGCTGCACCGGTTCTCATTGTGGTTCCTTGACGCGGGCGGCTCCGCAGAGGGACAGCACCGCATCCAGCTCGGGGACACTCAATCCGTTGGCCAGCAGGAAAGCGCGCGTGTCCAGGGTCCGCACGAAGTGGGCCACGGCTTCTCCGCGCGACTGGAGGAGGGGGCCAAGTTCATCCTCGGGCAAATAGCGTTCCCGTGCATGGGGCGGCCCATGGGTGCGGTAGCGCTCGTTGATGCCGCGGGCTGCGCGCCGGTAGCCGTCGGCAATGTCCTGGCAGGAGTCCCCCGCGAGGTCCTGGACCATGGCGGCCACCATGCCGCTGCGGTCACGCCCGGCCGCGCAGTGCAGCACCGCGCCGCCCCGGACGGAGGCGGCGGCCAGCTCCTTGAAGACGCCCACCAGCTTGCCCGGAAAGAGCCGGGCGTTCTCCGCGTAGTGGGCAGGATCGTTGAGGTAGGGCCCGGCCACCGCGGTGAACTGCGGATGGTTCGGCTCCTCCGTGGGCGCCGAAACGACTGTCATGCCGGACCAGGCCGCTCCGCCCACCACCGGGTCCGTGCTGCGGCGCCGTGCCTCCGCAGCGTTGCGGAGATCGATCACGGTGCGGATGCCGTCGTCGTACGCCTGCTGCCAGCCCGCTTCCGTGAGCCATTCCCGCCGCCCCATCCGGTACACCCCGCCGGCCACATGCCACGCGTTGACAGCACCATGCCAGTCCATGGATCCGCCCGGTTTCCTCATTGGCAAAGTTAATCACACTGGCCACATGAGACGCACGTCATAACGTAGTTCAGCCAAGCCCCTGCCCACGCTGGGCCAGCCTGTACTCGAGGCCGGCCCGGACCATGGGCCATTCGTGCTCCAGGATGGAGTACACCACCGTGTCACGGAGGAGCCCGTCGCGGGTCCGGGAATGGCTGCGGAGCACGCCGTCCTGCTTGGCCCCGAGCCGGGCGATGGCCTCCCGCGACTGGTGGTTGAGCCAGTGCGTCCGGAACTCCACGGCAGGGCAGCCAACAGCCTCGAACGCGTGCCGCAGGAGCAACAGCTTGGACTCGGGGTTCGTGCCGGTGCCGTGGACGGACGCGGCGTTCCAGGTGGAGCCGATCTCCACGCGGGGAGTACCGGCGTCGATATTCATGTAGGTGGTCATGCCGATGATCCGCCCGGGGCCTCCGGTGGCCGGATCGGTCAGCCGGGTGGTGAAGGGCAGCATGGAGCCCTGCTCCTGCAGGGCGAGCCGCCGCTCGATCTCCTCGGCCATCTGCTCCGGCGACGGCACCGAGGTGTACCAGAGCCGCCACAGCTCACCGTCCCGGGCCGCGTCCACCAGGCCGTCGTGGTGATCCCCGGACAAGGGTTCCAGGGTTACATACCTGCCAGTGAGGGTAAGGGGTTCCAGGAAAGTCACGGCACCAGCCTAGGTGCAACCACCACGCCACGGTTACGCTGGGGAAACACCCAGGACGGCGAGCAAGGGAGTTTACGTGTCAGGAACCAATCCGGACCCGGAGGACGACAAGATCACAGGCCTGGAGCCCGGCGGTGGCGTGCCGCCGGGCGAAACGCCTCCCGGTGAAGGGTCGGTGGCAGGCACCCAGGAGCCCCGGCAGAAGGGGTCCGGGAAGGGACAGCAGGTCTTCTGGCTTGGAGCCATCGGAGCCGGCGTGCTGCTGTTCCTCCTGTTCTTCATCGGCTATATCGTCGGGCTTTTCGACTAACCCGCGGTCCCCTGGTTGGGCCAGTCAAAGAAACCCTTGCCGGACTTCCGTCCCAGCTCCCCCCGGGCCACCTTCTCCATAAGGATCCGGGGCGGGGCGAAGCGCTCACCGAGCGTGGAGTGCAGGTACTCGGCGATGCCCAGCCGGACATCCAGCCCCACGATGTCCGTGGTCCGCAGCGGTCCGGTGGGGTGCTTGTAGCCCAGGACCATGGCGTTGTCGATGTCCTCGGCGCTGGCAACGCCCTCCTCCACCATGCGCATCGCCTCGAGGGCGATGGCCACGCCCAGCCGTGAGGACGCGAATCCCGGGGCGTCATTGACCACGACGGCGGTCTTGCCGAGTGCCTCGACCCACCTTTTCGCGGCGGCGGCAAGTTCGGGGGACGTGCGCTCCCCCAGCACCACTTCGATGAGGGTGGACGCCGGGACCGGGTTGAAGAAGTGGAGGCCCAGGAAGTTCCCTGGCCGCTTCAGTTCACCGGCCAGTCCGTTGACGGAAAGCGATGACGTGTTGGAGGCGAGATAGGCGTCATCGGCCAGCCGCTCTTCGATTCCGCGCAGTGAGGTGACTTTCAGGTCCCAGTCCTCGGGAACGGCTTCCACCACCAGCTGCCGGTCCGCGAACGCGTCGTAGTCCACGCCCACGGTGAGCCGGGACGCCATCTCATCGAGGTTCGCGTCCGTCATGCCCCGCTCGATGCTCTTGACAGCGGCAGATTCCACCCGCTCCCGGGCAGCCTCCGCGGACTCGTCGTCGCGCTCCACCACCAGCACGTCGGCACCCTTGACCAGGAAGGCATGGGCAATGCCGGCGCCCATGCGGCCGCCGCCCAGGACACCGACGAAGACGGGAAGACCAGATGGCAGGCCGGGGGCAGGTTGCGATGTGTTCATCAGTTCTTTTCTCCGGTCTCGGCAGCGGCGCTCCCGGCTGCGTTCTTATCGGTCTTCCGGGCCTTCTTGGCTGCGTTCTTGTCCAGGAACTTCTGCATCCGGTCGAACTTGGCCTCGGATTCGAAGAGGATGCCCTGGGCCAGCTGGTCGATCAGGGGGTGTGCTTCCGCAGGGGCGTGGAACACGGACTTGGTGATGCGCACGGCCAGCGGATCCTGCCGTCCGATCCTGTCCGCCAGGTTGTGCGCGGCGTCCAGGAGCACCGCCGGCTCGTGGACCTCGGTAATGAGGTTCACGGCCAGGGCTTCGTCGGCGCCCAGGATCCTGCCCGCCAGGAGGATCTGCTTGGCCACCGGTTCGCCCACCAGTTCCTTCAGCCGCCAGCTGGCGCCAGCAGCGGCGAGGATTCCCAGCCCGGTTTCGGGGTTGCCGATGCGGACACCGGGGGTTCCGATCCGGAAGTCGGCGGCGTACGCGAGTTCCGCCCCGCCGCCCAGGCAGTAGCCGTCAAGTGCCGCGATGACCGGCATGGGCAGCTTGGCGATCCGGACGAAGATGGTGGAGTTGATGCCCTGCAGGGCATCGACCCGGCGCCGCTCGCGCAGCTGGCCGATGTCCGCGCCGGAGGCAAACACCCCGTCCACGCCGGCAATGATCAGCACCTTGGGGTTCTGTTCCAGCGCCGTGCAGACCACATGCAGCTCGTCCACCATCTGCTGGTCGATGGCGTTGCGCACCTCGGGCCGGTTGAGCAGCACCACCACCCGGTCGCCGCGTTCCTCCACCAGGAGGGCGTGGAACTTCTCCGCGGCCAGGTCCACAGCCGCGGGCATCAGACCTTCTCCAGCAGCATCGCAGTGCCCTGGCCCACGCCAATGCACATGGTGGCCAGGCCGATCCTGGCGTCCTCGCGCTCCATGCGCCCCAGAAGGGTGATGGCGATCCGTGCCCCGCTGGAACCGAGCGGGTGCCCCAGGGCGATCGCGCCGCCGTCGTTGTTCACAATGTCCTGTTCCAGGCCAAGGCGCCGGATGCAGGCAAGGGACTGCGTGGCAAAGGCCTCGTTAAGTTCGACGGCGGCAAGGTCGCCTACGCTGAGTCCGCTGCGCTTGAGGACCTTCTGCGTGGCCGGCACCGGGCCGATGCCCATGATCTCGGGTTCACAGCCTGCGGAGGCGCCGTCGATGATCCGCGCGCGGGGCGTCAGGCCCAGCCGCTCGATGGCTGCTTCCGAGGCGACGATGATCGCTGAGGCGCCGTCGTTGAGGGAGGAGGAATTGCCTGCAGTGACCACGGACCCGCCGTGGGTTACCGGTTTCAGTCCTGCGAGGACGTCCAGGGTGGTGCCCTCACGGGGCCCTTCATCGGTGTCCACGACGTTCTCGGACTTGCGGGTCCTGACGGTGACGGGAACGATTTCGTCCTTGAACCGCCCGGCTGCGATGGCGTCCAGGGCCCGCTGGTGGGAGCGGACGGCGAAGGCGTCGGCGTCCTCACGGGAAATGTTGTCCACACGGGCCACCTCTTCGGCAGTCTCCGGCATGGAGTAGGTCATCTTGCCGTCCCGGGACAGCCCGCCCTTGTGGAACAGCGGGTTGGTGAAGCGCCAGCCGATGGAGGTGTCGAAAATCTGCCCGGGCTTCGCGAAGGCGGCGGTGGGCTTTTCCTGGACCCACGGCGCCCGGCTCATCGATTCCACGCCGCCGGCGATCACGATATCCGCGGCTCCGGCCTTGATCATGTGGCTGGCCTGGATGATGGCGCTCAGGCCGGAGGCGCAGAGCCGGTTCACTGTGATCCCGGGGATGTGGAGGGGAAGTCCGGCCAGCAGGGTTGCCATGCGGGCCACGTTGCGGTTCTCTTCGCCGGCCCCGTTGGCATTGCCCAGGATGACCTCGTCAATGCTGTCCGGATCCAGTCCCGCCCGGGCCACCGCCTCCCGGAGAACCAGGGCTGCCAGGTCATCGGGGCGGACCGACGAGAGCGCCCCGCCGTATCTGCCCACCGGCGTTCGGACCCCGCCAACAAGGAAAGCCTGCGGACCTGCGGTTGCAGCCATGGAAACACCCTTCACGCGATAAACGGCACTGTCATCTGCAGCCGGCAGCTCCCCCACTTACCGACCGTTCGTTCTGTAAATAGTACACGGGAGGGCTGATCCGTGGATACCGGATAAGGCCTAGCGGACAGTGAGGCCCAGATGGGCTGCCAGCAGCGGCGCGAGGAGGCCCAGCTGGTACTCATCTATGACCATGCCGGCCACGCTGCCGAGTCCGCTGATGCTCCGGAATTCCGTGCCGCGAACGTCAAAGTCCTTCAGCCTGGCCCCGCTGACATCCAGGGATCCGATGGTGCAGTCCTTCAGCGCCACCCGGGTTGCGGCGGCCGAGCCCAGGTCCAGCTCGTTGATGATGCAGCCGGTGATCAGGACGTCCGTGAGCTTTGCGCCCCGCAGGTTGAGGAAATCCAGCTTGCCGCCGTCGATGTGGACCGACTGCCAGCCGCTCTCATGCAGTTCGGCGGACCCCAGCCGGGGATTGCGGATCTCCACCTCCCGCCAGGTTGACCGCGCCGCCCGGAAAACCGGGGCGTACAGCTCCGCGAGGATGCAGTCACGGAAGGTGGAGCCGCGGAGCTGTGCCTCATTGAATGACGCGCCGCTGAACTCGCATCCGGCAAAGTCGGTGCCGCCCAGCTCCAGCCCGTCGGCAGCCACGCGGCTGTACCGCTCGCCGTCGTACCTCCCGCCGCGCCGGAAGTCCGGCACGGCGACGTCCGTGAGGTTCTCGAGCCGCACGGGAGTGAGCCGCGGCGCAGCCGCGTCGGGGCCGCCCTTCCGCGGGATGCGCGCGGCCACTACAGCGTTTCCGCCTTCGCCGCTATTTCCGTGAGGTCCTTGGCCAGGGCTTTGCGGGTGGCAGCCATGCCCATCCTGCCGAACAGCAGCATCATGATCCTGCTGGCCAGGGTGGGCTTGATGACCTCGGCCCCGAAGGTGAGGGTGAGGTCCGTTCCGCCGTCGCGCGGGGCCAGGCTGAACCGCGTGGTGTAGTCCGCCCCGCCCTGGACTGCCTTGACGGTGGTGCTGCGGTTCCGCTCAGCCTCGGCCACCCACATCTCCACCGTTTCCGCTTTGCCCAGCATCTTCCGGGTCTCCTTCCAGCGGGTCCCCTCACCGTAGGGGCTATCTGTCAGGAGCTGGATCGAGTCCACTCCGGAGAGGGTGGCCGCGGAGCCCGGGATGTCCGTGATGACGGACCAGACTTTCTCGGGTGGCGCCTGGATGTGCTGGGTGAGGCTGAGGCTGTGGTCCATGGTTTCGAGCCTAGCGGCGGGTACGGAGAATCAACAGGCGCTGCCCGCAGCAGGCGCCCAAAGGCTTGAAGTAGTAAGCATGCTTCGTGTTAGTGTGAAAATGCATTGTTTTGGTCAACGGAAACGAAAGGAGGCCACACACCATGGGCCTCGGAGACAAGATCAGTAACGCAGCGGAAGACATGGGCGGCAAGGCCAAGGAAGCGGCCGGCAACGCCACCGACAATGACCGCCTGAAGGCTGAAGGCCAGGCGGACCAGGTCAAGGCTGACGCCAAGAAGGTCGGCGAAAGCGTCAAGGACGAGTTCAAGCGCGACTAGCCCCTGCCTGGGGCAGGCCCGGCCGGACCGGGCGGCTGCAACAGAGCGACACGGCGGTGGATCCTACGGGATCCGCCGCCGTCCTGTTTGCGCGGTACTTGAGGGATCGGGGGCCCGTCACCAGCCGCTGCGGGTGGGGGTGTGCCCCGGCCGGGAGTCGTCCGGCATCGTCATTTCGGCCCGCAGCCCGAGGAGCCTGATGGGGCGGCCCGGCTCGATCTTCGCCACCAGGTCCAGGACCCGGGCGAGCACTTCCGCCGGGTCCGAGGTCTCGGGGATCTTCCGGGCATACGTCTTGGTGATGAACGGTGCATAGCGGACCTTGAGCGTCAGCCCGACCACCGGCCGGCCCTCTGCCGCGACATCCTCCAGCACGTGCGCCGCCAGCTCCCTGACGGCATCGTCAATCTGCCCCGGCCCGGTCAGGTCGCGCTGGAAGGTGGTTTCACGGCTGTGCCCGCGCGCCACCCAGGGTGTGTCATCAACTGTCCGTCCGCCGTCGCCGCGGCCCAGCTGCGCATACCAGGGACCCATCTTCGGGCCGAACTCGGGGACAAGGTCGTCAGGGTTGGACGCTGCCAGCTCGGCCACCGTCCGGATGCCAAGCTTGGCGAGCCGCTGGGACACTTTCGTTCCCACGCCCCACAGCTCGATGGTGGGCCGGCTCCCCATGACGTCCAGCCAATTGCCTGCCGTGAGCCGGAAGACGCCGGCCGGCTTGCCGAACGTCGTCGCCACCTTGGCGCGCAGAAGGGTGTCGCCGATACCCACGCTGCAGTGCAGCCGGGTCGCCCCGAGCACGGCCTGCTGCAGTTGCCGGGCGTAGGCGTCCGGATCATCCGTCTGCACGCCAACAAACGCCTCGTCCCAGCCGAGCACCTGGACGGTAGCGCCCGGCTGCGAGCGCAGCACCGCCATGACCTGTTCGGACGCCTCCAGGTAGGCTTCATGGTCGACCGGCAGGATGACGGCATCGGGCAGTTTCCGCGCGGCGATGCGCAGCGGCATCCCCGAGCCGACGCCGTACGCCCTGGCTTCGTAGGATGCCGTGGACACCACCGCCCGTTCGGTGGGATCGCCGCGGCCGCCGACAATCACCGCCTTGCCCGCAAGCTCGGGCCGGCGGAGCACTTCGACGGCCGCGATGAACTGGTCAAGGTCCACATGCAGCACCCAGGGTTCGCCCACAAGCCCCAGTCTGCCCCGGCGGCGCGCTCCGCACCACCGCTCCGGCACCATCGATTGCTCCGTAGCGGTCCTTTTGAGGCCCCAAAACGGCAGTTGCGGAGCAATCGATGCAGGGAAACGCCGACGGCGGGACTCCCTCCCAAGGGGCGTCCCGCCGTCGTACGTACTGCTTGGGTGAGCCGTTAGCTGTAGAGCGCGCTCTTCGGCTCGTTGTTCTTGATTTTCTGCCAGCCCAGCCACAGGACCACGGCGAAGAACGGGATGGTGGCCAGGGTCCAGAGGCCCAGGTAGAACACCTCACCGCTCTTGCTGGTCATGGTGTCGAAGCCGATCAGGACGGTGATGGCCAGCAGGCCCACCAGTCCGGCCCAGCTGGTCCACGGCGAACCGGGCATCGGCAGGCCGGAGGTGACGCCCTTGCGGCGGCGCAGCACGATCTGGCTGGCGAAGATGGAGCCCCAGCAGAAGATCACGCCGATGGAGGCGGTGTTGAGGGCGAGGTCGAACGCGTGCGATCCGCCCAGCCAGATGTTCAGCAGGATGCCTACCGCGTAGAAGGCAGCGATGGCCAGGATGGCCGCGTACGGGACGTGCCGCTTGGACATCTTGGTGAGCCACTGCGGGGCGTGGCCGTTGTTGGCCATGGTGCGGAACACGCGGCCGATCGAGTACAGGCCGGAGTTGCAGGAGGACAGCGCGGCGGTGATGACGATCATGTTCATCACGTCGCCCACCCAGGCGAGGCCCATCTGGCCGAAGACGGTGACGAACGGGGACGTTCCGGCAACGTACTGGTCGGACGGCAGCAGCATGGCGAGCAGGGTCACGGAACCGACGTAGAACACCACAATGCGGAGGACGACGGCGCGGATCGCCTTGGGCACTTCGCGTTCCGGGTCCTGCATTTCACCGGCGGTGATGCCCACCAGTTCGATGCCGTTGTAGGCGAAGATGACGGCGTTGAGCACCAGGACCATCACCAGGGCGCCCTTGGGGAACATGCCGCCTTCGGCCGCGAAGAGGTTGGCAACCGAGGCGTTGCCGTCGCCCACCCGGGCGTTGGTGACCACCATGAAGGTGCCCACCGCCAGGAAGATCAGGATGGCGCCCACCTTGAGGCAGGAGGCCCAGAATTCGAACTCGCCGAACGCCTTGACGCTGAGCAGGTTCACTGCCACCAGGATGGCCAGGGCGGCGATGGCCGAGGCTTCCACGGGGACATTGGGGAAGAAGAACTGGAAGTACAGGCCGATGGCAATCAGTTCGGCGATGCCGGTCATGCCCCAGTTGATGAAGTACATCCAGCCGGACAGGAACGCGCCCTTCTTGCCGAACATTTCGCCGGCGTAGCTCACGAAGGAGCCGGAGGTCTGGCGGTACATGATGAGTTCGCCCAGGGCCCGCATGAGCAGGTAGGCGATGACGCCCGCGATGGCGTAGGAGAAGATCAGGGCCGGGCCGGTGGAGGCCAGCCGGCCGCCGGCACCCATGAAGAGGCCGACGCCGATGGCGCCGCCCATGGCGATCATGGTGACATGGCGCCGGCCCAGGGTCTTGCTGTAGCCCTCGGCGCTGAGGGTGGGGTCGACGGCGACGGATGGGGCCGTACGGTTCTCGAGATCTGTGGGGGTAATTTGAGGCACAACGATTCCTTGTGGGTTGGGGGTTGGCCGCATCCGGACTACAGCATGATCCAGCTCACAAAATTCGGGCTTACGCCGTTGGGGCGACCGTTTGTGAGCGCAATCCTCCGTAAAGCCGAAGCTTCGCGCGGCTCGTCCATCCTACAAGACGCTGAGGGGTGCTACGTGACGCGCGCTACACAGCGGCCGTCTCAAGCACCATATTCTGCTCCCCGTCCAGGGAAATCCGGTAGGTCCGCAGGGGTTCCGCACCGGTAGTGGAGCACCCCGAGGTGAGGTCAAAAGCGTGCTGGTGCAGCGGACAAATGACCACCTGCCGGTCCACGGTGCCGTCCGCAACCGGCCCGCCGCGGTGGGTACAGACGCCGGAGACCGCCCGCAGTGAACCGTCCCGCAGCCGGAAGACGGCCACCTGCTCGCCGCCGACCCCGAAGGCCCGCCCCTCGCCCAGCGGGATCTGGTCCACCGGGCCCAGGACGTGGGCGTTGGCATGTGTTCCGGTGCTGCTCATCGGACCGGCACCTGCGGGAGGACGGTCAGGGGCAGCGACGTCCTGAACTGCCCGGGCGTTTGCGGGTCACCGCGTTCCCGCCACGGGTCAACGTAGCTGTCCACGGAGGCCTGCATCGCCTCGTCCAGCCGGCCCGCGATCCCCTCCGAATCCTCCACGATCACGGCCCGCAGGTGCTCGATGCCCACCCGCGGGACGAAGGCGTAGGTCCGTTCCAGCCAGTTGGCCTGTTCGCGGTAGTACTGCATGAACCGGCCGGTGAGTACTTTCACCTCGTCCGGATCGTCCACGGTGGCCAGCAGGTCTCCCTTGCGGATGTGGGCACCGGCGGCTCCGCCCACGTAGATCTCCCAGCGGCCGCCCTCCACGGCCACCACGCCCACATCCTTCACCAGCGATTCGGCGCAGTTCCGCGGACACCCCGAGACCGCGAGCTTCAGTTTGGCCGGCGCCTCAAGGCCCTGGAAACGGGATTCGATCTCGATCCCCAGCTTGGTGGAGTCACCGGTGCCGTAGCGGCAAAAGTCCTTTCCCACGCACGTCTTCACCGTCCGGAAGCTCTTGCCGTAGGCATAGCCGGAGGGCATGTCCAGGTCCGCCCAGACCTGCGGCAGGTCCTCCTTGCGGATCCCCAGCAGGTCGATGCGCTGCCCCCCGGTGAGCTTGATCAGCGGGACGTTGTGCTTCTCCGCCACGTCAGCGATCCGGCGCAGCTGCTGGACCGACGTCACGCCGCCCTTCATCTGGGGCACCACGGAAAAGGTGCCGTCCCGCTGGATGTTGGCGTGGACGCGGTCGTTGATGAAGCGCGCGTCGCGTTCGTCGATGTAGTGGTCCCCCAGCATCATCTTGAGCAGCGAGGCGAGCCCCATCTTGGACTTTGCGTCCTCGGCGCCGCCCGGGGCCAGCGCCTGGAACACCGCCGAAACCGACCGCAGGCCGCGGGCCCGGATTTCTGCCATCAGAGCCTGCTTGTCCAGTGGAATGCCGGGGACGTAGTAAGCGGCAGCCGGATCCTCCTCCACGGCCCCGTCCGCCGCCCACTCCACCACCTGTTTCACCAGGAGCTTGCAGGAGCCGCACCCTTTGCCGGCACGGGTGGCGTCCATGGCCCCGGATACCGAGCTGCAGCCGCCCTTCACCGCCCCCACCAGGTCCTTCTTGCTGACGCCGTTGCAGTTGCAGACCTGTGCCTCGTCGTCGAGCTCGGCAACCCCGGTCTCCTCCGCCGGCGTGCCGAGATCGAACATCAGCCCGAGCCGTTCCTCGGGCAGCGGCAGCCCGCGGTCGAACGCCTGGGTCAGGTAGGCCACCTTGCGGCTGTCCCCCAGGAGGGTGGCGCCCACCATCTTGTTGTCACGGACCACGATGGACTTGAAGATCCCGCGGCTGGGTTCCGAAAAGACGATGTGTTCGTCCGTCTCAAGTTCCGGCCCGTGCAGGCCCATGGAGGCCACTTCGACGCCGGCCACCTTGAGTTTGGTGGCCGTGCGCGAGCCCAGGTACGCGGAGCCGGTGTCCGTGCCCGTCACATGGTTGGCCAGCACCACCGCCTGCTCCCACAGCGGGGCCACCAGCCCGTACACCTCGCCGCGGTGCTGGACGCACTCCCCCACCGCGTAGATGTCGTCCTCGTCCTGGACCCGCAGGCTGTCATCCACCACAATGGCCCGCTCCACCGGGAGCCCGCTGAGGACGGCCAGGTCCACGTTGGGACGGATCCCGGCCGCCACCACCACCATGTCGCACCCGATGTCCGGCCGGCCGCGGAGGCTGACGCCGGTCACCCTGTCCCTGCCAAGGACGGCCGTGGTCCGGCAGCCGGTCAGTACCCCGATGCCCAGTGCCTCTACGCTCCGGCGGAGCACCGCACCGCCGTCGGGCCCCATCTGTGCGCTCATCAGGTGGCCGCCGGAGTGGACCACGTCCACGCCCAGCCCGAAGCTGCGCAGCCCGGCAGCGGCCTCCAGCCCCAGCAGGCCCCCGCCGATCACCACGGCGTGCCGGTGGTGTTCCTGCTGCGCGTGGGCAGCCATTTTGCGGGTGTCGTCGATGGTGCGGAAGCCGAAGACGCCCGGCTTGACCGACCCGCCGGGGGTGTAGAGGCCGTCCATGGGAGGAAGGTGGGAGCGGCTTCCCGTGGCGATGATCAGCGTGTCGTAGGGCGTCACCCGGCCGTCGCTGGAAAACACGTGTTTGGCGAACCGGTCGATCCGGTCCGCCCGGACGCCCGCGTGCAGCGTGATGCCGTTGTCCTGGTACCAGGACAGGGGGTTGAGGAAGATGTCTGCGTCGCTCTCCTCACCCGAAAGGACGTGGCTGAGCATGATCCGGTTGTAGTTTCCGTACGGCTCGTCCCCGAACATGGTGATGCTGAACTGCTCCGCACCGCCCCGGGCCAGGATCTCCTCGACCGCCCGGGCGCCGGCCATGCCATTGCCGATGACCACGAGGCGCCGCCGGCTGTCCCGGCCGCCGGACCGGGAGCGCGGCCTGGCCTGGGCCCCGGCTTGCATCTGCTCCGCCACGCTGCCCATCAGTGTTCCACCATCCCCAGGTCGATCACCACAGACCCGTTGAGGCCCTCCGGAGCCGCCAGGTACAGCTCGATCACCGAGCCGCCGTCGATATCCTCCACCACGCGCAGCGGAACATGGACCTCGCTCTTGGCGCCGATGGGGAAGTAGCGCATGGGAACCCCGTTGCGCATGAGCACGACGGCGATCAGCTCACTGCTCGAGTTACCGCCGCGGAAGTACAGCGCCTGGTTGATCACGCCGTCCGGGACATAGTGCGAGAGCTCGCTGTGCAGCGGGACGGGCTTCTCCAGTCCCACGCCCTGGAAGTGGTAGATGCCTTGCAGGAAAAGGTTCTTGGCGATCACGGACAGATCCTTTCGGCCGGCGGAAAGACGGGCATGGGCCCCATTTTCCGCCGCCGATGTTTCCGGCCGCCGGTCCCCCGGTAAAGACTGCTTTACGCGAATCTCACCGGTTTCAGGGCCAGGCTGATGCCCCAAATGCGTAACTTATGCCCTGCCAGGCGGGAGGAAAGCCTGCCAATCCGGACCAACTGCGCCGCTGCGGGGCCAAAAGTGACGCATTCCGGTCGGGATTGCCCCTTGGTTGCCCCAGGCAATCCCCTAAACCGGTGCGAGCACGCCCTTGTCCATGGAATACCGGGTCCAACGTCCGACGGCGGTGTTCCCGGCCCGGGTGCCTTCCAGGGCGCCGGCCCCACCGCTGCTCCGCCGCGCGCACGCCGCGAACCACTCCCGAAGCGCCCTGTCATGGCTGACCATCACCAGGGTCCCGGCAAAGTCCGCCAGCGCCGCCTCCAGCTGTTCCACCAGCACGGGCGCCAAGTGGTTGGTCGGCTCGTCCACCACCAGGGTGCCGTAGCCGCCCAACAGCAGCCGGGCCAGGGCAAGCCTGCGTTGCTGGCCGGCGGACAGGCTGCCGACGGGCACGTGGAACTCGCTGGTGCGGAAGAGGCCGAGGCGGAGGAGGGCCTCGGCGTGCTCGTCGATGTTGCCGCCGAGGCCCGCGGCGAAGGCCGGCAGCAGGCGCAAGGCGGGCCGTTGCGGCAGCTCCAGTTCCTGCTGCAGGTAGCCGACGCGTTCGGGCCGCGTGACGGAGCCGGCAGCTGGTTCCAGGGTTCCGGCAAGGATGGAGAGCAGCGTGGACTTGCCCGCGCCGTTGGGCCCGGTGATCAGGATCTTCTCGCCGGCGCCCGCCTGGAAGTCTGTGGTTTCCAGCCTGCCGGGCACGCTCACCCCGCGCAGTGCCAGCACCGGCGTACCCTCCTGCGCTGCCCCGGAAGGCGCGGCACCTGAGTCCGCGGCCAGATCGACGTTCAGCCGCAGGGGTACCGGCGGCCGGTCCACGGGGCTGGCTTCGAGCCGGCGCAGCCGCTCCTGGGCGTTCCGGACCTGGCTGCTGGCGGCCTTCTGCCAGGTGCCGGCCTTGAAGTCGAAGCCCATCTTGTCGCCGTCGCGCTTGCGGCCGTAGCCCATGGTCCCGGCAACAGTTTCTGCCTGCCGCTTTTCGGACTCCATTGCATCAATCCAGGTGTGGTACTGCTGGACCCAGCGCGCGCGTTCGGCTGCCTTCTCCCGGAGGTAGCCGTCGTAGCCGTTGCCGTAACGGGTCACGGCGCGGCGCTCGGCATCCACCTCAATGATGGTGGCCGCCACCTTGCGGAGGAGCACGCGGTCGTGGGACACCACCACCACCGTGCCGCGGTGGGCCGCCAGCCGGTCCTCCAGCCAGGCGGTTCCGCGGGCGTCCAGATGGTTGGTGGGTTCGTCCAGGAGCAGGATGTCCGCCGGATCGGCCAGGACACAGGCCAAGGCCACGCGTTCCTGTTCCCCGCCGGACAGGGATCCCAGCACCCGGTTCCGGTCCAGGCCGCCCAGGCCCAGCCGGTCCAGGGCGGCCTCCACCCGGTGTTCCGCGGCGTAGCCTTCGCGCAGCTGGTACTCCGTCTGCAGCCGGCCGTAGGTGTCCAGTTCGTCGTCCCCGGCGTCGGCGAGGTTGGTTTCCAGCCGGTCAAGCTCCGCTTCGAGGGCACGCAGCGAGGCAAGGGAAGCGTCGACGGCGGCGCCCACGGTGAAGGACTCGGGCAGGCCATGGGTCTGGGCCAGGTAGCCCACCCTGCCTTGGATCACCACGGCGCCTTCGTCAGGCGCTTCGAGGCCGGCCAGGATCCGGAGCAGGGTGGATTTGCCGGCACCGTTTTCGCCCACCACGGCAACGTGCTCGCCGGCCGTAATCACCAGGCTGATGCGCTCCAGCAGCCGGCGGTCGCCATAGCCATGGGAGACGTCCGAAAGGTTAAGGTGTTCAGTCAAGGGAAGTCCTCGCAAAGTTCCGCAGTGTGGCCGCCGGAGCTGAACGGGACGTTTCATCCAGCGCTCGACGGCGGCCTTGGTTTGGGAGAACAGCCTGGCGCAGGGCCGGGGCTGCTGGTCAGGACTTCATCGCTCCAGACTGCCCCGCGTGAAGCCACGAGTCAAGCTGCAGCGAGGGCCGCCGCCTTCCTGCGCCGGGCCTTCGCCAGGCGGGTGCCGATCAGGCCCTGGCGCGGGCTGAAAAGGTAGACGACGGCGAACACCACTCCCTGCGTCAGCACCACCATGGCGCCCGAGGCCGTGTCCAGGTAGTAGCTGACGTAGATGCCGGTGATCGAACAGAGCGCCGAGACCACCGGGGCGATCACCAGCATCCGGGAGAACCGGTCCGTGAGCAGGTAGGCCGTGGCGCCGGGGATGATGAGCATGGCCACCACCAGGACAACGCCCACGGTCTGCAGCGCCACCACCGACGTCAGGGCCAGGAGGCCCAGCAGCAGCGCCCCGAGCCTCCGCGGGGACAGTCCGATGGCGTGCGCATGCGTGGGATCGAAGGCGTAGAGCGTGAGGTCGCGGCGCTTGAGAATCAGGATGGCGAAGGCCACCACGCCCAGCACCAGCACCTGGATGAGGTCCGGAATGCTGACGCCCAGCAGGTTGCCGAAGATGATGTGGTTCAGGTCCGTCTGGCTGGGCGTCACGGAAATCAGCACCAGGCCAAGGGCGAACAGCGAGGAGAACACGATGCCGATCGCCGCGTCCTCCTTCACCCGGCTGGTATTGCGGACCACCCCGATCAGGGTCACGGCGATCAGGGCGAACACCAGAGCGCCGAGCGCGAAGGGGGCGCCCACAATGTAGGCCAGGACGACGCCGGGCAGCACCGCGTGGGAGACGGCGTCGCCCATGAGGGACCAGCCGATCAGCACCAGCCAGCAGCTGAGGACGGCGCAGACGACGGCGGCGAGCGCCGTGGTGACGATGGCCCGGACCATGAAGTCGTAGCTGAGGGGTTCGAGGAGGAGTTCCACGGGTCAGCTCCGCCCTTCCCGGTTGAGCACGTCCAGGCCGAACGCCATGGCCAGGTTTTCGGGCTGCAGCACCACCTGCGGCGGGCCGTGCATGAGGACCCGGTGCATCAGCAGCACGGCTTCGTCGCAGAGCTGCGGGAGCGCGTGCAGGTCGTGGGTGGAGACCAGGATGGTGCAGCCGTCCGCGGCGAGCTCGCGCAGGAGCCTGGTGATGGTGGCTTCCGACCTCTTGTCCACGCCGGCGAATGGTTCGTCCAGCAGCATGGTGGTGGCACCCTGCGCTATCCCGCGGGCAACAAAGGCACGCTTCTTCTGCCCGCCGGAGAGTTGGCCGATCTGCCGCCCGGCGTACTCCCCCAGTTCCACCCGGTCCAGTGCCTCGTCCACGGCAGCCCGGTCGGCCTTCGATGCCCGGCGGGTGAAGCCCTGGTGGCCGTAGCGGCCCATCATCACCACGTCGCGCACGGACAGCGGGAACTGCCAGTCCACTTCCTCGCTTTGCGGCACGTAGCCGATGCCCCCTTCCCTGCGCGCCTTGGAAGGTGGCTCTCCTCCGATCCGCACCGTGCCGGCGTCGGGCTTAATCATGCCCATGATCACCTTGAACAGCGTGGACTTCCCGGAGCCGTTCATGCCCACCAGGCCGCAGATCCGCGCCGGGTCAAGGGACAGCGACGCCGAGTCGAGTGCCAGGACTTCGCCGTAGTGGACGGTGACGTTGTCCACCTGGATGGCCGGGGAGGTCATTGCCCCACCCCTGCTGTGAGTGCTTTGGTGATGATGTCGGCGTCGTGCCTGATCAGGTCCAGGTAGGTGGGGACGGGCCCGTCCGCTTCGGAAAGGGAGTCCACGTACAGGGTGCCGCCGAACCGTGCGCCCGTGGCTTCCACCACCTGCTGCATGGGGGCGTTGGAAACCGTGGATTCGCAGAAGACGGCCGGGACTTTGTTGGCCTTCACGTACTCGATGGCACGGGTGATCTGCTGGGGCGTGGCCTGCTGTTCGGCGTTCACGGCCCAGATGTACACCTCCTTGAGCCCGGTGTCGCGGGCCAGGTAGGAGAACGCGCCTTCGCAGGTCACCAGGGCCCGCTGGGCTTCCGGAACCGCGGCAAGGCTGGTGGTCATCTGGTCCTGCACGGCCTGGAGTTCGGCTTTGTAGGCCTCCCCGTTGGCTTTGAAGGCAGCGGCGTTGCCGGGGTCAAGGTCGCTGAAGGCCCGCACCATGTTGTCCACGTAGGCCTGGACGTTCACCGGTGACATCCAGGCGTGCGGGTTGGGCTTGCCCTGGTAGGAGTCCTCGCTGATGGGCATCGGCTCAACGCCCTCGCTCACCACGGCGTGGGGCACGTCCAGCCCGTCCACGAACTGCGCGAACCAGGCTTCCAGGTTCAGGCCGTTGTCCAGGATGAGGTCGGCCTTGGAGGCTTTCCGGATGTCGCCGGGAGTGGGTTCGTAGCCGTGGATTTCCGCGCCGGCCTTTGTGATGGATTCCACGGTGAGCTTGTCCCCCGCGACGTTCCGGGCGATATCCGCCAGCACCGTGAACGTGGTCAGCACCACGGGCTTGCTGTCCCCGTTCCCCGAAGCCCCGCCGCCGCAGGCGGTCAGCACAAGGGAAAGCACGACGGCGGCAGCGGCCGCCGCCCTGAAGCGCACGGTCCTGCGGGCACCGGTCGGGGCAGCTTCTTTGGCGCACCGAAACGTAAATTTAGGCATACCGAATATTCTAGGGGACGCGCGTTTCCCCCAGCAACGCAGCCGGCCCACCTCCCCCCGTTCCCGCCCAACTAGGTAGCGCTAAGTGTCGTTTTGGAGCCCCAGAACGACACTTAGCGCTACCTAGTTGGGGGATAGGCTGAAGCCATGGCGACCGCCCACCGAATACCCCCTGCTCCGCAGCCGCAGCTGTACCGCTTCTCGCCGTTGGACGGGGCAACCCTGATTGTGTACGTGGCCATCGCCGGGTTCTTCGCCGTGGCGGGGGAACTCCTGGCCCCGTTCCTGCGGCAGGTTGCTCCTTCCCCGGCGGCGGCTTCCTACGCGGCGAACCTGCTTTTTTACGCCACGGTGGGCATCCTGGCGCTCCTGGCGGCCCGGAAGGTGGTGGGCCGCGACCTGAAGGTCCTCGCCACGCGTCCGTGGTTCACGCTCATGATGGTGCCCGCCGCGGTGATTGCCATGCTGATCCTGACCGCCATCGTGGTGGCCGCCGGCGGCGAGGCACAGACGTCAGAGAACCAGGCGGGCCTGCAGGAACTGATGCAGCAGGTGCCGGCCTGGCTCATGGTTCCGCTGGTGGTAGTGGTGGGACCGTTCGTGGAGGAGTACATCTTCCGCCACCTGCTCATAGGCAAGCTGAGCCGGCGGGTGAACATCTGGATCTGCTGCGCCGTTTCGGTGGTCCTGTTCGCCGCCATGCACATCGTGGGCCGGGAAGCCATCACCCTGGCTGCCCTGCTCCCCTACCTGGCCATGGGCGCCACCCTGGTCTTCGTGTACGTCTGGACAGGGAAGAACCTGATGTTTTCCTACTTCGTCCATGCTGCGAAGAACCTGCTGGCCGTGGTGTTCATCTATGCCATCCCGCCGGAGGTCTTCGAACAGCTCCAGCAGGTGCAGCCGTAGGCCCTACCGCGGCCCCATCGACTCCCCGTACCTTGGTGGGATGGGACTGAACATCCAGATCGTCGTCGATTGCAGCAAGCCGCACGAGCTCGCGGACTGGTGGGCTGAAACCCTGCAGTGGTCCGTGGAGCCCCAGGACGCCGCGTTCATCCGCTCCATGATCGAGCAGGGCTTCGCCACGGAGGACCAGACCATGACGCACCGGGGCAACTTGGTCTGGCGTGAGGGCTGCGCCATCCGGCCGCCGGATGAACTGGAGTCCAAACAACCCGCAAGGCGTGTCCTCTTCCAGACGGCACCCGAGGGGAAAACCGTGAAGAACCGCGTGCACTGGGACGTGAACCTGGCCGGCCGGGACAAGGATGAGGTCCGCCGGGAGCTTGAGGCCAGGGGCGCCACTTTCCTCTGGACCGCCAGCCAGGGTCCGCACTCCTGGCACACCATGGCAGATCCGGAAGGCAACGAGTTCTGCATCAGCTAAGACCGATTACTAGACTTGGACAGTGAGCAAACAGATTCCCGCCCAAGTGTCAGACGTCTTCGACCCCATCCGCTGGCGGACCGTGGCCGGTTTCGAGGACTTCCAGGACATGACGTACCACCGGCAGGTGGAAAGGGATTCCGACGGCGGGTGGGTGCGTGACCTGCCCGCGGTGCGGATCGCCTTCAACCGGCCGGAAGTGCGGAACGCGTTCCGGCCCGGCACTGTCGACGAGCTCTACCGTGCCATGGACCACGCCCGCATGACCCCGGACGTTGCCACCGTGCTGCTCACCGGCAACGGCCCCTCCCCCAAGGACGGCGGCCACTCCTTCTGCTCCGGCGGGGACCAGCGGATCAGGGGCCGGGACGGCTATCGGTACGTAGTACAAGACACAGCAGACGGCGAGTCGCAGGAAACCATCGACCCCGCCCGCGCCGGCAGGCTGCACATCCTGGAAGTCCAGCGGCTGATGCGGACCATGCCGAAGGTGGTCATCGCCGTCGTCAACGGCTGGGCGGCCGGCGGCGGGCACTCGCTGCACGTCGTGGCGGACCTGACCATCGCCTCCCGCCAGCACGGCAAGTTCAAGCAGACGGATGCCACCGTGGGCAGCTTCGACGCCGGCTACGGCTCCGCCCTGCTCGCACGGCAGATCGGGCAGAAGGCAGCGCGCGAGATCTTCTTCCTGGCCCGCGAATATTCCGCCGGGGACATGGTGCGGATGGGTGCGGTGAACGAGGCCGTGGACCACGAACGCCTGGAAGAGGTTGCCTTGGAGTACGCAGCTGATATTGCCCGGCAGTCGCCGCAGGCCATCCGCATGCTCAAGTTCGCCTTCAACCTTGCCGACGACGGCCTGGCCGGCCAGCAGGTGTTCGCCGGCGAGGCCACGCGGCTGGCGTACATGACGGACGAGGCGGTGGAGGGCAAGGAAGCCTTCCTGCAAAAACGCGAACCCGACTGGTCCTCCTTCCCGTACTACTTCTAGCCAGGAGCGGCATATGAACAGCGGCCCACTCAATGTAGAGCCCGCCCTCAAGGCCCTCGCGGCCGCCCTCCACGGCGAGGGCCCCGCCGTCGAACTCTCCGTCGGGAGCGACGGCGCCCTGCTGGTGGGACATGTGGAAACTCCCGGCTGCGATGACGCGGTGGCCGTGGTGCGCACGTCCGGCTCCACCGGCGCCCCCAAGGCGACGGTGTTGACGGTGGAATCTCTGGCTGCCTCCTCCATGGCTACGGCTCTGGCGCTCAAGGGCGAAGGCCAGTGGCTCCTGGCCCTTCCGGTGGAGTACGTGGCGGGCATCCAGGTCCTGGTCCGTTCCCTGTTCGCCGGCACCCGCCCGTGGGTCATGGACATGTCCCGGGGTTTCACGCCCGAAGCCTTCACCGAGGCTGCCCTGGAACTGACGGACAGGATCAGGTTCACCTCCCTCGTTCCCACCCAGCTCCAGCGCCTCCTCGACGAACCGTCTCCGGAAACCCTGGCCGTGCTCCGCCGCTTCAACGCCGTCCTGCTGGGCGGCGCCCCGGCCCCCGCCTCACTGCTGGCCGCCGCCCGCGACGCCGGCGTCCGGGTCATCACCACCTACGGCTCCGCCGAGACGTCCGGCGGGTGCGTCTACGACGGCTTCCCCCTGGAGGGAGTGTCCCTCCGGGTTGAGGGGGACGGCCGGATCCTGCTCGGCGGTGACACCATCGCTGCGGGGTACCTTGAGGCCCCTGAAAGCACCGAGACGTTCTTCGAGGAGGACGGCGTGCGCTGGTACCGCACCAGCGACCTGGGCCGCATCGGCGAGGACGGCCGCCTGACCGTCCTGGGCCGCGCGGACGACGTGATCATCACCGGGGGGATGAAGGTTTCCGCGGCGCACGTCCAGGACGAGCTGGTGAAGTCCGACGGCGTCGCGGCGGCTTTCGTGGCGGGCGTGCCCTCCGCGGAATGGGGCCAGGCCGTGGCCGCCTACGTGGCGCTGGCAGAGTCCGCACGGGGCGCCGAAGCCGACGACGCCCTGCGCAGCCGGGACCACGCCGTCGTCCTTCAGCAGGAATGGCGCCGGACATTGGGGATCCTGGCACCCAAAACGGTCCTGGCCGCATCGTCGCTGCCGCTGCTGCCGAACGGCAAACCGGACCGGCTGGCCATGACAGCCGAACTGAATGCCCTCCACGAGGGAAAGTAAAGTAGACCTGCACCATCCGGCAGGCCCCCCTCCTGCCGCCCTCCCCAACCACACACGAGGTACTGACCGTGGCTACAGCCGCACAATGGATCCAAGGCGCCCGACTCCGGACGCTGCCCGCCGCGATTGCGCCGGTGCTGATCGGCTCCGCCGCCGCCTACGAGATGGATTCGTTCCTCCTGTTCAACGCCATCCTCGCGGCGCTCGTGGCACTCCTGCTGCAGGTGGGCGTGAACTTCGCCAACGACTACTCGGACGGCATCCGCGGCACCGACGATGACCGGGTGGGCCCGCTGCGGCTTGTGGGATCAGGGGCGGCAAGCCCGGAGCACGTCAAGCGGGCCGCCTTCGGCGCGTTCGCCGCAGCCATGGTCTTCGGGCTGGTCCTGGTGGTGATCACCCAGAGCTGGTGGCTCATCCTGGTGGGACTGGGCTGCGTCATGGCCGCCTGGGGTTACACCGGAGGCAAGAACCCCTACGGCTACATGGGCCTGGGCGATGTTTTCGTGTTTGTGTTCTTCGGACTGGTGGCAACCCTGGGCACCACCTACACCCAGGCCGGGCAGATCAACCTGCCCTCCATCATCGGCGCGATCGGCACCGGCCTCATCGCCACCGCCCTGCTCATGGCCAACAACGTCCGGGACATTCCCACGGACATGCAGGCCGGCAAGAAGACCCTGGCGGTCCGGCTGGGCGACAAGCACGCCCGGGAAAGCTATGTGCTGATGCTGGCCGTGGCCATCCTGCTGGTGGTCATCCTGGCTCCCGGCCGGCCGTGGATGCTGATTGTGCTGCTGCTGATTCCGGCCTGCCTGATGCCGGCATGGCTGATGATCAACGGCCGCAAGCGCAAGAGCCTGATCCCGGTCCTGAAGCAGACCGGCCTGATCAACCTCGGCTACAGCCTGCTGTTCTCACTGGGCCTGGTCCTCAGCCACGGGTTCTAGCCCTAAGCGCGCTTGCGGTCCTTGGCGTCGTTGCTGATGGCCACGTCCGGGTTGGCGTCCAGGAGGGCGTCCTCGGCGCGGGCGTCCTGGACCTCGCCGGCCGAACGCAGCGGTTTGGCCTTGCCGGAGAAACGGTGCTGCAGTGCTGCCGCTGCTTCGTCCCGCTGCTTCTGGAAGAACAGGTAGCTCACGGCGAAGGCAATCAGGGCCGCGCAGATGACGGACATCAGGGCACCCAGGCCCAGGAAGGTGAAAAGCACGAACAGGGGTGCGAACAGCGCCAGGCGGATCAGGGAATATTTCAAAAAGGCCACTATTCAAGTTTAGCCGCCTCCCGCCCACGGCCCCTGCGCCTCCTGACGATAGACTTAATGGCATGCTCCTCCGTGTGGTTTTGGCCGTCGCAGTCCTCGCCATCTTCGTGTACGGGCTCGTCGACGTGATCCGCACCGACGCGCGCCTCACCCGCGGGATCTCCAAACCTGCCTGGATCGTGGTCATGATCGTCCTGCCGGTGATCGGGGCGGTCCTCTGGCTCCTGATCGGCCGGCCGCGCGGCGCTCCCCCGCAGCGCCAGAACTACAGCCACCCCACCGCCCCGGACGACGATCCGGACTTCCTCCGCAACCTGGAGGTGCGCCGCCGGCAGGAAGCCGAGGCCGCACGCCTGAAGAAGCTCAAGGATGAGCTGGACGCCAAGGCAAAGACCGACGACGGCGGGAAAGACAAGCACGAGACCGACGAACACGACACCGACGGACTGAAGTAGGGGACCAGTCTGATGGCCCGCGACGCTGACGGAGAAGACCGGCTGCGGAACCCTGCCGGTGCAGCCTCGCCGCCAGACGGGCCACCCCGCACACAGCCCGCGCCGCCTCCGCGGCCCGGGCTGTCCTATTCGTCCCCGGCACCGATCGTGGTGGTCCCGCCGGCACCGGGGAGCGTCCGGGTGGCCAGGAACCTCTGGCTGTTCAGCTTCGTGGCCGGGTTGGCGGTCCTGGTGGGCTCCTTCCTTACCCGGGACTCCCACTTGGAACGGCTGCGAAGCGTGGTGCAGGAAACGGCTCCCGGCGGCGACGAGACCGCCATAACCACGGCCACCGCCATCGTCTTTTGGGGAAGCATCGGTGCGCTGCTGCTGGTAATGCTCCTCGAGGCGGCAATGCTCGGCGTGGTGGCAGGCCGGCAGGGCTGGGCCCGGTTGGCACTGGTCCCGCTGCTGGCGGGGCACGTGCTGGTCATGGTGGTGACGGCCACGTTCCTGGTGCCCCCGGGCGACGCCGGCAGCTATGTGGCCATCCTCTGGGGCATCGAGATCCTGCTGGCATTCATCGGGCTCGTCCTGTTCTTCTTCCCGTCCGCTGCCGCCTGGCTCAGGTCAGGCCGGTAACGGTTTGGCCTGGCGCGACGAGTGTTGGGCGAGCTGACGCTGGAATTCGCGCACTGAACATTCCGCCACGATGCCTTCGCAGCTGCGGATCACCACCCGGCAGGCGTCCTGGGCCGCCCGGTCCGTCAGCGGGTTCTCCGCCAGTGCACGCCAGCGGGACAGCAAACGCCGTGCCTCGTCAGCCAACTGTTCGGGGGTGGCATCCGGGCCCAGCCCGAGCCGTACATGGGAGGCAGCACCCAGGCCCCCGATGAGTGCCTCTGCTTCGGCGGCAAACTCGGGGTTCAGTCCGACGCCGGTGGTCCGCAGCGTCGACAACAGCCGCAGTTCCCGGAACTCATGGGCGTTGGCCTGCAGCTTCTCCAAGGCCTCGGCGAGGTGCTCGGTCCCCTTGCGGGGAGAAGCGCGGAGCAGGGCTTCCACCCCCGCCAAGGCTGTCCGGGCCTTCAACGCATCTGCCCGTGCCTGGAACTGCCGGCCCACCGTCTCCAGCAGCGGGTCCAGGCCGCTGCGCCGGGCAAGCTCGTGGGCCAGTGGCGTTGGCTGGTCGAATCCATTCCGGAGCAGGACCACCGCCAGGCGGATGCCAAAAAGGCCGTATCTCTCCAGCAGCGAGGCCCGGGCCTCAGCCGTCATGCCTTCCGGATCCGTTGCGCGGAGGAACCGGTCCGCCGAGAGCATCATCCTTTCCCTGGCCGCGCGGTCCATGCCGGCCAGCAGTTCAAGCGCGCGGAAGTCCGGCTGGCGCATGGTCCGGGCACTTTGCGCCAGGAGGCCGGCAACGGGTACCACACCCAGCGCCAGCTTCCTCAGGTTGTGGTCGCGACGGTACCTTTCGGCGATGTCTCCGGCGGACAGGAGGGAATCGATCCGTCCTGCGCCCACCTCGTCGGCCCGGGACAGGACGGCAATGGCATTCACGGTGCCTGAGCGGCCCACGGCGGTGTCGGCAAAGGATTCCAGGAACCTTAGGTCCGAGGCGTGCATGTGCCGCATCAGGTAGATGATGGCATCAGCCTCCGACGGGGTATCCGAGGGGGTCAGGAAGCTGGTGGACCGTGCAGATATGTCCCCCGAGAGCGAGGCTATGCCGGGGGTATCGATCAGCGTCATGTCTTTCAGGCCCGGCGCGGGCCACTGGACGTCCAGGCGCTCCACGTCCTCCGCCCGCACGTCCCCCAAGACGAACACCAGCCGCCCGTCCACGCGTTTGAGGGGCAGGCTCCTGGGTTCGCCCTGCACCGGGTATAGCGTGATGCGGGGCGTGTGCCCGTGCCGGTACCACGTGATGATCCGGGTGCATTCGCCGGTATCCGTGGGAGCTATCTCTTCCCCGATAATCGCGTTCAGCAGCGTGGACTTTCCGGCTTTCACCATTCCGGCGATGGCGATCCGCAGGGGCTCGGACAGCCTGCGCCCATAGCCCTTGAGCGCGTCGGAGGCAGCAGGATCATCCCCGTACACTTCCAGGGCGGCGGCAACCAGCTCCTTGGCACCGGCCATCGTAGGGTTCTTCATCCCACGGCCGCCACGGTTGAAGCCCCCGCCGGCCGGCCGGCTGAAGGCCGGGCAGTGTCCTGGCCTCCGCCCGCCTGGCGGGGCGTTGCCGCAGATACCTCTGCGGCAACAGCTGCGGCGGCGCGGGACACCGCGTCAACCTTCTTAAGCTCCGCCTTGATCTCCCGGATGCGGGCGTCCTTTTCGAGGGCGTATGTGGTGGCTGCCTGTTGCGCTGCCGCTACAGAGTCCGTCAGCGAACGGTGGTGCTCGTCCGCGATCTCCGTGAAGTGGTCACGGATGGAGCGCTGAACCAGCCGCAGCCGGTCCTTCAGCTGCTTGCCTACCTGGAACGTGACATCGTCCAGCTGGCGCCGTACCAGCGCCTTGGCTTCGGCCTGCCGGCGCTTGAGCCGCGCTTCCTGGTCTTCCCGGAATGCCTTGCGTCCCAGCAACAGCCCGGCCCCCACGGAGAGGGGATTGATCAAAGCCATCCCAAAGATCCCCGTCAGGAGGCCAAACATCAGCACACCGCCGTAGGATCCGCGCATGCCGATCAGGACCTTCTGCACCGGCTTGATGCGTCCGTCGTCGAGCGTTGGCATTTCGTCCACGGGGTCCAGGGCATCCCCGGTGTCGGAGACGCGGAACACCGGCAGGGTGACTTCATCGGCAGCGAAGTGTTCTGCCACCTGCGCCGCCAGCCACTGGGCCCGTTCACTGGTCCATACGAACGTGTCCGAAATGGCGGCCGCCGCGCATTCCTCGAGCCACTTGGAGAACTGCGGCCACGTGGGTCCCGGGTCGCCCTGGTCTATGGCTGTCTCGGCTTCCCGCTGGATCCGCCGCAGCCGGTCCCGGAGGTCGTATTCCATGTCCGCGATCAGGTCGCTGATGCCGTCGTTGAGGGTGACCTGCCACCGCGCGGAGCGTTTCCGCAGGTCGTCCGCCTCGGCCTTGGCCAGCTCCAGCCCCGCGATCATCTGGGGCGTACCCTGCGGGTTCTCGAGGGCTTCAAGCTCGGACTGCAGCGAGAGCCGCAGGTTTTCCGTAACTGACAGCAGGTCCTGGCTCACCGAACGCCGCTGGAGGCGCTGCGCCTTGCCCAGGATCTCGTTCCGGAGGTGCGTGATCAGCCCCGGGAAGCCGGATTCGGCGTTTAGCTCGGCATCCTGGAGCCGGGAAGCCTCCAGGCGCAGGTCGGAGGAGACGGGGTAGAGCGGGATGTCCGGCGCAACCTGGGCCAGGTGGGCCCGGTCCAGCTCCTCGACGCGACGCCATTCCGGGTAGAGGTCGGTCTTGGACAGGACCCCCACCACACTGGGGGTGATCCGCATGGCCTGCCGGAGGAAGCGCAGTTCCGGTTCGGTGTATTCCTGCGAGGCGTCGCTGACCAGCAGCATGGCATCCGCTGTGGGCAGTGCGGTGAGGGTGGTCAGGGTGTGTGAGGATCCCATGCCGCCAACGCCCGGGGAGTCGATAACGGTGAGTCCGCCGGTCAGTATCCTGCGGGGAAGGCAGACCTCGGCGGCCACAAGTTTCTTGCTGTTGCCAGGGTTGCCGCGTTCTGAAACGAAGGCGGCAAGTTCGGCAATGTTGACTGGCTGCCGCTCCACGTTGGATTCGTCCGGGGCGTCCGTGCCGTCTTTTGGCACCAGGATGCTCGCCGAGGCGGGATCGCCGTAGCGGACCACCGTGGGGACGGAGGTGGCGATGTCGTCATCCACCGGGCACACAGGGGCATTAACCAGGGCATTGATGAGCTTGCTCTTGCCTTGCTTGAATTCGCCGACGACGATCACCCGGATGCTCGGGTCCTTCAGCCTTGCCAGGGTTTGGTGCAGGCGTTTGCGGAGATCCGCCCTGTCCCCCGTGCCCACCAGCTGAAGGCCTTGCTCCACCAGCTTGATGAGCTGCCCCGCGCTTGCCGGCGTTGGCTGTCCTGCCGTTCCTGCTTCTGCCACGGTCTGTCCTTTGCCTCAATTCTCGGAAATGGAACGGGGGGTGAGCCCCGAAAAGCCCGGCAGGAGGGAGAAACCTCCTGCCGGGCACTTCCGCTGCCCCCGGGGCCGCCTAGCCGGCGACTGAATCGTCTATGGCCGTGTTGACCTCGATGTCTTCCACGTACACGTCGGTGTTGGTGGAGTTGTCCTCGGTGTGGGTCATCTCGGTCTCGGAGTTGTCCTGGAACGAGTCCTCGATCGCAACCTCGGTGGTGTTGGTCTCCGCGGTGGAGTTGTCCTGGAACGAGTCCTCGATCGCAACCTCGGTGGTGTTGGTCTCCGTGGTGGAGTTGTCGTTGAACGAATCCTCCAGTGCGACGTCCACGTCGGTGTTGGTGGAGCTGTCTTCGTTGAAGGAATCTTCAATGGCAACGTCCGTGGAGTTGTCCGTGTTGTCCACGCTGTTGTCCGAGTTGTCCGAGTTGTCGGAGTTGTCGTTGAAGGAATCCTCGACGGCGACATCCATATCGTGGTTCACGGAGTTGTCCGAGTTGTCGTTGAACGAATCAGCCACGTCAACATCCAGGTCTGTGTTGAAGGAGTCGTCGATGTCCGTCTTCTCGTTGCCGATGTTGACGTCGCCGCCGGCGTGGACCGAGTTGTCCGTGGAGTTGTCCGCGGAATTGTCCGTGTTGTTGGAATCGCTGATGTTGTTGGAGTCCCGGACGTATGCGTCGTCGCCGGCTGCGACGGAGCGGTCCCCCGAGGCGATGACGGAGTCATTGTCGAACCACTGCTCAACGTCGCCCTCGGCCCAGATGTTCTGGTTGACGGACTGGTCAACGATGTTGTCCCGGTCATCCACCGTTGAGGTGTAGGAGTAATTGTTCACCACGTGGTGGAGCTGCTGGACCGCGTGGGCGTGGTCATCGTGGTCGTGGTGTCCGCCGCCGCTTCCGCCACCTGCAGGAGGAGTGTGTCCGGTGCCGCCCGCGCCCCCGCCGCCGCCGCCGATGTGGCCGGTCCAGGACGTGTTGCCGCCGGTGTTGTACTCGCGGTCGAACCGGGAGGTGGTGACTGGTGCGTAGTCCAGGACTACCGGCATTGCGGCATCCACATCTGCGGAGCAGACTTCACCGAAGCCGTGGTCTTCCAGAACCTTCTCGGGATTGTCCAGGAAGTCCTGTGCGGCCTGGCGGTTGCCGAAGAGGTGCATCAGGAACTGGACGAGGTCGTTTGCGAGCGTCATTTGATTTGTCCTCAATCTTCTCTGAGTTGCGGATCGCTCGGCGTCGTAACCGGGCTTGCATCAAACGTATGGTTCGGGCCAAGGACCGGGCATCGGGCCGATTCCCCCTACCGGATGGCTTTCCGCCGGGGAATCGGGCCCCGTGCCGTTAGGGCGTTAGGGGGTTATTCCTGCATAGGGTCCTCGGGGCCCAAGGCTAGGCGGAGCCGGGCCAGCAGGTCGGAGCGGTTTTCAGCGCCAAGGCGGCGGCGCATCCTGGCGATGTGGTGTTCAGCGGTCCGCGGGGAGATGTAGATGGCCTCGCCGATCTCGCGGTACGTCTTGCCCTCGAGCACCAGGCGGGCCACTTCCTTTTCCCTTTCGCTCAGCCCCGGACCGTCCGGCTGCAGGCTGCCGGCCGCCTCAGCGGCGGCAGGGGTGCTGCGGGCCGCGGGGCCGGATGAGCCGTTGACTGCCGGGCTCACCTGGGGATGCAGGTCCCTGGCACAGGACAGCAGCCGCACCATGTCCTTACGCTCCTCTGCCCGCGCCGCTGCATGCCCGGCCAGCCTGGCGCCCTCCCAGGGCATGCCCACCCTGCCCAGGCCCCGGGCAGCGGCCTCCACATCAGCGGGCGTCATCCTCCCGGCCAGGACCGACACCCAGGCTTTGCCCGCTGCGGCAAGCACCGCGGCGAGGTGGCTGTCACGCGCCGCCCGTGCCAGCGCCGCCGCATGGGGCGCGAGGCCCGCGGGGTCTTCGCTCAGCAACGCTGCTTGGACCGCCGCCCAGTGGAAGGGAACGGCCCACAGCGGCGGATCGCCCAGCCGGTCAAGAAGCTGCCACGCTTCGGTGAGGTAGTGCGCCACCCGCCGGGTCTCCCTGAGGCGGGCGGCCGTGATCATGAGCTCGCCCCATGGCAGGAGGCTGTAGAGGTCCACGGACGTGTGCAGCATGGCTTCCCGGGCCCGCTCCCACGCCATGATGAGTTCCGGCACGTCGCCGTTCCGCCTGGCCAGGCCAACTTCCAGGGCTGCGCGCAGGAACTCGTCCCTGGGCACGAGCGGCCAGTGGTTCGCTTTGGAGGCCTCGTTGATCGCGAGCCGGGCATCCTCGAGTTTGTCCTGCTGCATGGCAGACCACGCCTGAAGCAGGAAAAGCCTGGGCTTCGCGGCATTGCCGCCCTGGCCGGCAGCGGTGGCAGACCGGCACACGGTTTCCGCCAGCCGCGGCTCTCCGCTGTGCAGTGCCAGGAGGGCAGCCATTGCGGCCGGCGTCTCCGGAAGGGGAAGCGCCGCGTTTGCCGCATTGAACATGTCCGAGGCATGGATCAGCACAGGGAGTGCCTGCTGCGGGTCCGCGCTTACTGATCCGTAGATGCCCTTCCCTGTCTCGACCAGCGTGGCAGCCAGGAGGGTGGGAGAAGCGGGCGGCGCGGCCGGCTGGAAAAGTGCTTCCGCGCCGGCCCGGTTGCCGCACCCGATCATGGCCACTGCCGCGAGGGGGGCTGATGGTCCAATCCGGCTGGCACCCAGCCAGCTGTACACGTCCGCTGCCCGCGCCAGCATGCCTCTCTGGGCCCAGACTGCTGCGGCCACGTCCACGCCCCGGCGCACGTCCGGCGGATCGTCGCACACGAGCAGCGAGTCGATGATCCGCGTAGCTGCGTCCAGGTCGCCGTTCGCTGCTGCGGCCTGCGCGCGGCGGGCGGCGGTCGCTGCTTCGTCGGCCCCTGCCAGCAGGGCTTCCCCATAGAGTTGGGACGCCAGCGCAGGATCATGGTCAAGAGCCTTGTCGGCCGCATGCTCCAGTTCAGCCGCCACGCGGGAATCTGCCAGGCCTCCGCGCGCCAGTTCGCGGGCGACGTCGCCGAGGGGCACGCCGTCCCTGGCGTACACCGTAACGAGCTCGCGCTGAAGCGCATGGACCTTGGCGGCGGGGACGACGGCAAGCAGGGCTTGCTGCGCCGGCCCCGCCACGGTCCCGTCTGCCGTCAGGAGTCCTGCAGCTTCTGCCCGTTCCACAAGGGCGCCAAGGCTTTGCACGTCGCCAGTGTCAAGTCTGCGCTGCAGGTCCGCTGGCAGTGGTCCAGGCAGGACGAAGCCGACGGAAAGGGCCAGCAGCAATTCACGCATGGCAGCGTTCTCGCCTTTGAGCTGCCGGGCCATCTGTTCTGCGGCACCGGGCTCCTGCACGTGGTGGTTCAGCTCGGGCAACAGGGTCACCGGCCGGATCTCATTCCCGGTCATGCTCAAGCCGCCGGTTCAGCGGCCGTGGCCGGATCGGTGGCCGGAGCGGCCTCCGTGGCCGTGGCCGGATCGGTGGCCGGAGCGGACTCCGTGGCCGTGGACGCGGTGGGTTCGGGCGCGGAAGGCGGCGGCTCCTCGGTTGCCGGCGGCGTGGGCTCCTCCGTCACCGGGGGCGGAGGCTCCTCAGTAGCTGGCGGGGGCTCCTCGGTCACTGGCGGAGGCTCCTCGGTCGCGGGCGGCTCCTCAGTCGTCGGCGGCGGGTCCACGGGGACAGGGCTCCCCGTTCCCGTCTCAACCGGCACTGGTTCGCTTGTACCCGGCGCAGGATCAACCGTTCCGGCAGGGACAGTGGGTGTGCCGACGGGCTCCGTAACTCCGCCGGCACCGGTTCCGGCGGAGTCAGCTGTACCGGTACCGGTGTCAAGAGCGCCCGTTCCGCCGGAGTCCGCGGCAGCCTGCTCCGCGGCGGCGCTGGACGTCGGCCTGCTGGTGGGTGAGGCGGCCACGTCCAGGCCCGCGCCGCCCGGGGCGGAGTCCTTCGTGCTGGCACTGGCTTCGATGCCCCTCGCAGGTTCCTGCGCTTCCGCACCGGCACCGGCCGCTGCCGCCCCGCCGACTCCTCCGCCGCCGCCCGAGCCGCCTAAGGAAGAACCCTTCTCGGGGGCGGCGTCCGCCTTGGGGGTGAAGATGGATGTCAGGCTGCTGAGGCCCTCGGGGCTCTGGGCAGCGGTAGCCGAAAGGACCGTGAACGCGGCCGCAGCTGCCGCGATGGCGGTCAGCCGAACCGTAGGTTTCGGCGCATGGGCGCCGCCCCGGTGTCCGTGCTGGCCATGCCCGGCACCCTGGGCTGCGATTCCAGCCATCGCGCCTGCCGCCGTCGTGCTCTTCCGCGACCAGCTCGCCAGCCGTCCGGGCGCGTAACCCGGTGCGGCCGCATCACGGGCCGCGGCGGCACGGCCGGCTTCCGCCGCAGCGGCAGCCTGCGCCGCAACCTCGGCGGCGGCTGCCTCGCGCGCCAGGACAGCCGCGGCGGCAGCACCGAGGCAAATGGAGGACTTGGGATCAGCGTCGACGGCGATGGGCCGGTCCAGCTGTTCGGAGATCACCTGCGCAACCAGGGGGATCCTCGATGATCCGCCAATGAGCAGCACGGCGGAAAGGTCCGCCGGTTCCAGCCTCAGGCTGGCCAGGGACTGTTCCAGCGCGTCCACCGTGTCCCGGATGGGCTCGTTGATCAGTGCCTCGAATTCGGAACGGACCAGGCGCACCTGCTGGTGGAATCCCGGCAGCAGGACGGAGATGCTGGCTTCGCTGTCCGCGGAGAGCGCCTCCTTGGCTTCCACGCATTCGCGCTGCAGCCTCGCCAGCGCAGCGCGGGCCCCGGGATCGGAGGTATCGAGGCTGGAGAGGACGCCGCCGGTGTTACTGGCCACGTAGCGCAGGACCGCCGCATCAAAGTCGGCTCCCCCAAGGTTTTCGATGCCTTCCGGGCGGCCCAGCAGCTCAAACCGGTTGTTGCCGGCCTTCCGTAGGACGGCCGTGTCGAAGGTTCCGCCGCCAAGGTCGTAGACGGCAATGGTGCTTCCCTCTTCCACGCGCACCTGGGAGGCGTAATGCAGGGCTGCGGCCTCCGGTTCCGTCACCAGGGCAACGTTCTGCAGGCTCCTGGCGGCCAGGGCTTCCCTGAGGAGCGAGGTGCGGTGGCTCCCCCAGGCGGCCGGGTGGGTCAGGATGATCTCCGACGGCGGCGCCCCCTCGCGTTCCTCCGCGCGGTCGGCCACCCAGCGGGCCATGGTGGCGAAGACGTCCTCGGCGGGCAGGGAGAGCGTGCCCACGGAGATCGGCACGGCGTCGCCCATCCGGCGCTTGAATTCCCGTACCACCCGGCCCGGGGAATCAAGCCCGCGGCGTTCCGCGGCTTCCCCCACCAGGACGGGGCCTTCCTCCGGGTAAAACAGCACAGAGGGTACTGAGGTTCCGCGGATTCCCAGCGGGAGGCACTCAGGAGAAGAGGAGGTACCGTGATCGAAGCGTGCAACGGCAGCAGCGGTGAAGCTGGTCCCGACATCGATGGCGAGAACGTAGCTCATGGGGTACCTCAGGGAATACTGTCGTTTCGCCTGCAAGCTTCATCACTGGCGAACGTCACCAAGGTAGCATTACGGCCGGACCGGGAACACCCCCATTGCTAAAACGAATTGTTATTTCCCTGCCCGGCGCCTTGGCCTCCGGAAGAAACCCCTGCTCAGAGCCCTGAATAGGAGTGGAGGCCGTTGAAGAATTGGTTCACGATGGTGAAATTGAAGATGACGCAAAGGTAGCCCACGATCGACAGCCAGGCAGCCCGCGTGCCCGTCCACCCGCGCGTTGCGCGCGCGTGGAGGTAGCCTGCGTAGACCACCCAGATGACGAAGGTCCACACCTCCTTGGTGTCCCAGCCCCAGAACCGTCCCCACGCCTTCTCGGCCCAGATGGCGCCGAACATGAGGGTGAAGGTCCAGCCGATGAAAGCGATGGCATTGATGCGGTAGGACAGGTTCTCCAGGCTCAGCGCGGACGGCACCAGGCGCATGAAGCCGAGCTTGTCAGCGCCACCGGCAGCCACCGATTTCTGCCGGTGCGATTGGACCAGCTGGAGCGCGGACATGGCGAACGTCAGGGTGAACAGCGCAGAGGACAGTACGGCGATGGACACGTGGATGATCAGCCAGTAGCTCTGCAGGGCGGGAACCAGGTGGCCCACCGGGGTCCAGTAGGCCACGGACGCGGCCACCAGCATGATGATGGCCAGGCCCACCACGAAGGTACCCAGGAAGCGGAGGTCGCGGCGGACCAGGACCAGCAGGAAAACCGCCACCGCCACGAAGGCGCCGGTGGTGAGGAATTCGTACATGTTGCCCCAGGGCACGCGTCCCGCACCCAGCGCCCGGGTCACGACACCGGCACCATGGATCAGTGCGCCGAGGACGGTCAGGGCCACGGCTACCCGGGCGGGGGCGCGGCGTTCAGCGGCGTACCGCATGTCAGCGTCGGCGGTGGCCACGCCTCCGGCCCCTGCCCCTGCGGTCCTGGCAGTGGACGACGACGGCCGCTCGGCCCTGCCGGCAGGTCCGGCCAGGTGCGTTTCAGCGCGCTCCCCCGCCCCGGCCGCCACCGGAACCTTGGCTGCCTCCCGGGTGTGGCCGTCGAGGCCGGCCTGCGCAGCCTTCAGGTCGATGGTGCGCAGGGCCTTGCTGCTCTTGGCCAGGTCCCAGGCGAAGGCGATGAAGGCCACCGTGTATGTGCCGGCCGCCAGGAGCATGAACAGCTCGCTGTACTGGCCCATGGTTTCGTTGATTCCAAACGGCATTACTGGTCCTTTTCGGGCCCTGGGGGGCCGGCTGGGGTGGTGGCTGGGCCTGCGGTTGCGGCAGCGCCGGCGCTATTCTCGCGCACGCTGCTGGGTGTTTGCTGGGAATCCCCCGGCTGTGCAGTGTCCGGCCCGGGGTCCAGCTGCCACTCACCGCCGAGCAGTTGACGGAGGGCGGCGGCTTCGGCAGCAAGCCGGTGGTCCTCGCCGCGGGCCAGGAGTCCGTACTCAACCATGGTGCGGCCGTCCTCGTGGGTGCCCGTGCGGATCCACACCCGGCGGCGGTTGACGTAAAGCGAGAGGATCAGTCCGGCCACGGCCAGGAGCGCAAACACCAGGGCGTAGGCCTGCCCGGGGTTGTGGTGGATGTCCACGCCGATGTAGCGCTTGACGCCGTCGAAGCTGATGGTGCCTTTACCGTCCGGCAGCGTGTAGCTGGTCCCGGGGGCCAGGGTAATGCCGCCGGCGTCCAGGTTCCGTGCGTTCAGCGGTGTGAGGTCCTTGACGTCCAGTTCGAAGACGTTCTGCGGAGCCCCGTCATCCAGGCCGAGATCCCCGTAGTAGGAGTTGAGCGTCAGCTGCGGGTTGAACAGTTCCGGGTCCCCGCTGAAGGAGACCCCCTCGTTGGAGACGAAGGCGGTGGGCAGGAAGAAGCCCGCGAACCCCAGCTGGTCTGGCTTGGCGTCGGGAACCTTGATCACCACGGAGGAGTAGTAGTTGTCCCCCTGCAGCTTGGCCACCACGGGTCCCTGCATGGCCACGTTGCCGGCGCCGTCCCGGATGGTCACCACGGGAGCGTAGCCGTTGCCGGTCAGGTAGATGCTGGTGCCACCGAGGGTGATGGGATCGTTGACCTTCAGGGTTTCCTGGCGCGCGGGTGCGTCCGGGTTTTCCTTGGTGGTGACGGCGGCGGAGAAATCGATGGGCTGGCCGAACTTGCCCCGGGATTCGCGGTCGAAGGTGATGTCGAACTTGTCCAGCTGGATGGAGTAGGGCTGCAGCTGGCTGGACTGGAAGTTGGTGCCGGGGTTGAACTGGTCATAGCCCACCAGGGTGTTCACGAAGGTGTCGCCCTCCACCAGGATGCGCTGGCCGCTGTAGCCGAACAGGCCGCCAGCGGCCACGGACACCAGCACGCCAATGAGGGAAGTGTGGAAGACAAGGTTTCCCACTTCCTTCAGGAAGCCGCGCTCGGCGCCCAAAGACGGCCGCGCGCCGTCGTCGTCCCTCACTTCAACGCGGTAGCCGCGCTTCCTCAGCAGCCCGGCGGCACTGTGGATGGCCGCGGGCGCCGGAATCCCGGCGTCGGCCGGTATGACCAGGGTGCCGTACTCGGGAAGGCGGGACAGGCGTTTGGGGGTCCGCGGCGGCTGGGACCGCATGGCCCTGTAGTGGGCAATGGCGCGGGGCACCACGCAGCCGATCAGCGAGATGAACAGCAGCAGGTAGATGGCCGAGAACCAGGCCGAAGAGTAGACGTCGTACAGCTGCAGGGTGTCCAGCAGCTTTCCGTAGTCCGGGTTGTCCTTGATGTACTGGGTGACGACGGCGGGATTGGCCGGGCGCTGCGGGAACAGCGAGCCCGGCACGGCCGCGACGGCCAGGAGCAGCAGCAGGAAAAGCGCCGTGCGCATGCTGGTCAGCTGGGTCCACGCCCAGCGCAGCATCTCTTTGGGGCCCAGGGCCGGCAGCGCGGCGTCCGCCTTGGAACCTGGCGCACCGGCGCCAGTGACCGGGGCGGAAGATTTCTTGTCTACGTTCACGCGCTCGCTCATCAGATCGGCAACTTCACATCGGTTTGGAACCAGTACTGGAGTTCGGTCACCCAGGCGCCCCAGACGCCGCTGGCCATCAGCAGGCCCAGCACCACCAGGATGCCCCCGCCGGTGCGCTGGATGGCCAGGCGGTGCTTGCGGAAGAACGCCATCACACCCATGCCGCGGCGGAGTGCCAAAGCGATCAGCAGGAAGGGAATGCCCAGGCCCAGGCTGTAGACAAAGGCCAGGAAGGCGCCCTTGGCGGCGGAGGAGCCGCCGGAGAGGCTCAGCAGCTGGACGGCGGAGTAGGTGGGGCCGATGCACGGCGCCCAGCCCAGCCCGAAGGTCAGGCCCAACAGCGGCGCGCCCCAGAGCCCGGCCGGCGGCTTGGCGTGGATCTTGGCGTCGCGCTGCAGCCAGCTGAAGCCGCCCATGAACACCACGCCCATGACGATCACCAGGATGCCCAGGAGCTGGGTGATCCAGGCATTCTGCGTGCCAGTGATGAGGGTTCCCAGCTGGCCGAAGGCACCGCCCAGCAGGACGAAGATCACGGAGAAGCCGAGCACGAACAGTCCAATGCCCAGCAGCATCCGGCCGCGCTTCTGCTTTTCCAGGTCCACGCCGCTCAGCCCGGTGACGTAACCCAGGTACCCGGGAACCAGGGGCAGGACGCAGGGCGAGAGGAAGGAAACCAGTCCGGCCAGCAGTGCCACGGGAATGGCAAGGAGGAGCGAGCCGTTCAGGATGGCTTCGGCGAAGGGGCTGTTCACGGTCCGGGCCGCCGCTACTCTGCCACGGCGGCAGCGATGAGGGCCTTCAGGGTGCCCTTTTGGACTTCGCCCAGGACACGGGAGGCCACGCGGCCCTGCTTGTCCAGCACCAGGGTGGTGGGAACCGCGCCGGGCGGAACCAGCCCGGAGACGGCCAGGAGGACGCCGCCGTCCTTGTCGTCGAAGCTCGGATAGGTCAGGTTGAAGTTCTTCTCGAACGCCTCTGCCGTGGCTTTCTCGTCCCGGAGGTTGACGCCGAAGAACTGCACGCCCTGGTCCTTGAATTCCTGGTGGAGCTCTTCCAGGATGGGCGCTTCCACCCGGCAGGGGGCGCAGGCCGCGAACCAGAAGTTCAGGACTGTCACTTTGCCCTGGAAGTCGGCGGGCGCAACCGCGGTGCCGTTAAACAGGGTGCCGTTGACCTGGATGGCGGACTTGCGGTCTCCGGCGGCGAACTCCGTGACGGACCCGTCCCCGGCCACATAGTTCTTGTTGTCCCCCGCTTTGGCCTGCTGCGCCAGGGCGTCCTCCTGCGCACAGCCGGACAGCCCCAGGGCCAGGGCGGTCAGGGCGAGGCCGCCGGCAGCAAGCAGGCTGCGGCGGGAGGTGACGGGCGCAGGGGGCAGCCCGTTCCTTTCATTACTGTCGGTCACTACTAGGCTCCAGGGGTGCTTGCCGCACCCGGAAGTAGGGATGCCGCCGGTTCGCTGTACTGCACGCGCAGGAGCGCGCCGCCGTCGTCGAACACCAGCGACGTGATGGATGTCAGCGTGCATTCACGCTTCCGGGGGTCGTGCCACAGGGGCCTGCCCTCGGCGCTCAGCCGGGTGGCCCAGATGGGGAGCTGGTGGCTGACCATGATCGCTTCAGGCCCGTCCGTTCCGAAGTCCCCGGCTGCCAGTTCGATGGCGCGCAGCCTTGCATCCTGCACCGCTTCCATCACCCGGGAGGCCTGGTTCCTGTAGGGCTCGCCCCACGAGGGCCGCAGCGGGTTGACCAGCCTGGGCCAGTGCTTGGGCCGGCGAAGCTCCGCCTTGGTGACCTTCATGCCCTCGAAGTAGTTCTCCGCCTCGATGATCCGCTCGTCCGTGTGGATTTCCAGGTGCAGGGCGTCCGACGTCGGCCGTGCAGTTTCCTGCGCACGGTCCAGCGGCGACGCTGCCAGGTAGGTGATGCGGGCGCCGGCTGCGGCGCGGCGGCGGAAGTGCTCGGCGAGCATGCGCGCCATCTCCTGCCCCAGCTCGGAGAGGTGGAATTCGGGCAGCCTTCCGTACAGAACGCCGTCAGGGTTGTGGACCTCGCCGTGGCGGAGCAAATGGACAGTGGCTTGGGGCATGTTTACCAGTTTCTCAAAGATGGCGTGCGATCCGAAATCTTCTACACAGAGTAGAACTGAAGTTTTTGAAGAAATGTTCCGAAGAGGGGAATGAAACATGCAAATGCATGTTTATACTGGATGCAGCAGTTAGTTGATACTTCAACAGATGAAGCTTCAATAGCAGAACCCTCACAGCACACACAAGGAGCAAAATCATGGCACTTCCCGCAGACGTCACCACCGGCACCTGGACCCTGGACAACTCCCACAGCGAGATCGGCTTCACCGTCCGCCACGCGGGCATCAGCAAGGTCCGCGGCCAGTTCAAGGAAGCCGCAGCAACCCTGGACCTCCCTGAGGATGTGGCCGGCGCGAAGATCAACGCCACCATCAACACGGCCAGCTTCGATTCCGGCGATGCCAACCGCGACGGCCACGTCAAGGGCGAGGACTTCTTCGACGTGGAGAAGTTCCCCGAGATCTCCTTCGTCTCCAACGGCCTGGTAGCCAAGGGCAACAGCTACGAGCTGACCGGGGACCTGACCATCAAGGGCGTCACCCGCCCCGTCACGCTGGACACCGAGTTCAACGGCGTGGCCGTGGACCCGTTCGGCAACACCCGCGCCGGCGTTTCCGCTGAGACCACCATCAGCCGCAAGGACTTCGGCCTGACCTGGAACGCTCTCCTGGAGACCGGCGGCGTCCTGGTGAGCGACAAGGTGGCCATCAACCTGGAACTGGCTTTCATCGCTCCCGCAGCGTAATCGCCTTTCCCGCCGGCACCCCGGCACTGGACGTCCTCAGTCCGGTGCCGGGGTGCCTCCTTTTAACTCCCGACTCCACTCCCCCTCGCCGGAGGGGTTTACAGTGAGGGCCATGAGCAACTCTCCCAGCGCGCCCCGGACCGGTTTCGCCCGGATCTTCGCGGTGGCGGCCCTTCCCGCCGAACTCAAGGTTTCGTTCTGGATCTGGTTCGTGGGCGGCATCCTGGGCCTGCTGGGGGGACTCCTCGGCATGCTGGCCTCCCTGGTGCTCTTCGCTGCTGCGCCGGGAGCCGCAACCCAGGTGCTGCTGCCCATGCTGCTGGCGGCCAGCGTGGGGGCGGCCCAGATCGTGTTCGCCCTCGCCATGAAAGAGGGGAAGCCCCGGGCACGGCTGGGCCTGACTGCACTCACCGGCATCACCCTGGTCCTGGCCGTCGCCAACGGGGCCGTGGGCGTGGGCCAGGCTGGCAACTGGGCTGCCTTCCTCATCAGCCTGGCCGCCACCGTCCTTCTCTGGCTGCCCCGTTCGCAGGCCTTCTTTGCCGCAGCAGGACGGCACGGGAATACCTCTTCCGAATGACCCACAAGCCGCCCGCCCCGGAGTACGGTGGACTTAAGCCATGCTGGGGGTAGGGCACAGGACCATTCCCGGCAGCCTACCTGGAACCCGACATGCAAAAGGAACGCCCATGAGTACTCCCCCTGTCCCGCCTCCCGTTCCAAACGATCCCGAGTCGGGCTCCGAGCCTGGCACGCAGGGTCCCCGCTACGGCCAGAACGCACCCCAGTCCGGCGCCCCGCAGTACGGCCAGAACGCACCCCAGTACGGGCAGAACGCCCCGCAGTACGGGCAGCAGTCCGGCGCGCCCCAGTACGGGCAGCAGTCCGGCGCGCCCCAGTACGGGCAGAACGCCCCGCAGTACGGCCAGCAGTCCGGCGCCCCGCAGTACGGGCAAAACGCGCCGCAGTACGGCCAGAACCCGCCGGCGGCTCCGGGCTACGGGCAGCAGCCGTACGGGCAGTCACCCTACGCGCAGTACCCGTCGGAGCAGCCGCAGCCGTCCGGAAGCACGGGCGTTCCCCAGCTGGTCAACATTTCGTTCTGGTTGCTGATCGCCTCTGCCGCCATCTTCGTTGCCTCCGCGCTTGCCGGCCTCACCACGCTGGATGATCCCCGGTTCCGCGATGTCTTCGACAGCCAGGTCCAGGGCACCGGCGCCGGAGTCACGTACGAGGATATGAAGGGTGTCATCGCCGGCACCCTGGTGGTTTTCACCATCATCGGCCTGGCGCTGTACTTGTTGGTGGCATTCTTTGTCCGCAAGGGCAAGAACTGGGCACGCATCCTGGGCACCGTCTTCGCGGCACTTTCCGTCCTGGGCCTCTTCGGCCCTCCCAGTTTCGCGACCATCGGCACGTTGTTGGGGATCGCGGCCATTGTGCTGCTCTACCTGCCTGGTGCCGCTCCGTATTTCCGGCGGCAGCAGCCGTTCGCCAATCCGTACGGCGGCAACATGGGCAACCCGTACGGCCGGTAGTCCAGGCACCAACCACCCTGCGGGCGTGGGTCCCGAAAAAGCAGCCGGAACCGCGAAGGAACCTAGGCGGTCTGGCCCGGGGCCTGCGCCCGCTGTGCGTGGTAGGCCAGGATCTGCAGCTCCGTTGCCATGTCCACCTTGCGGAGGTTGACCCCCTCCGGCACCTGGAGCATCACGGGGGCGAAACTCAGGACGCTGCGGACGCCGGCCGCCACCACGCGGTCGCAAACATCCTGGGCCACGGCGGCCGGCAGTGCCAGCACCACCATGTTGGCCCCGGTCCGGTGCAATACCGCTTCCAGGTCGGCCACGTCGCTGACCCGCAGCCAGCCCACTTCGTTGCCCACCACCATCTGGTCCGCGTCAAAAATGGCAACTACGTCGAAGCCACGGGATTCAAAGCCGCCGTACCGGGCCAGGGCCTTGCCCAGGTTGCCGGCCCCCACGATCGCCACTTTCCAGTCGTGCGTAAGTCCCAGGGCGGCCGCGATGTGCCGGCTCAAGTACTGCACCTCGTAGCCCACACCGCGGGTTCCATACGAACCAACGTGGGAGAGGTCTTTGCGCAGGGTTGCGGAGCTGACGCCCGAGGCCTCAGCGAGGGATTCTGAGGAGACCCGCTCCACCCCCTCGGAGAGCAGGGTGTTGAGGGCGCGCAGGTAAAGGGTCAGCCGTGCCACCGCAGCGGGCGGAATCTGTTTACCCGCCGTGCCCGTGGCTCCCGGCAGGTCCGGGACAGCCTGGGGAGTTGAATCCAGCGAAGCCACCAGCTCCTCCCTCGCATTGCGTTGTGACACCACTCTAGAGCCCCATCAGCATTGCCAACAAAGCAGGTGACGCCGATGTCCGCATCATCACAAGGTGCTGCTCCCTACTGCCCCATTGCCTGCCGGAGCACGCGTTCAAGGCGGGCTTCGTCGATCTTCCAGAAATCGCGCTGCACCCCGTCCACCAGCACCACGGGGATTTCTTCCGCATAGCGTTCACGGAGTTCCGGCTGGTGGTCCACCAACTCCTCGTCCCACTCAAGTCCCAGCGACGCGGTAACCCGCCCGACGGCGTCGCGCGCGTCTTCGCAAAGGTGGCAGTCTGCTTTGGTGATGAGGAGGACGCGCGGTGAGGCCATGCCTTAACGGTATCCCCGTTGCCCGGGCGCGGCGACGTCCGGCGTGACACCGCAGTGGAATGAAGAGTGGATTGACTAGACTCAACTGCATGCCCGTTGAGAAATACGTCGCCGTAGTCACCAAGCCGGTTGCTGCGCCGCAGCCCGGCGAGGCGGCGTTCTTCGATGTGGACAACACCCTGATGCGCGGCGCCAGCCTCTTCCACGTTGCACGGAAGATGCACCAGCGCGGCGCCTTCACCATGACCCAGGCTGCCGGCTTTGCCTGGAAGCAGTTCAAGTTCGTGGCCCGCGGCGAGAACATCGACGACGTCCATGCGGTGCGCGACTCCGCCCTGACCCTCGCCGCGGGGATCACGGTCGACGACGTAAAGGCCTTGGGCGAAGAGGTCTACGACGAGATGATCGCCTCGAGGATCTGGCCCGGCGCCAAGGCCTTGGCGGAGCAGCACCTGCGGGTTGGCCGCCGGGTGTGGCTGGTGACCGCCACACCCATCGAAGTGGCCACCGTGATTTCCACCCGGCTGGGACTGACCGGGGCCCTGGGAACGGTGGGCGAAATACATGACGGCATGTACACGGGCCGGCTGGTGGGGGACATCCTGCACGGCTCCGCCAAGGCCGTTGCCGTCCGGGCCATTGCCGACGCCGAAGAGCTGGACCTGATGCGCTGCTGGGCCTACAGCGACTCCTACAACGACATCCCCCTGCTGACCCTGGTGGGCCACCCCGTGGCCATTAACCCGGACGCCCGTCTGCGCCGGCACGCCCGGGACAACAACTGGCCCGTCTACGACTTCCGTGCAGGCCGCCGCGCAGCCACGCTCGGGCTCAAAGCGGCAACGGCCTGCGGCGCCGTCTACGGTCTCTGGAAGGGGTTCGCCCGCATCCGTGGCCCCCGCGTCTAGGCAGCGCCAACAGAAATGCCCGCCACCTCGGAAGGCGGCGGGCATTTCCACGCAGTTCGAAGTACTGCTACTTCTTGTTGCGGCGCTGGTGACGGGTCTTGCGAAGCAACTTGCGGTGCTTCTTCTTGGCCATACGCTTGCGACGCTTCTTAATAACTGAACCCACGAAAGTTCCTCACAAACTAGATGCAGTACCTGTCTGATGGAAAAGGTTCGTGGACAGAGCTACGAACTGAACAACTGACAGATTCTTACAATGACGTAAAACGTTCCTTAACAGGGTACCGCTTCCAGGAGGCGGCTATGGACAAGCTTGTCAGGCGGTCTCGGTGTGGCCGTCCACCACAGCACCTTTGAGGTACTGCTCCACCGCCTGCTCCGGGACGCGGTAGGAGCGTCCGAAGCGCACTGCCGGCATTTCGCCGGAGTGGACCAGCCGGTACACGGTCATCTTGGAGACCCGCATAACCTGGGCGACTTCAGCCACGGTGAGGAACTTCGCGTTTGAGAAGTTCTGTTCTGGCGACATTTCCCATATTCCTTTGCTGACGGATGGACAACAGTGACCCCATGTTCATGCCAATGCGGTGTTCCGATGCTGAGCCATCCACCAACCACCTATCTAGATACTCTAGATGTTCCTGTGGCAGAAGTGAAAGTAGTACGGTCCCCTATTTCATCCCCTATTTAGTGAGAGCCGACTCCCTCCGCTTGCGGGCGGAGGCGGCCAGCTGGTCCAGGACAGAGACCGAAACATCCCACTCCATGCAGGCGTCCGTGACGCTCTGCCCGTACACCAGCTCCGGTCGTCCCGCGGCGTGCCCGGCAACATCGAGGTTCTGTGCGCCGCCCACCAGGAAGCTTTCCAGCATGACACCGGCAATCGCCTGGGCCGAAGTGCCGCCGTCTTCCAGCTGGGCGCCGATCTCCATGGCCACTTCGGCCTGGCGGTGGTGGCTCTTGCCGCTGTTGGCGTGGCTGGCGTCGACGATGAGGCGGGGGTTCAGCTGCTTGCCTGCCAGCTTTGCCGAGGCAGCCTCCACGTCGGCGGCAGAGTAGTTCGGTCCCTTGCGCCCGCCGCGGAGGATGACATGGGCGTCCGGGTTTCCGGCGGTGGACACCAGCGCGGCCCGGCCGTCGCCATCAATGCCGAGGAAGGCCTGGGCGGCCGCCGCCGCGCCGCAGGCGTCGATGGCTACCTGGAGGTCGCCGTCGGTCCCGTTCTTGAAGCCGATGGGCATGGACAGGCCCGAGGCAAGCTGCCGGTGGATCTGGCTTTCGGTGGTGCGGGCCCCGATGGCGCCCCAGGAAATCAAATCCGCCATGTACTGCGGGCTGATCGGCTCGAGGAATTCCGTGGCCGTGGGCAGCCCCAGCGCGGTGACCTGCTGCAGGAAGCGCCGCGCGGTCCGCAGGCCGGTGACCATGTCGTGGCTGCCGTCCAGCCGCGGGTCGTTGATCAGGCCCTTCCAGCCCACCGTGGTGCGGGGCTTCTCGAAGTAGGTCCGCATGACGATGAGCAGGTCTTCCCGGTGCTTCTCGGCCTGGCTGACCAGCCGCCGCGCGTACTCCAGTCCCGCCTTCGGATCATGGATGGAGCAGGGTCCCACGATCACCAGCAGGCGGTCGTCCACACCGTCCATGATGGCGCGGACTTCGTCGCGTCCGCGTTCGACGACGTCCGCCGCCCGTGCGTCCAGCGGCAGTTCCGCGATGACTTCCTGGGGCGTGGGCAGCGCGGTGAATTCGCTGACACGAAGGTTGGACGTCGATTTTGCGGCTTCGGCGCCGGCGGCGGTCTGGGCTGTGGCGGATGCTTCTGCTGTTGCGGTGCTCATGTTCGGGTCCTGTTCCAGATGGGAAGCGGGCCCGGATCAGAACCCGCCGGAGAAACGGCGAAGGGCAGAGAATAATCTCTGCCCTGTTGGCTCTGAAGGAAAGTTGGATGCGTGTCAGTTAGACGCGGGCCCCTCCAGAGCCAACGAAAAATACGCATACCAACGGTTTGTCATGCCTTGAACCATAACCGCAACCTGTTGCCCCCCGCAAAGTGTTACGCCGCATCGCGGGACGGGCGGCCTACCCCAGCAGCTTCCGCAGGAAAAGCAGCTGCCTGATCCAGTGGTGCTCCTGGCCGCCCTCGTGGTTGTTGAACCTGTACACCTCGATCTCTTTCGCAGCACCGGTGGCCGGAACGCCGGGCGTCCCGCATCCGTACGCGTTGAAACTGGCAAAAACAGTGGAGGGCGGGCAGATGTCATCCATCTGCGCCGCCGAATACAGCGCCGGCGCGGTTGCCCAGCGTGCCAGGTTGACGCCGTCGAAATAGCGCAGCACCGCGAGGGCGGCGTCGTACCGGTCCCGGTGCCGGGCCAGGAACTGCGCTATCTCCGGGTACGGCCCGCGCGGGGTGATGTCGATGGCGCGGGGGAAGTCCTGCAGGAAGGGGACGTCGGGCAGGGCGGCGATGACGCCGTCGAGCCTTCCGGCCATCAGCCCGGCGACGGCCACAACGATGCCGCCGCCCTGGCTGACGCCGGCCAGCACCACGCGGGACGGGTCGACGGCGGGGTGGGACCGGGCAGCTTCCACGGCCCGGAAGGCGTCCACGTAGACCCGGCGGTAGTAATAACCGTCCCGGTTGGCGATGCCGCGGGTCATACGGCCGGCGTGGGCCACGTCCCCGGCGGAAGGGTGCGGGTCCGGCGTCTCCCCCAGAGAGCCGCCGTAGCCCTGGCCCCGGGTGTCCATGATGAAGTGCGCGTATCCGGCCTGCGCCCACCGGGTGTCCTGGTTGACCAGCCCGCGGCCGCCGGAATATCCGACGTACTGGACCACCACGGGCAGCGCCGCATCGGGTTCCCGGTGCGCAGGGAGGTGCAGCCACCCCTTGACCGGAGCGCCGCCGTAGCCGGCAAAGGTCACGTCGAAGGTGTCGATGACGGAAAGGTAGTTCTCCACGGGTTCAAAGCCGGGGTCCAGGGGGAACTCCCGTGCTTCCGCGATGGTTGCGTCCCAGAATTCGCGCAGGTCCTCCGGCGGCGTCACGTCCGAGGTGTAGGTACGGAGCTGGGCGAGCGGGAGATCGAAGAGCGGCATGGTTATCGAATCCTGTCCTGTGTTGACGTGTCGCAGTGCGGTCAGGCTACAGCCGGGAGAGTTCCGGCGCGAACGCCTGCAGGTCATGGCCCTGCACCACCAGGGCGCGGAGCTCAGCCAGCCCGCCGCAGACGGCACCGGCCGCCCGTGCCTGCACCAGCACATTGCCCAGTGCGGTGGCTTCCACGGGTCCTGCCACCACTTTCCTGCCCGTGGCGTCTGCCGTGAGCTGGCACAGCAACCTGTTCTGGGAACCGCCGCCCACGATGTGCACCACGTCGACGATCCGGTCGGCGACGCGTTCGGCGTCGCGGATGGTGCGGGCGTAGCCGGCCGCGAGGCTGTCCATGATGCACCGTGTGATGGCTGCTGGATCGTTGGGCAGCACCTCTCCGGTGCGGCGAACGGCACCCCGGATGCGTTCGGGCATGTGGTCCGGGGCGATGAAGTAGGGGTCGTCCGGGTTGATCTGCGGCCCGCCGGCCGGCAGCGCGGCCGCCGCGGTGAGCAGCGCCGTCAGTTCGGGACGGACCCCTTCCTGTGCCCAGGTCCGCTGGCATTCGCTGAGCAGCCAGAGCCCGCCCATGTTCCGGAGGTACCGGATGGTGCCGTCCACGCCCCGTTCGTTGGTGAAGTTCGCCGCGCGGCTGGCTTCGGTGAGGACGGGGTGTTTCAGTTCCAGCCCCACCAGGGACCAGGTTCCCGAGGAGATGTACGCGAAGTTTTCCTCGCCGTCTTCCGCTTTGGCGGGGACTGCGGCGACGGCGGATGCGGTGTCGTGCGAGCCGACCGCCACCACCTTTGTATCCCGCGGCAGTCCCGACCGGGCGGCGATCTCCGGCAGCAGGGTGCCTATCGCTTCACCGGGCTGGATCAGCGGCGGGAACAGGTCCTTCCGCAGGCCCAGGGCGGTGAAGAACTCGGTGGCCCACTCCCCCGCCACGGCATCGAACAGGCCGGTGGTGGAGGCGTTGGTGGCCTCGGTCCGCCGCTGCCCGGTGAGCAGGAACGCGATGAGGTCCGGGATCAGCAGGGCCTGCAGCCCGTCCAGGTCCGGTTCGCTGGCCAGCTGGTAGATCGTGTTGAACTGCAGGAACTGCAGCCCGGTGGTGGCGTAGAGGCGGGCGGGGTCCAGTTTCCGGTGCACGGGTTCGACGGCGGCGCGGCTGCGGTCGTCGCGGTAGCTGAACGGCGGAGCCGTCAGCTCACCCGCGGCGTTGACCAGGCCGTAGTCCACAGCCCAGGTGTCGATGCCGATGCTGAGGATCCGCTCGCCCTGCACGGCGGCAACCGTGGCCGCGGCCGTCAGGCCCTTCAGCACCTCCGCGAAGAGGGCGTCGAAGTCCCAGCGGAGGCCGCCGTCGATCTCCACCACGCCGTTGGAGAAACGGTGGACCACCTCCAGCTCCACGCCGCTTCCTGCGATCCGGCCCAGGATGACCCGGCCGGAGGAAGCGCCAATATCGACGGCGGCAAACACAGGCGTGTTCATCGGAGGAAGGCTGCGGCCACTCCGGCGTCCACGGGGATGTGCAGGCCGGTGGTGTGGGACAGTTCGTTGCCGGTGAGGACGGCGGCGGCGTTGGCGACGTGTTCGGGGAGGACTTCGCGTTTGAGCAGGGTGCGCTGGGCGTAGTACTTGCCCAGTTCCGTCTCGTCCACGCCGTAAACGGCGGCGCGTTTGGCGCCCCAGCCGCCGGCGAAGATCCCGGAGCCGCGGACCACGCCGTCGGGGTTGATGCCGTTGACGCGGATGCCGTGCTCGCCCAGTTCCGCGGCGAGGAGGCGGACCTGGTGGGCCTGGTCGGCCTTGGTGGCGGAGTAGGCGATGTTGTTCGGGCCGGCGAACACGGAGTTCTTGGAGGAGATGTAGATGATGTCCCCGCCCATGCCCTGGGCGATCATGACCTTTGCCGCGGCCTTTGCCACCAGGAAGGAGCCCTTGGCCATCACGTTGTGCTGCAGGTCCCAGTCCTTTTCGGTGGTTTCCAGCAGCGGCTTGGAGATGGACAGGCCGGCGTTGTTGACCACCAGGTCCAGCCCGCCGAACGCCAGCACCGCGGCGTCGATGGCAGCGGCGACCTGGGCCTCGTCCGTGACGTCGGCCTGGACGCCGACGGCGACATCGGGCCCGCCGAGCTCTTCGGCCACCTTCTGCGCGTTCTCGAGGTTGAGGTCCGCGATGACCACGCAGGCGCCTTCGGCGGCGAGGCGGGTGGCGATGGCCTTGCCGATCCCGGACGCCGCGCCGGTCACCAGGGCGATCCGGGTGGCGTGGGACTTGGGCTTGGGCATCCGTGCCAGCTTGGCTTCCTCCAGCGCCCAGTACTCGATCCGGAACTTCTCCGATTCCTCGATCGGGGCGTAGCTGGAGATGGCCTCGGCGCCGCGCATCACGTTGATCGCGTTGAGGTAGAACTCGCCGGCCACCCGGGCGGTCTGCTTGTTCGCCCCGTACGAGAACATGCCCACGCCGGGGACCAGCACGATGGCCGGGTCCGCGCCGCGCAGTGCCGGGGAATCCGGGGTCGCATGGCGGTCGTAGTAGGACTGGTAGTCCTTCCGGTACTCGCCGTGGAGTTCCTGCAGCCGGGCGATCGAGTCCTCCACCGAGGCATCCGCGGGCAGGTCAAGGATCAGCGGCTTGACCTTGGTCCGAAGGAAATGGTCCGGGCAGGACGTGCCCAGCGCACCCAGGCGCGGGTGCCCGGCGGCTTCCAGGAAGTCCAGCACGACGGCGTCATCACTGAAGTGCCCCAGGACCGGCTTGTCCGTGGAGGCCAGGCCGCGGATCACCGGCGCCAGGGCCCCGGCTTTGGCGCGCCGCTCGGCCTCGGGCAGGGCGCCGTAGCCGGGCAGCTTCGCACCGAACGGCTCGGCCTTGCCGTTTTCCCTGATGTACTTCTCGGCCTGGTCGATGATCCACAGCGAGTTCTGTTCCGCCTCTTCGGAGGTGGCGCCCCACGCGGTGATGCCGTGCCCGCCCAGGATGGTGCCGATGGCCTGCGGGTTTGCGTCCTTGATCGCCGCGATGTCCAGGCCCAGCTGGAATCCCGGACGGCGCCATGGCACCCACACCACCTTGTTCCCGAAAATCTTCGCCGTCAGCGCCTCACCCTCTGCCGCCGTCGCAATGGCAATCCCGGAGTCCGGGTGCAGATGGTCCACGTGCGCCGCATCCACCAGCCCGTGCATCGCCGTGTCAATCGAGGGGGCCGCGCCGCCTTTGCCGTGCAGGCAGTAATCGAACGCGGCCACCATCTCGTCTTCACGCTCAACGCCCGGGTACACGTTCTTCAAAGCGTTCAGCCGGTCAAGGCGCAGCACCGCAAGGTTCTCGGCCCTCAAAGTACCCAGGTCCCCGCCGGAACCCTTGACCCACAGCAGCTGGACGTCCTCACCCGTCACCGGGTCCTTCTCCGTGCCCTTCGCCGACGTGTTGCCCCCGGCAAAGTTAGTGTTCCGCTTATCCGCACCCAGGCGGTTCGAACGGGAAATCAGGTCTTCAACAGTCTTGGCTGTGTTCTGCATGTTCATGCCTTTCAGGCGCCCCATCCGGCTTGCTGGCCGCCCACGCGGTCCTCGTTGATCTTCTTCTGGTAACCGCTGGCCTTGAACGCGGCCAGCGGGTCCGCGGGCAGGCCGCGGGATTCACGCCACTCGGCCAGGACCGGCCGGACGTCGGTGTAGAACGCATCATTGAAGATGCCGTTGGCGGCCAGCACATCTCCGGCACGCTGGGCCTCGGCCAGGGCCTCGGTGTCCACGAGCAGGGCGCGGGCGGTCATTTCCTGGACGTTCAGGACCGAGCGGATCTGGCCCGGGATCTTCTCCTCCAGGTTGTGGCACTGGTCCAGCATCAGCGCAACTCCAGAGTCCTTGCCGAACCCGCCGCCGTGGATCACCTCATGCATGATGCGGAACAGCTGGAACGGGTCCGCCGCGCCCACGATCAGGTCATCATCCGCGTAGAAGCGGGAGTTGAAGTCGAACGAGCCAAGCTTGCCCAGGCGCAGCAGTTGCATCACGATGAACTCGATATTGGTGCCCGGGGCGTGGTGGCCGGTGTCCAGGCACACAAACGCCTTCTCCCCGAGCGCGAGGGTCTGGGCGTAAGAGGTGCCCCAGTCCGGAACATCGGTGTGATAGAAAGCCGGCTCGAAGAACTTGTACTCCAGCACCAGGCGCTGCCCGTCCCCGAGGGCCGCGTAGATCTCCTGCAGGGACTCGGCCAGGCGGTCCTGGCGGCCACGCATATCGTCCTGGCCCGGGTAGTTGGTGCCGTCCGCCAGCCAGATCTTCAGGTCCTTGGAACCCGTGGCGTGCATGATCCCAATGCAGTCCAGGTGATGGTCGATGGCCCTGCGGCGCACGGACTCATTGGACGAGGTCAGCGAACCGAACTTGTACTCATCATCCTGGAACGTGTTGGAGTTGATGGTGCCCAGGCCAACACCCAGGCCGGCCGCGTACTCTTTCAAAGCCGAGTAGTCATCCACCTTGTCCCACGGGATGTGCAGCGCCACTGTGGGCGCGAGGCCGGTCAGTTCATGGACCTTTGCGGCGTCCGCCAGCTTCTCCTGCACAGTGCGCGGGGTGCCGGGCGTGCCGAACACCCTGAACCGCGTACCCGAATTTCCATATGCCCACGAAGGGACCTCGATGGCAAGCTCCCCGAGCCTGCCCAGCGCCGTTGCTACGTCATTCATGATGGTTCTTTCCGGTGTCTTGTGATGCTGTTGGTCTGCTGGATGCCGCCCCGCTGCTGGAGCCTGTTGTTTGCCGGCCCGCCGGCTTTAGGAGGTGGAGGCCTGTGCCGCGGCCAGCTGGCTGTCAAGGTTGAAGACTTCCTCCAGGACCTGGAACCCTTCATCGGGAGCCTGGCCAGAGTTTTCAAAAAGCGCTGCCATTTCCGCCTGCCACCGGGCGTTGACCTCGGTCAGGGCCATGCGGGCGCGGGCGGCATCGAAATCGTCGCATTCCACGTAGCCAACCAGGAGCCCGTCCCCGGCCAGGAACAGGGAGTAGTTGTTCCAGCCCGCGGCCTTGAGGGCGCGCAGCATCTCCGGCCACACGGCCGCATGCCGCCGCCGGTATTCGTCAATCAGCGCTGGCTGTATCGAGGAGCGGAAACACACCCTCATGTTGGACCCTCCTAAACTCGCGGAAACTTTGAATCGTTTCATTGTTACGATTCAAAGTACTCTTGAACTGGAGTAGGTGTCAAGCATTCCGGACAAGCCGTCCACGGGGCGGCCCGGACGCCTGGCACATCGCGCAGCAGCACGGAGAATCATGAACCGCTCAGCCAGTATCAAGGACGTCGCCAACCATGCCAGCGTGGCGGTGGGCACGGTCTCCAACGTGCTGAATTACCCTGACAGGGTCTCGCAGCGGACCAAGGACCGGGTGCTCAAGGCGATCGATGAGTTGGGGTTCGTCCGTAACGACGCAGCCCGCCAATTGCGCGCCGGCCACAGCCGCACCATCGGCCTGATCGTCCTGGACGTAGGCAACCCGTTCTTCACCTCCGTGGTGCGTGCGGCCGAGGACGCCGCTGCCCTGCACGGCAGTGCGGTGCTGCTTGGGGACAGCGGCCACGACGCCGGCCGGGAGGCCAATTACATCGATCTTTTCCAGGAACAGCGTGTCCAGGGACTGCTGATCTCGCCGGTGGGTGACGTGACGGAGCGCCTTGACCTCCTCCGCGAGCGCGGCGTGCCCACCGTGCTGGTGGACCGGCTGGCTGACGAGGCAAAGTTCAGCTCCGTAGCAGTGGACGACGACGCCGGGGGGTACCTTGCCGCGCGGCACCTGCTGGACACCGGCCGCCGTCGGCTGGCCTTTGTGGGCGGCCCCACCTCCATCCGGCAGGTGGCGGACCGCCTGCAGGGCGCGCAGCGTGCCGTCAAGGAAGAACCCGACGCGTCGCTGGAGGTTCTGGCATCGGACGCCATGACGGTCCTGGCCGGGCGAAGCGTGGGGAACGCACTGGTGGAGCGGGGCCGGGAAAAGCTGCCGGACGGCATCTTCTGCGCCAACGACCTCCTGGCGCTGGGGGTCATGCAGTCCCTGACCATGACCCACACGTTCCGCATCCCCGAGGACGTTGCGCTGATTGGCTATGACGACATTGACTTCGCCGTCTCGGCCGTGGTTCCGCTGTCCTCCATCCGGCAGCCCACGGAGGCGCTGGGGCGCACGGCAATCGAACTTCTCGCCGAAGAAGTGGGGTCCCGGAACCCCACGCACCGTTCGGTGGTCTTCACGCCGGAACTGGTGGTCCGGCAGAGCACGGGGACTTCCGCCGGCGGCTGATATGGCACCGTCCGGTTAAGTAGGCATTGCCCGGTTGGCAGGCAACGCCCGGTCAGTCACCTTCCTGCAGCCATTTCATGGACTCTGTCCGGGAGGTGAAGAAACGGGTGGGGCAGGGCGGGATGTGCACGCCCAGGAAGAAGTTTGCGATGATCCGGTCTACCGGGCTTGCTCCCAGCAGCGCGATCCGGTTGGCAGCGCACGGGATGGAAAAGACAGCACGGGCTGCCCTGGTGACGTCCTCGGTGGTGGCCATGTCCACCAGCATCGGGTAAGTGCTGTCCCCCGCTATCTGGTTGACGGCAGCCATGGCTGCCCGTGCGTCCTGCAGTTCTATCCGGACCCTGGGTTCCCAGATCAGGTGGATGATGCCGTCGGAGCGGAGCTCCACCGTTCCCTTGCCGCCGTCGACAATTACAGGCTCCATAACCTGCCTCCCTCCCTAGGCGCACTCCCATGATCTTCCTATCTTGCCGTATGCCTCCGAGGCGGCGGCCGGCCTTGTGCCAACGCAGGAGGCATTGCCCGTTGACTGGTTCGACATGGATGGATTTGCCGTGGCTGTTGAGGAACTGGCGCTGGACACCATAGCCTGGCGAGGCCCTGGGCTTAACTGCCCGCGGCCATCCCCTCGACTTGCAAGAATGGCCATCATGGACTTCAACCGGCTGCTGCAGATCCGCCGCATCTACGCGCAGCCTGCCGCACTGGAGCTGCCCCGGGGCAGGGACATCGTGGAACGGTGGCCGGACGCCGACGTCGTGCTTGTCGACAACCACTGGAACATCCCGGCTGTGCACGGTGATGAAACGAACGTGCCGCGCTGGTCCCGGATCAAAACGGAGGCGTTGGTCCTCGGGGTCAAGAAAGCGCTGACCGTCAAGCCGAACGGCAGGTCCGCAGACTTCATTGCGCCCTCAACCGCGAACGGCTGCGCCATGGCGTGCGCGTACTGCTACGTGCCCCGGCACAAGGGGTACAGCAATCCCGTCACGGTGTTCGCGAACATCGACCAGATCGCGGGGTCACTGGAGCGCCACGTTACGCGCCAAGGCATCAAGCTTGAGCCTAACCAGTGCGATCCGGAGCTCTGGGTCTACGACATCGGTGAGAACAGCGACTGCTCCGTGGACGCCCTTGTCAGCGACAACGTGGAAGATCTGGTCACGCTCTTCCGCGACCTGCCTACCGCCAAGCTGTCCTTTGCCACCAAGTACGTCAACCCGGCGATGCTGGGCTGGGACCACGGCGGCCACACCCGGATCCGCTTTTCCCTTATGCCCGCGGCTTTGGCGAAGTCGATCGACGTCAGGACCTCGCCGGTGGGCGAACGCATGGCGGCCATCAACGACTTCGTCGCTGCCGGCTATGAGGTGCATGTGAACTTTTCCCCGGTCATCATTACGGACACCTGGCTCAGCGACTGGGAGGAGCTGCTCTGCCAACTCGACGCGACGCTGAGTGCCGCTGCGAAGTCCCAGCTGGCGGCGGAAGTCATCTTCCTGACGCACAATGAACGGCTCCACGAGGTCAACCTCGGCTGGCATCCGCAGGCCGAGAGCGTGCTGTGGCGCCCGGACCTCCAAGAGGCAAAGGTCTCATTCAACGGCTTCACCAACGTCCGCTACCGCTCCGGAACCAAGGCCGGCTACGTGCGGCAACTGACCGCCCTGGTTGGGAGGATCGCACCATACTGCCGCATCCGGTACGCCTTCTGAGGGTCCGGGTTCCTGGCCGGCGTCGGGGCGCGAACCGGGCCTCGGGCCAGGGCCTGCCCCGCCGCGCGGCGCTAGACTGAAGCATGACCGGCGCCCGCCCCCGTCTCTTGGCCTGGCTCCTCGTCCTGGCAGCCTTCCTCGGGGCCTGCACGCCCGCCGTCGGCATCAACGACGCCGTTACCGGGCAAGCGAGCCCGGCCTCCCCGGCGCCGGCATCGGCCGCGCTGACCGCCCCGCCACCGGCGTCAGCGGCTCCGCCCGCCCCGTCGCCGGTACCCGCGGCACCGCCGGAACCCCAGCCGTTCTCCCTCAACCTTTACCAGGAGGGCGACTTCGTGCCGCAGTACACCTTTGACTGGTGTGTGGCAGCGAGCATCCAGATGGCCCACAACCTCGTCGACGACACGGGCGGCGGCACGTGGGCGGATTCCACCCAGCAGGGAGAACTCTGGGAGATGGCCCGGGCCCGATCGTCCAACTCGTTCAACGGCGCCAACCCCCTCGGGTGGGCGCAGGTGCTGACGGAGGTTGGCATGGGGCCGTACACGGTGGTCAGCATCGCCGACTACGGGACCGCGCTCCGGACGGCGGCGCGCGCCATCGCCGCCACGGGCCGGCCGGTGGGGCTGGTCATGTGGCGCGGCCGCCACGCATGGGTGATGAGCGGTTTCGAGTCGATCGGCGATCCCGCCCGGTTCCAGGACTTCTCCGTCACCGGCGTCCGGGTCCAGGATCCCCTCTACCCGCACGGCAGCGGGCAGTGGGGCCCGTCGCCTGCGCCCAACAGCCTGCTCACCCCGGAGGAGCTGGCAACGCAATTCGTGGTCCGCGAGCCGCGGCGCTGGAGCAGCGAACTGCCCACCGGTTACCTGATGGTGCTCCCGGTCGCCGGGGCCTGACCGGCCGCGGTTGGGGACAAAGGTCGAAGGAATGCTGGCCGTGCGCAGCGGAGCCGGGCCGGTACGGCTGCCCGGCCCCCGTATAATCTCAGCATGCCGATCACCCGCCTGCACCCAGGCAGCCACGCCCAGCCGACGGAACGCGAACACTGCGGGAGCGGTCTGTGAGCGGCGGCCTCGTCGCCCTGCTGGACGACGTCGCGGCCCTGGCCCGCATCGCCGCCGCGTCGGTGGACGACGTCGCAGCCGGAGCCGCCAAGGCGGGAGCCAAGGCCGCCGGTGTGGTCATCGACGACGCCGCTGTAACCCCGCAGTACGTGTCCGGGGCTGACCCGTCCCGCGAACTGCCGATGATCAAGCGAATCTTCTGGGGCTCGCTCCGGAACAAGCTGCTGATCATCCTCCCGGCCCTGCTGCTCATCAGCGCCTTCCTCCCGTGGGCCATCCCGTTCATCCTCATGCTGGGCGGCACGTACCTGTGCTTCGAAGGTGCCGAGAAGGTCTGGCACAAGCTCCGCCGTGACCACTCGGACGAAAAAGCGCCGGCGGTCCAGCGGGGTCCGGAGGCGGAAGCGAAGGTGGTCAAGGGCGCCATCACCACAGACTTCATCCTGTCCTGCGAGATCATGGTCATCTCGATGAACGAGGTGGCCGCCGAATCCATCTGGGCGCGGGCTGTCATCCTGGTGGTCGTGGCCCTCGCCATCACGGTGCTCGTGTACGGTGCGGTGGCACTGATCGTCAAGATGGACGACATTGGCCTGCACCTGGCCGCCAAGGAATCTGCGGGCTCGCAACGCTTCGGCGAGCTGCTGGTCAAGGGGATGCCCGCCGTGCTGGCTGCAATCACCCTGATCGGGACAGTCGCCATGCTGTGGGTTGGCGGCCACATCATGCTGCAGGGGGCCTACGACCTCGGCTGGCACCTTCCGTATGACCTGGTCCATGCCCTTGAGGCCCCGGTCGCCGGAATCGCGGGCATTGGCGGGCTCCTGGCCTGGCTCGTGAACACCCTGTGCTCAGCCGTCCTGGGACTCGTGTGGGGCCTCGCCGTGATGGCCGTCCTGCACCCGCTGCTGAAGGCCCTGCCGTTCGGCAAGGAGAAGGGCCAGCACGAGGAAGGTGACGTCCGCGCCGAACTCGCCGGCTACCGGCCGACGAAACACAAGGCGGATCCCGCTCCCTAGCTAGAGTTCCTCCACCACCAGGTTGCGGTAGGCCGCCCGGAGCGGGGCCATGTGCCGGAAGCCCAGGTGGCCGGCCCCAAGCACCTTGCCGGACGGATCCTGCCACTCAAGCAGCGGCAACCCGTTGATGGAAAAAGCCACGCGTGGCCCGTCCTTCACCACCTCCAGGCGGTAGAAGTCCATCGCGTCCCCGGCAGGCGGCAACGGATCGGCACCCTGCGCCACGAGCTCAAAACCCGCGCTCTTGCGCAGGTTGCAGGTGCGGAACGCCCGCTCGGACGCGTATTTGTGCCGGAAGTAGGAGATGTGCAGGGCATCGATGTCCCCGGAATGGTATTGCGGGTAGTACCCCGTCCGCGGTGCGAGCCCGGGTGAGAACAGGTCCCGCCCGCCGTGCCCCCGGGCGGCGAAGAAGAGCATGGCCGGGCCCGGCTCCTCCAGCGGAAGGAACTCCCAGCTGATCCGGACTCCGTCCGGGAACTCCACCGGGCACCAGAACGTCCAGTGCGCGTGGTCCCCGAATTCCGCGTCGTCCAGCGAACCCGAAAGTTCCAGCGCACCGCCATGCCCGCCCGCGCTCAGCGGCCCTTCCGCCACCCAGTCCGCGACATCCCCCGGCCCGGTCAGTGCGTTGCTGTAGAGCACCTTCGTCCCCGGGCCAGGCGTTCCCAAGCCAGGCGTGCCCACTTAGCTGCGTCCCGCCGTCGTACTTAACACACTGTCCGGGACCAGCCCCAGCTCCTGGAGCTCCGCGGCAACATGCTCCGCCACCAGGGCGGCTCCCGGCCGGGAAAAGTGGGTGTTGTCCGCCAGCCCTTCCGGCCAGTAGGCGTGCGTGCCCGGCGCAAAGTGGCAGAAGAGGGACGCCGAGTCCTCCGGTCCCAGGCGAAGGTAAAGCCCGCGCGTCCACGCGTTCAGGTCAACCACCGGCAGCCCCAGCTCCAGGCCGATTTCCCGGACCACCTCCGGGTAGTCCTCCAGGCTCGGCTCCAGGATCCCTTCCACAACAGCGTCCGACGGCGGCGCGTCCAGGAAGTGCCGCCGCTCCACCGGGGTGCACAGGACGGGAAGCGCCCCGCGGCTCCGCACGTCCCCGGCCATGGTGCGCAGGTTCGCCGCGTAACCGGTGCGGGCCGCGAGGTGTTGCCTCTTCTGGTCGTTGTGGCCGAACTGGATCAGCACCAGGTCCCCCTCGGCTGCTTCCGAAAGCAGCCGGCCCCACAGCCCCTCCTCCCTGAAGGACTCCGTGCTTGCCCCGCCCTTGGCGAAGTTGTGCACGGCCGCCCGATTGTAGACATGCGGCGCAAGCTGCGCTCCCCAGCCGCTCATGGGGTACTCATGCGTGGGGCAGTTGGCCACCGTGGAATCTCCGGCGAGCAGGATTTTCATGCTGTGCTTTCTGGTAGTCCGGCTCCCCCATCAGCCCTTGACGGAGCCAATGAGCATGCCTTTGGCGAAGTGTTTTTGCAGGAACGGGTAGAAGACCAGGATGGGCAGGGTTGCCACCACGATGACCGCGAATTTGATGCCCTGTTCCGGGGGGATGTAGTTGGGGTCCACGTTGCCGGTGCCGAGCAGGTCGGAGGAGGCTGTGACCTGGCGCAGGTACATCTGCAGGGTCCATTTGGAGTTGTCGGACAGGTAGAGCAGGGGTGACATGAAGTCGTTCCAGATGCCCACGGCGTAGAACAGGGCGAACGTGGCCAGCACCGGCTTGGACAGCGGCAGCAGGATGCGCCAAAGGATCCCGACCTCGGTGGCGCCGTCCATCTTGGCGGATTCCTCGAGCTCGGCGGGAAGCTCCTGGAAGAAGTTCTTGATGATGATCAGGCTGAACGGGTTGATGGCGGCCGGCAGGATCAGGGCCCAGTAGCTGTTGAGCAGGCCGAGGTCCTTGACCAGCAGGAAAGTGGGAATCATGCCGCCGGAGAAGACCATGGCGAAGACCACCAGGGACAGGATGAGCTTGCGGCCGCGGAGGTTCCGTTTGGCCAGCGGGTAGGCCATGGTGACGGTCAGGATCAGCTGGACCCCGGTGCCCACGGCGGTGACCAGGACAGTGGTGACCAGGGCGCGGATGAAGGCGGGCGTGGAGAAGATGTACTCGTAGGAGCCCAGGGAAAACTGTTCGGGCCAGACGAAGAAGGCCCGCCGGGTGATCTCGGCTTCGGTGGCGAAGGAACCGGCGAAAACATAAATGAACGGCAGCAGGGTGATGATGCCGATCAGGGCCAGGAAGACGTAGTTGGCGGCGTCGAAAATCCGGCCGCCGGTGGTGTTGTGAATCTTCATTAGAACAGTCCGCTCTGGTTGAACCGCTTGGCCAGGGCGTTGGTGCCGAAGATCAGCACGATGCCCACCAGGGATTTGAACAGTCCCACCGCGGTGGAATAGGAGTAGGCGCCCTGGGTGATGCCCACGAAGTAGACGTAGGTGTCGAAGACGTCAGCGACATCGCGGTTCAGGGCGTTGGTCATCAGGTAGATCTGCTCGAAGCCGGTGTTGAGCATCTGCCCGATCGCGAGGATGAGCATCACGATGATGGTGGAGCGGATCCCGGGCAGGGTGATGTGCCATACCCGGCGGAACCGTCCGGCGCCGTCAATGATGGCGGCCTCGTACTGGTCCTGGTCCACGGTGGCCAGGGCGGCGAGGAAGATGATGGTTCCCCAGCCGGTGTTCTTCCAGATCTCCTGGAGCACGATCAGCGGCCGGAACCAGGCAGGGTCGGACAGGAAGTCGATGTCCGTGCCCATCACGTTGTTCAGGAACAGGAACAGCGGGCCGAAGTCCAGCGCGAACAGCAGGAAACTCAGCGACGCCACGATGGTCCACGAGAGAAAGTGCGGGATGTAGACCAGGGTCTGGACGGTGCGCTTGAGGATGGAGAGGCGGACCTCGTTCAGCAGCAGCGCCAGCACGATGGTCAGCGGGAACGCGATACCCAGGTTCAGGAACGCCAGGATCAGCGTGTTGCCCAGCAGCCGGGGGAAGTCCGGGTTGGCGAAGAAGTCCTGGAAATGCTGGAACCCCACCCACGGGCTGCCGTTCACCCCGAGGAACGGGACGTAGTCCTTGAAGGCGATCGACACCCCGTACATCGGGGCGTAGCGGAAGACGGCGAAATAGAGCACGCCGGGCAGCAGCAGGAGGTACAGCCACTTATAGTGCGCGAAGTGGACGGAGAACCTGCCCCGCGGCCGGGGAGCGGAGACGGGCTGCGCCCGCTCCCCGGCCTGGGCGTCAATGACAGGGGCTGCCATTTACTTGCTGTCCTGCCAGAGCTTGTTGATTTCTTCCTGGACCTTGTCGCCGCCGCTGCTCTTCCACAGCTTGATGGCGTCCTTCAGGCCCTGCTCATCAATCTGGCCGGCCAGGTACTTGATCCGGGCATCGGCCACAATGTTGTCCAGCTGCGCGCCCTTGGCCACATACGTGGGTGAGACGAAGGCTGCTGCCGGGTTGTAGACCGCGCTCTTGAGGTCCTCGGCCATGACCTCGACCCGCTTGTCGAAGACCTCCTGCTCGTAGCCCGAGGCCTGCTTGACCGGGTAGAAGTTGTTGCCCGTGACGTTCATTCCCAGCTGGGCGTAGCTCTTGATATCGGTGTTGACCACCTTGCCCTCAGGGGTCTCGGGCTTGATGGTGGCGGCCTTGCCGTCCTCCACCGTGAAGTTCACGCCCTCGATGCCGTTGTTCAGCAGGACAGCGGTTTCCTTGGAGTTCATCTTGTTCAGGAACTCCAGCACGGTCTTCAGCTCGGCCTCGGTCCGGACGCTGGTTTTGGGAATGGCCAGGAAGCCGGAGTAACCGTCGGTGGGATGTGTGTGCAGTTCACCGTCCGGGCCTTCGAGCCCGCCGACAAAGCCGACCTTGTTTTCAAAGTCGTTGGGGTTGGCCTGCTTGAACAGGTTGATCAGCACGCTGACACGGGAGTCGACGTCGATAATGATGCCGCCCTTGCCGTTGAAGAAGGGCTCGTTCCACTTGGTCCCGTCGAAGGTGGCAAAGTCAGGGTTGATGAGCTTCTCATCCACCATCTTCTTGACGAAGCGGTTGGCTTCGATGAACTCTTCGGTCTCAAAGCTCGGGACCAGCTTGCCGTCACGTTCGGCCCAGCGGTTGCCGGCGCCGTACCAGGTTTCGATCATGTCGTAGGGGCTGTTGGACCCCAATGCGCCCCACTTCGGGATGGTGATGCCCCAGGTATCGTTCTGGCCGTTGCCGTCCGGGTCCTGTTCTGTGAAGGCCTTGGCCACCTTGTAGAGGTCCTCGGTGGTTTTGGGCGCTTGCAGGCCCAGTTTGTCCAGCCAGTCCTGGCGGAACATGACAGCCGAGCGGATCGGGTTGCGGGCGCGGTAAACGCCGTAGACCTTGCCGTTGATGCTGGCGTTCCGCTCCACCGCCGGGGAGGTGGACTTCAGGTTTGGGTACTCCTTGAGCTTATCCGTGAGGTCCCAGAAGGCACCCGCTTCGGCGTTCTTGACGAAGCCCGGAGACTTGCTCTGCACCACCAGGACGTGCGGAATCTCGGACGAAGCCAGCGTGATGTTCATCTTGTCTTCATAGGAGGCGTTAGGCGTCCAGGCGATGGTGACGTCCTTCCCTGTGAGTTCCTCCAACTTCTGTTGGACGGCGCCGTCCGCGGAGGGCGGCTGCGCCTCGAGGAAGGGGGCCATCACGTTGATGGCGGCCAGGTCAGCGGACTGGGTTTCCCCGGCTCCGCAGGCTGTCAGTGTCAGGGCCGTGGCGGTCACGACGGCGGCGGCCAGGCTGAGTTTTCTGGTAATCATCTTGTTCCTTTTCCACTTCTTCGGGGTTGGTTGGCGAGCATGGCATAGGGATCTTGATACGTTTCAGTAGTGCGGTGAGGCCGACGGCGGCAAGGGGACGGAGCACCGGCGCAGGACTTGCTGGCGGGTACGACGGGTCAGGCCACTGAGGCCACCGGCACGGCATCATCGGGGGCGGCCGCTTCCGCCGTGGCGACCGATTCGTCATTGGCGCTGAAGAACCTGTCACACAGCCAGCCTGTAACGAACAGCCAGGCGCCGACGCTGAAGAACGGGATCAGGCCGGGGACCGTGCTGCTTGCATAGAACGCGGCAGCGGAGATGAACAGCAGGATGACCGTTCCAGCCAGATGGCGGAAGGCAAAACGGGACGACGTGAGCAGGTACTGGGCCAGGGGCAGCTCATACCGCGCATACATGGGAAAGAGGTAGCACGCTGCCCCGGCCAGGAAGATGGCCACCACGAAGATTCCTGCCGCAACGAGCTGCGAAATGACATCGCCGGAGCGCGAAAAGTAGTTCCAGTTCATGGCCAGGACTACCGCCACACCCATGACGGGCAGGGCGATGGCATTGGCTCTGCCGAAGTTGCTGAAGTAGTGGAAAGCAAAGCTCCGAGCCAGCGGAGCCTCATTCCCCCGCACCCGCTTTCGTATTGCGATGTGGGCGGCCGCGGTGGCCGGACCGGCACCGAGGATGCCCGCGCCAGCCACGGCAAAAAAGATCCACAGCAGGTTCAGGCAGGCGATCCAAAGGAGCGTGTCAAAGAACGAGTAGGCACGGGCGTTGAAGGATCCAGACGGCATGGCGCAGCTCCCTCCATTTCTCCATCGTTGCAGAGGCGAAGGCGGTAGTGGTCCGCGTCACGCCAGTAATCGGTTTCTCGAAAATCTAGACCCCCTGAGGCGGTCGGGTCAAGCCAATTTTTGAATCGTTACATAACTGGACTCCACCCCTTCCCGTCCCGCACACTGGTTGGTGGAAAGCGCTTGCTGAATCCTGCTCGCGCAACGGCCAGTGCCCGCCGGGCAGAACGGAGAACCATGGGAACGCCAGGAGGCACCCGTTCCACCGAAACGCCCGCCGAAGCGTCCGCCGAAGCGTCCGCCGGGGCCTGGGCGCCTGCCATGGACGGCAGCAGGGCAGCCAGGGTGGCCCTCGTCGGCGTGCACGGCTTCGGCACCCACCACCTCCGCAACCTTGAACGGCTCCAGGCGGCAGGCGCCGTCGAACTCATTGCCGTGGCGGACCCGCAGCCGCCGGAAGCCGGTTCCCTCCCGCCGTCGGCCGCGGTCTATCCGGGGCTGGCCGAGCTGCTCGCCGCCACCCGGACGCTGGACCTGGTCATCGTGGCAACCCCCATCCAGACCCATGCCCCGCTGGCGCTGGCGGCCCTGCGGACAGACGCGGACCTCTATCTGGAGAAGCCTCCCGTTGCGTCATTGGCGGACTTCAACCGGCTCTGTGACGCAGCCGCGGCATCGGGCAGAAGCGTCCAGGTGGGGTTCCAGAGCCTCGGTTCGCATGCCCTGCAGGCCATCGAAGACCTGCTGGCGGACGGCACCATCGGCACGCTCCAGGGCATTTCGGCCACGGGCCGCTGGGTCCGCGACCGGGCGTACTACAAACGCTCACGGTGGGCCGGAAAGCGCAGCATCAACGGCGTGGACGTGGTGGACGGTGTGGCCACCAATCCCCTGGCGCATGCCGTGGCAACGGCGTTGAGGATCGCCGGGGCACGGACCACGGCTGATGTGGTGTCCGTGGAAACCGAGCTGTACCGTGCCAACGATATCGAGTCCGATGACACCTCGGTGATCCGTATCCGCACGGTGTCCGGCCTGCCCATCACCTGCGCCCTCACCATCTGCGCGACGGAATCGGTGGAGCCCTGCGTCACCCTCCAGGGATCAGCCGGAACTGCCGTGTTCCACTACACGGAGGACCGCCTGAGCGTCACCACGGCGGCCGGCACCTCCGAGGAAACCTATGGCCGCGACGACCTCACCGAGAACCTCCTGGCGCACCGGAACGGCGGAACCCCGCTGACCAGCCCGCTGCTGGACAGCGGCGCATTCATGCTGGTCCTGGAAGCGGTCCGGACCGCTCCGCCGCCCGCGCCCATCGGTGATGCGCACGTCCGGTGGGAGGGGGCAGGTGAAGCAGCCCGCGCCGTCGTCCTTGACATCGAGCCGGCACTGGACCGTGCCGGCCGCGGGCATGCCACGTTCAGCGAGCTGGGCCTGCCGTGGGCCACCAGTGCCCCTCACGCCTTCAGCCTGCCGGTTTCCTGATGCGCCGGCAGTGGGCAGGAAAGGCCCCGGCACGCAAAGCACCAGCCACCGCCACCGGCCAGCTGCACGCCGTCAACCTCCTGACCGACGGCCTCGCGGCCTGCCTGACGGCCACGCCGCGGCCCACCTTCAGCTGGCAACTCGCCCAGCAGGAGGGCGCAGACCCGGCGCGCGCACTGCAGACCGGCTTTGAAATCACGGTGGAAGACTCACAAGGGGTGAAGTTTTGGAGTTCGGGGCCGGTCCCCTCCGCCGCCCAGCGGGGCGTCCCCTATCGCGGGCCAGCGCTCGACGACGACACAGACTATGCCTGGCGCGTGCGGGTCCGCGACGCAACAGGAATGCCCGGGGCCTGGTCCGCGGCGCAGCCTTTCAGCACCGGGCTTGCCGATCCTTCCTGGCAGGCGGACTGGATCAGGAGGGTGCCCGGCGGCCGCGCACCCCTGGAAATCCTGGACAACGCCCTGCGGGTGGCGGGCTCGCCGTTCCTGCCGGTTCCCTGCCCGCCTGTCCGCAGCTTCCGCCTTGAAGCCCGCGTCCGGCCGGCCATGGGATGGGCGGGACTGATCCTGCGGAGCAACGGACCCGGCACAGGCCTGCTGCTGGAACTCAACACGGCGGGCGAGGTGGTCCTGCGGCATGCACCGCAATGGGACATTCCCGCCCCGGGCGCCCCGGAGACCGCCGAGCTGGCCACGGCCCGGCTGCCGCGCCAGGACCTGGCGTCCGGCTCGTGGCAGGACCTGGCGGTCACCGATGACGGGCTGGCCATCACAGTCTCCCTGGACGGTGTGGAACTCTTGGCCGTGCATGAGCCGGCCGCTGCCGGGTCCGCCGGCAAACTCGCCCTGCACCAGGGTCCGCGGACCCAGGCCGAGTACGCGTCCCTTCGCATCACCACCGCCGGCGCCCTGCTGCTGGACCACAAGTTCAACGCCGCCGGGGACCACGCCCGCGCCTGCCTGGCCCACTGGAGTTCCACTACGGCGCACCGCCAGCCGGATGAATGGACCTTGTTCCGGACCACCCTGACGTTGACCGGTACAGTGCGCCGCGCGCGGGTGTTCCTGGCCGCGAACCACCACGCGCAGCTCTCCCTGGCCGGTACCGCCTGCTTGAGCACAACATCCTTCGGCTATCCGGGCGAAGGCTACTACGACGCCGCAGACGTCACCGGGCTGCTCGCCGCCCAGCCTCCGGCCACAGCTGTTCCGCTGACGGCCCTGCTCCACTGGTACGGCCCGGGCCAAGGCCGCGCCGCCGGACTGCCCGGCCTGCTGATCCACATCAGCGTGCAGTACACGGACGGCCGCCGGGAAGTGTTCGGCTCCGGAGCGGACTGGACCGCAGGCGAGGCGCCCTACCGGCAGTCCGGGTACCGCAACGACGAGGGCGACCCCGTGGAACACCTGGACGGGCATGCTGCCGCCGCGGCTCCCTTCGCCGCCGATGACCTGCCCGCCGCGATCAGTTACGGCGGCCACCCGGCACCGGAATTTCCCCGGCTGCACCCGCGCCGCACTTTCCTTGCCCAGGAATTCGCCGCGCCCAAGGCCTTTCTGGCGGCTGACGACGGCACGCTGGTGGCGGACTTCGGCCAGGTCCTTCCCGGGCGCCCCGAAGTGGACTTCCTGGACGGCGTTCCCGGCCGCACCCTGATGATCCGTACCGGCTACACCCTCCGGTCCGACGGACGGGTGGACACCGGAAGGACGGCAAGCCAGAACACGGACATGTCCTTCCCGTATACGCAGTCGGCGGGCCCGCAGCAGTTCCGGGCCACGGTGCACCTGGGCTTCCGCTACCTTGAGCTTCCCGGCGTGGACACCGCAGAGGTGAACCGGTTGGGCGCACTGGTGGTGCACGGCCGGCACCCGGGCGAGGCGAGCTTCAGCAGTTCGGATCCCGCCCTGAATGATGTCTTCAAGCTGCTGCGGGACTCAGCACTGTTCGGCGTCCAGGAGCAGTTCGTGGACACCCCTACGCGGGAGAAGGGCCAGTTCCTGGCGGACGCCGTGAACATCTCCTACGCCACGATGGCGCTCTTCGGGGAACATGCCTATACCGCCCAGGCGCTGCGGGAGTTCGGCTGGTCGGCGGCCCGGTACTGGACAGACGGCGAAGACCGCGGCCGCTACAACGCGGTATACCCCAATGGGGACGGCAAGCGCGACATCCCGGATTTCTCCCTCATGATTCCCGAGTGGGCCGAGGAGTACCATCTGCGCACCGGGGACCTCGCCCTGATCCGGGAACTGCTGCCGCACTGCCGCAACACCGCGGACTACGCGCTGCGGTACATTCCGGCAGATGGTCCGACGGCGGGACTGGTCACCCGGCTGGGCGGCGGTTCCGGCCCCTACCTGCACGGCATCGTGGACTGGCCCGAACCCGGCCGGTTCGGCTACGACATGGAGTGCGCGGCCAAGACAACCGTCAACGCCCAGGCCTATTCTGCACTCGTCGCCACGTCCCGGCTCTGCAGCCTGGCGGGCGACCACGAGGCCGCCATCCGCTACGCCTTATCTGCCCGGCACCTGGCCGGCGCAATCCGCGCCCGCCTGCGCGTGGACGGTGTGATGGTGGACGGCCTGCACGCCGACGGCACACCCAGCTCGCACGCCTCACAGCACGCCACGTCCTTTCCGCTGTCCTTGGGCATCACTGAGCCGGAACTGGCGGCCTCTGACGCCCGGCGGATCGCCGGCCTGGGCATGATGCAGGGGCCCATGACCGTGCACCGCCTGGTTCGCGCACTCCTTTCCCAGGGGCTGACGGACGCCGTGCTGGACCTTCTGACGGACAAGGACCAGCCCGGCTGGGCACGTCTTTTGGACCGCGGTGCCACCTTCACCTGGGAGGCGTGGGACCTGGTGGAGGGAACGGACTACAGCCAGTCCCACGCCTGGTCGGCATCCGTGGCCAAGGAGATCCTTGAACACCTGCTGGGCGTCCGGTACAGCTCACCGGGAGGCTGCGGGCTGGTGCTCGAGCCACCGCTGTGCCGGCTGGAACATGCCCGCGGCTCCGTGCCTGCGGCGAACGGATATGTGGAGGCCAACTGGAGCCGGGAAGACGGGCTGGTGCGGCTGGAATGCACCATTCCGGCCGGAACCACCGCAGTTGTCCGGCTGCCGGCCGGCAGGTACCGGGTCACGTCCCGGGCCAAGGACGCTGCGGCGGATGCCGCCGTCGAACATTCCACTCCGGCGAGTGCCGCGAAACCGGGCATGCATCCCGACGGCGGCACGGCCAGCGGTGCAGCCAAGGTGGAGTTCCGCGTCCTTGCCGGCACCTGGACGTTCTCGCCGTCCCGGTGATCCGCACCCGCGCCGTACGCGGGCTTAGGTTTTCCGGGAGTTCAGCCAGAGCAGGAATCCGATGACGGCGGCTGACAGCATGCCTCCGGCGCCGGTGGCCACCAAGCCGAGGCGCACGCCGAACTGCTCGGTCAACCAGCCGGCCAGGAGGCCGCCCAGGGCATGGCCGCCGAGCAGGAGCGGAAGGTAGAGGGCCATCACGCGGCCACGGATTTCCGGCCCGGCTTCAAGCTGGACCGCGGTGGCGGCGCTGGTCAGGAACAGGAGGGTCATGAGGCCCACCACCGCAAGCATCGCAGTGAAGAGGACGAGGTCGGGCATCAGGGCAGCCACCAACTGGGAGAGCCCGAACAGGCCGGCGGCGGCCACGATCCCCTTCCGGCCCAGGCTTCTCAGCCGGGCTGCCAGGAGCGCTCCGGCCAGGGCACCGAGGGCGCTGACGGTATTGAAGAGGCCGAACCCTTCAACGCCGTTGTGCCACACCCGCTCGGCGAACGCCGCCAAGACCACCGGCCCGTTCATGCCGAACACACCCAACAGCCCGGCCAGGGCAATGACCAGCAGCAACGGAGGCCGTTCCCGGACGTAGCGGAACCCGGCCAGGAGCCGGCCCTGCCCGCGAACCACCGGAACGCTTGTGTGCAGCTCGGCAGGACGGATGGCCGCGATCAGGCCGAGGACCAGCAAGCACAGCAACGAGTTCGCCGCGAACGCCGCGGCCGTTCCTGCCTGCGCAATGACAACTCCTGCCAAGGCCGGCCCCGCCATGGCGCCCAGCTGGCCGGTTGCATTGTTGAGGCCGATTGCGGGCCGGAGGGCGGCGTCGCCTACCACTTCGTTAACGAACACCTGGATGGCAGGCTGGTTGATGGCCGACGTCACGCCGAGCGCAGCGCAACTGGCGTAGACAGCCCAGACGGTGATGGTGCCGGTCGCCGCCCAGGCCGCCAGGCCCAGGGCCAGGACGGCAACGACGGCCTGGCAGGCCAGCATGATGCGCCGCTTGGAAAACATGTCCACCAGCAGGCCGCTCAGGGGCCCCACCACCAGCATGGGAAGGAACTGGAGGGCAACGGCCACGCCCACGGCGGCGGGACTGCCGGTCAGCTGCAGCACCAGCCAGTCCTGGGCGAGCCGCTGCATCCACACACCCACGCTCCCTGCAAACACCAGGGCCAGGAAGAGCCGGTAGTTCCGCTGCGTCAGCGGCTGGTACCACCGGGGCTGGTCCTGCGGGGAATGGACGGACTGTTCGGAACGCTGGCGGTCGGAAGACACGTCGGACTCAACTCAATAGTGGCGGGCAGGACCAGGAAAAATGTTCAGCGGGCGGAACGCAGTTTGACCGCCGCGGCGGCGAGGATGAGGGTGCCGGGAACCACCACGAAGAGTGCTGCGAGCATCCAGACGAAAACCACTGCCCCGAAGAGTGCGGCAGCCAGCAGGAGCGATCCGGTCCAGTCCCCGACGGCCAGCGATTGGGCATTTTCGAGCGCCAAGCGCCAGGCACTCTTGCCGTCCTTTGAAGAGACTGCGGCGTCAGGCCACCCGGCGGCGGTGCGCAGCAGCAGGATGGCCGCCCCGGCGGCAAGGATCACGGTGGCCGGCAGGACCACTTCGCGGCCGGGCAGCTGCCCCACCCACGCGAGCAGCAGGTTGAGGACAATCACGACGGCGGCTGCCGCCGTCGTGATTCCCAGCTTCCAGCTGCCGGGCAGGGCAGCTTTGAACGTGCCCCAGAGGCCGCGGACGGAATCGTCGCGGCCGGAGAGGTGCCGTTCCAGGTGGGCGATTCCCGCCGCGTACGCGGCGGGAATCGTCACCAGCGGGATGGAGAGCACCAGGACCAGCACCCCGGCCAGGAGGGTCTCGGAGAACAGTGCGAAGCGGTTCACCGGGACGGGTTCGTGATGGTTGGGGGCGGGTGTGGTGCTGTCCATGACGCTCATTTTCTGTCTCGGGTTCCCGGCACTAGCCTTTGAGGCCCTGGGTGGAGACGCCTTCGACGATGTAGCGCTGGAACACCAGGAAGAAGATCAGCACGGGCAGGAGGGCCAGGACGGACATGGCGATCATGGCGCCGTAGTCCGAGGACTGGGTCTGGTCCACGAAGAGGCGCAGCGCCAGGGGCAGCGGGTACTTGTCCGGGGTGTTCAGGTAGAGCAGCGGGCCCAGGAAGTCGTTCCAGCTCCAGATGAAGGAGAAGATCGAGGTGGAGATCAGGGCCGGCTTCATCAGCGGGAGCATGATGGACGTGAAGATCCGGACGTGGCCGGCGCCGTCGATCCTTGCCGCCTCGTCCAGCTCACCGGGGAGGTTGCGCATGAACTGGACCATGAGGAACACGAAGAACGCGTCGGCGGCGAGGAACTTGCCGATCAGCAGCGGCACGTACGTGTCCACCAGGCCCAGCTGCTGGAACACGATGTACTGCGGGATGATCACCACGTGGAAAGGCAGGAGCAGGGTGGCGATCATCATGCCGAAGAACACGCTGCGGCCGGGAAACTTGATCCGGGCGAACGCGTAGGCGGAGACCGACGCGGAGAGGACGGTTCCCGCCACGGCACCGACGGCCAGGATCAGGGAGTTGGTGAAGAACTGCAGGGTGGAGACCCCGCCGATCCCGTCCATGGCTGTGACGAAGTTGTCGAAGCTGAAGTTGTTGGACCACAGCGACGTGTTCGCGCCGCCGATCTCGGCATTGGGCTTGAACGAGGAGGCGATCATCCACAGGCCCGGGTACAGGACCACGGCCGTGAGTGCCAGCGCCACGACGTGGAAAATGGTGCTCTTGGCGCGCTTCGCACCCGCTGATTCGGCCTTCGGGTTGTAGTGCGGCACCTGTGCGTCGCGGGCGGACTGGGTGGGGGTTGCCATGGTTGTCATTTTGCATCACCGCTGTAATGGACCCAGGACTTGGACGTGCGGAAGATGATCAGGGTCAGGATGCCCACCACGATCAGGAGCAGCCAGGCCATGGCCGAGGCGTAGCCCATCCGGAAGTCGCTGAAGCCCCGCAGGTAGAGGTAGAGGGTGTAGAAGAGGGTGGAGCCGGCCGGGCCGCCTTCACCGTTGGAGATGATGTAGGCCGAGTTGAAGATCTGGAACGCGTGGATGGTTTCCATCAGCAGGTTGAAGAAGATCACCGGCGACAGCATGGGCCAGGTGATGTTGAGGAACTTCCGCACCGGCCCGGCCCCATCCATGGACGCGGCCTCGTAAAGGTCGTTGGGGATCTGCTTCAGGCCGGCGAGGAAGATCACCATCGGGGCGCCGAACTGCCACACGGTCAGCAGGATGAACATCGGCATGGTCATGGCCGGGTTGCCCACCCACCCGCCGAGGTTGATCCCGAAGAGGGACAGGCCCTGGTCCACTGGGCCGGAATCGCCGAACATGGCCTTCCAGACAATCGCGATGGACACCGAGGCGCCGATCAGGGACGGGGCATAGAACGCGGACCTGTAGAACCCCTGGCCGCGGCGCTTGCTGTTCAGGAGCATCGCCACTGCCAGTGCGGCGGCGAGCTTGAGCGGGGTACCGAACACAACGTAGCTGACGGTCACGCCCACCGACTGCAGGAACCGCTCGTCCTGGAAGAGGGTGGTGTAGTTGTCGAAACCGATCCATTTGGGCGGATCAAACAGGTTGTAGTTGGTGAAGGACAGATACAACGAGGAAATCATCGGCCCGATGGTGAGGGCGATGAATCCCAGCAGCCAGGGCAGCAGGAAGGTATAGCCGGCGCGGGCGTCCACCCCCCGCTGCCGCGACTTGCGCGGCAGCGGGGAGGCGGACGACGTCGAACGCCTGCTCAGGGTTGGGCTTTGGGTCACGGGTTCATTCCGTCAGTTGTGGACGTCTTGGTCAGTCAGTCTGCCTGGTCAGGCGTTCTGCTTGATGAGGTCTTCGGCTTCCTTGAACCAGGAATCGGCTGCACCGTCGATGGTCAGCTTGCCGTAGTTCAGGTCCGAGCTGACCCGCTTGAAGGATGTCTCGAGGGTGCCGAAACCGACGATGGGCGGCTCGGGAGCGTCCTTGAGGTACTGCTCGATCGACTTTTCGTAGTCGACGACGAGCTTGTCAGTACCTTCGAAGGTGGTGCCGTCCCGCTGGGTCTTCGACGCCGGAACGCCGCGGGAGGTCTTGAAGATGTTGCCCACCTCGGGGTCGTTGACCATGAAGTCGATGAAGCGGGCAGCAGCATCCTTGTACTTGGTCTTGGCACTGGCCACCATCAGCATGGACGGCTTGAGGAACAGGCCCAGGTTGTCCGGGTCATCCGAGGGCACCGGCACAAGCTTGAGCTCCTTGGCGCCGCTGTCCCCGAGGTAGGCAGCCATGAAGTTGTCCCAGGTGACTTCGCTGGCGGTGACATTCGAGCCAAAGGGGGACTTGGGGGCGAGCTGGGTGACGCGCTCTTCGGAGACGAGGGCAGGGGTGCCGCGAAGGGCGGCGGCCTGGTTCCACCACTTCTTCAGGTCATCCTTGGTGAAGCCGAGCTTGCCGTCCTCAGTGAACGCTTGGATGTTGTTCTGGCGCAGCCAGATGTTGAACATCCACCAGACGCCGGTGTAGTCGGTGGAGCCGAAAAGTGCGCCGTTGCCCTTGGTGCCTACTTCGGCGAGGAAGGCGTTGTACTCCTTGTAGGTCCACGTGCCGTCCGGCTCGGCAATGCCCAGGGAGGCCAGCTTGGCGGGATCGTAGTAGACGGCGAAGGCGTTGGTGCTGGTGGGGATGCCGTAGGTCTTGCCCCGGATCTGGCCGGACGGCAGGAGGGACTTGTCAAAGGCATCCGTGTTGATCTTGACGGTACCCAGGTCCAGGAGCTGGTTGCGCTGGCCGTAATCCCGCAAGTAGGAGAGGTCCCACTGCATTACGTCGGGCAGGCCGCCGCCGGCAGCTTCGGTGGCACGCTTCTGCCAGTACCCGGCGAAGTCGGTGAAGTTGCCGTTGACCTTGATATCCGGGTTCTTCGACTCGAACAGGGCAATGGCCTTGCGGGTGCGCTCCGCACGGTCATCGTTGCCCCACCAGGTGTAATTGATGGTGACGGGCTTCTCGGCGGTGCCGGCCCCTCCGGAAGAGCTGGAGCCCGTTCCGCACGCCGCGAGGGCCGCAGCAGATGCGGTGCCGACGGCCACGGTGGTGAGGAAATGCCTTCTGTTGATCATGGGAGCCTCCTTGCTCGATCTGTGCAATGCTGTCGCCCACCTGCAACGGGAGTAGTGAGCTGGCTTACACGGCTTCTGAATCGATACAATATCGGCATTCCCGGCTGCGGGCAAGCGTTTTCCATGAATATGGGCAAGCGTTTTCCAAGAACACGTTTTCTCCCAGTGCCACAGCCCTCTCATTAGATGAAGGAGTCCCATGGATTCGCAGGATATCTCCCAGCCGGCCAGCGTCTGGAACAACATCGGAGGCATCGCCTACGGCGGGGACTACAACCCAGAGCAGTGGCCCGTCAGCGTCCGCCTGGAGGACCTGGAGCTGATGAGGGAAGCGGGCGTGAACTTCCTGAGCGTGGGAATTTTCTCCTGGGCACTGCTGGAACCCGCCGAAGGGAAGTACGACTTCGGCTGGCTCGATGAGGTGCTGGACAACCTCCACGGCATCGGCGTCAAGGTCGCCCTGGCCACCGCCACCGCAGCTCCCCCGGCATGGCTGGTACGGAAGCATCCGGAAATCCTCCCGGTCACGGCTGACGGAACCGTGCTGGGCCCGGGGTCACGGCGGCACTACACGCCGTCGTCGGCCGTTTACCGCCGCTACGCCAGCGGCATCACCCGGATGCTCGCGGAGCGCTACAAGGACCACCCCGCCCTGGCGCTGTGGCACGTGGACAACGAACTGGGCTGCCACGTTTCGGAGTTCTACGGCGAGGAAGACGCCGCCGCGTTCCGCCTGTGGCTCGAGCGGCGGTACGGCAGCATCGCGGCCTTGAATGCCGTCTGGGGCACCGCGTTCTGGTCCCAGAACTACGGCTCATTCGAGGAGATCCCGCCGCCCGCAGCCGCGCCTTCCACGCTGAATCCGGGGCAGCAGCTGGACTTCCAGCGCTTCAGCTCCTGGGTACTCATGGACTACTACCGCGAACTCGTGGCGGTCCTGCGGGAAGTCACACCGGGGGTGCCGTGCACCACCAACCTCATGGCTTCCAGCGCCACCAAGTCCATGGACTACTTTGACTGGGCCAAGGACCTGGACGTCATCGCCAACGACCACTACCTCGTGGCCGCCGATCCGGAGCGGCACATCGAACTCGCGTTCAGCGCGGACCTCACCCGCGGCATCGCGGAAGGGGACCCGTGGATCCTGATGGAACATTCGACGTCGGCCGTCAACTGGCAGCCGCGAAACCGGCCCAAGATGCCCGGGGAAATGCTGCGCAACTCGCTGGCGCACGTGTCCCGCGGTGCCGACGCCGTGATGTTTTTCCAGTGGCGGCAAAGCTTCGCCGGCTCGGAGAAGTTCCACTCGGCCATGGTGCCGCACGGCGGCCGGGACACCCGGGTGTGGCGCGAGGTGGTGGAACTGGGGGCGGACCTGAAGCGGTTGGCTCCGGTGCGCGGTTCGCGCGTGGAATCGCGGGTTGCCATCGTGTTCGACTACGAGGCCTGGTGGGCCAGTGAGATCGACTCCAAGCCGAGCATTGACGTGCGGTACCTGGACCTGCAGCGGGCGTTCCACCGCGCGCTGTTCCTTCGGGGCGTGTCCGTGGATTTCGTGCACCCTTCCGCTTCCCTTGATGGATACGACCTCGTGCTGGTGTGCACCCTGTACACCGTCACTGACGAGGCCGCGGCCAACATTTCCGCCGCGGCCTCCGCCGGCGCCACTGTGCTGGTGAGCTACTTCAGCGGGATCGTGGACGGGAAGGACCACGTCCGGCTGGGCGGCTATCCAGGGGCCTTCCGGGAGCTGCTGGGCGTTCGGGTTGAGGAGTTCCATCCATTGCTGGCCGGGTCGCAGCTGAAGCTGAGCGACGGGACCGTTTCTTCCATCTGGAGCGAGCACGTCCACCTGGCCGGCGCGGAAGCCATGCAGGCGTTTACCGAGTATCCGCTGGAAGGCGTACCGTCCCTCACGCGACGGGCCGTGGGTTCGGGAGCGGCCTGGTACCTGGCCACGTTCCCCGATCCCGACGGCATTGATTCCGTGGTGGACCGGCTGTTGGAAGAGTCCGGTGTGGCCCCCGCTGCTGCGGCCGACCCTGGTGTGGAACTGGTGCGGCGGCGCTCTGCCGACGGGCAGGGCTTCCTTTTCGCGATCAACCACACGCGTTCGGATGCCGCCGTAGAGGCATCCGGCCAGGATTTGCTGACCGGCGAACCGTTTCCGGGGCGGGTCCCGGCGGGCGGCGTGGCGGTAGTTGCGGAGGGCTAGTCACCCGCGCCTAAGAACGTGCGACGGCGGCGCCTCCTTTGGCGTCGCCGTTCCGCTTTGCACAGGGCGGCCTGGAGGCGGGGCCGCTTGGGGCGGAGCGGCACAGGGCGGAGCGGCTTTTCCCGTTTTCCACATAGGGCTTTTGGGTGGCTGTCGTTGTCACACCCTGGTGGAAGACTTTGGCTATGGAAGCGGTATTGGGGACGGTTGCAGTGCTGGGGGCGGAGCCTCGGGTGCCCCTTGCTGCCAGCGTGCCGCAGCCCTCGCCTGTGGTTATCGAAGGGGATAAGCCGGACTCCTCCCCTGCCATTCCGACCTTTGCCGATAAACCCCACGCATCGCGTGCCATTCCCACCGCTGCCGATACACCCCACCCAACGCCTGTTGTTCCGGCTTCCGGAGGCGCGCCTGCGTCCCTGCCTGCCGCGCCGACCCTCGCTGATGCATTGGCCGTTCTGGCTGGTATTCCTGTGGCCCGCGATAGTGCGGGGATGGTTGAGCAGATGCGGCAGTGGGAGGACCTGAAATGCCTGGCCGGCGCGCAGCAGGCCCGGCTTGCTGTGGCCTTCGATCTATTGCAGCGGCAGGAGCAGGCTGACGCCGGCGTGCCCGTGGATGAGCAGGGCGCCGGTGTCGCGGCGCAGATCGCACTGGCACGGCGGGAATCCCCGGCCAGGGGGTCCCGGTTGCTGGGCCTGGCCAAAGCCCTTACGGGCATGCCCCCCACCTTCGCCGCCTTTCGGAGCGGCCAGCTGAACGAGTGGCGCGCCACCCTGATCGTGAAGGAAACCATCTGTCTCACGGTGGAGGACCGTGCCGGCGTGGATGAGGAACTCGCTGCCGACACCGGCACGCTCGACGGCGCCGGCGACCGCGCCATCGTCGCCGCAGTCCGCGCCGCGGCGTACCGCCGGGACCCCCGCTCCATCGCAAAGCGGGCCGCACGAGCGGTTACCGAACGGACCGTGAGCCTTCGCCCGGCCCCTGACACCATGACCTACCTGACCGCGATGCTCCCCGTTGCCCAAGGCGTCGCCGCCTACGCCGCCCTGGCCAGGGACGCCGATGCCGCCCGCTCTGCAGGAGACGAACGGTCCCGGGGGCAAGTTATGGCCGACACCCTCGTCGACAGGGTTACCGGCACCCCGGCCGGCATCAGCGGGGTGGAGATTCAGCTCGTTATGACCGACCGCGCCCTGCTCAAGGCCGATTCAGAGACCGCCCGGCTTCCCGGGTACGGCACCATTCCCGCAGACTCGGCCAGAAACATCGCCCTTGCCAGTACATCGGCCGCGGGAATGCCGGCCACAGACCCAAGCACCGGCAGCGCCGGTTCTCCTGCCGCTGACGGCACCGCCGGCGACGGTGCCGGAGGCGAGGGTGCAGGAGGCGAGGGTGCCGCGGGCGACCACGCCGCTGCTGTTCGCCGCGAGCTTGATGTGTGGGTCCGGCGGCTTTACACCGCCCCCGGCAGCGGGGACCTGATGGCCATGGATGCCAAAGCCCGGCTTTTCCCGGCGGGGCTGAAGCGCTTCCTTCAAGTCCGGGACGAAACCTGCCGCACCCCGTACTGCGACGCCCCCATCAGGCATCACGATCACATCGCTTCCTGGCATAGCGGCGGAGCCACCAGCGCCGGCAACGGCCAAGGCCTCTGCGAAGCCTGCAACCACACCAAGGAAACCGGCGGCTGGGCGGCAGAACGCGTGCCCGGCCCGCGGCATACAGTGGCAACCACCACCCCAACCGGCCACACCTACTATTCCACCGCACCACCCCTCCCCGGAACATTCCCGGTACCTCAGGAAGACGGTAGGGGGCCACACCAGATGGACCCGGGAGCGGAGCCACCCGGTCGTGCACATCCGGCCCGCCCCGCCCGGGCCCCGGCAGTCGCACAGTCGCCACCCCACGATGCCGTCCAACTCCCGGGAAGGGTGATGCCGCCGCGCGTCTATAGGCGGGGAGAACGCGTCCATGCGCAAGGAGCAGGTGTCGGACGGCCACGGTCCAGGGAAAGCGCTCTTCCCTGGCCGCCACAAGATTAGACAGCTCCGCCCCGGCTGGAACCTGATGGTTCCAGCCGGGGCGAAGCTGCCGCCCGCCGTCGGACGTGGTGGGCGGAGGAGGCGCCCACCCACGTTGTCCCAAGCCGTGTTGGCGGCGTGAAGACTAGCTGCTGATTGCGGATTTCATTTCGGCGTGGGCCTTCTTGCCGGCTTCCTCCGTGGACAGCCTCTCAAAGAGAACCTCGGAAGTGTAGCGCTTGATGATTTCCTGGATGGCCCCGGCACCCTTCGGCGGCGGCGCGGGGGCTTCGCCCAGTTCGTCCTTGATCTGGTCGATGAACTTGACCACCTTCACGTCCGCCGGGGTCAGCTTGGACTCGATGGCCGCACGGACCTCGGAGTTCGGGTAGACGCCGCGGTCAGCCAGCAGGGTCTCGCCGGCCTTGACGTCGTTGGCCAGGAAGTTGATGAACTTGGCGGTCTCCTCAGGGTGCTTGGTGCGTGAGGACGCGGACCAGAACTGGGAAGCCTTGTACCAAAGCTTCGCATCGGCGGATGACCCGGTCTTGCTGGGGAACCGCAGGATCTTCAAGTCGCTGCCGGATGCCTTCTCCAAGGCAGGAGCCTGGTTGGACCACCAGAATGCGAGGCCGTTCTTTCCGGTGGCGAGTCCGGACTGGTCAAGCGGGGCGGCCTCAGCTTCCACAACCTCGGATGCGGTCGGAACGGCCTTGTTCTCGCTGAGCTGCTTCAGGAACGCCCACCATTCGGCGATGTCGCCCGGCTCGAAGCCCAGCTTGCCATCGGAGGTGTAGAGGGACTTGCCGTTCTGGCGTAGCCAGACTCCGAGTGACGCCTCGTCGGTCCCGTAGGCGGCAGCGCCGTAGGTGCCCTTCGGGGACTTGGCAGTGACCTCGGAGGCGATCCGCCCAAAGTCCTCCCAGGTCCACTTGGAGTCGTCAGGCAGCGGAACACCGGCAGCCTCAAAAACCTTCGGGTTCGCCAGGATGGTGGCGGCGTTGATGCCGGCCGCGATGCCAGTCAGGCCGTCTTCGCCCTTGCCCGCGTTCAGTGCCGCTTCGTCGAGCTTGGAGGTGTCGATGTCGTACTTGGACAGGTCAAGAAGGGCTCCGCGGCTGGAGTACTCGGTGATGTACTTTTCGTCCATCTGGATAATGTCCGGGGCATCGTTCGCCGCCACCTGGGTGGCAAGCTTGTCCCAATAACCGCTCCAGTCACCGAATTCCGGCTTGATCTTGATGTTGGGGTTTTCGGCCTCAAACTTCTTGATGGCTTCCTGGGTCAGCTGGGCCCGCTTGTCGCCGCCCCACCAGGAGAAACGGAGTTCGACGGGGCCGTCAGCGTTTTGTTGACCGGATCCCCCGCCACAGGCACTGAGGCTCAGAGCCATGACGACGGCGGCAGCAGCTGCTGCAACACCAGTCTTACGTCGGCGGCGTCGTCCGCCCGTGGAGGATGTTGCTGCCGGCTGCTTGGCTGCAGCAGGGGCAGAGCGGGAAAAAAGCGGCATTGGTGCTCCGATCTTCTTTGATCTTGGTGCTGGGGCTGGAGTTAGGGGATGAATCTCAAACGAGGTGGCACCGAAACGGGAAACCGTTTTCTTGGTCTAAGAATACAAGTAGCAAACTTGTATTACAAGATGTTTCAGAATGTTATGGACCTCGGAAGCGGCCCGTCGGCGGACGGGCCGCTTCCTGCAGCGCAGTTAGTACCGCGGCCGGCGAGGGAGGCGTGTAAAAGCCGGGACTGCTATTTGATGCCTGTGGTGGCAATGCCCTTGATGAGGAACCGCTGGCCGAAGAGGAACACGAGGAAGACCGGCAGGAGCGACACGATGGACATCGCGAACAGCGATCCCCAGCTCGTAGCCGACTGCGAATCCACGAAGGCGCGCAGTGCGACAGGAACCGTGAACATGTCGGGGTCCGTCAGGTAGATCAGGGCGCCGAAAAAGTCGTTCCACGTCCAGATGAACGTGAAGATTGTGGTGGTGGCCAGGGCCGGGACCATCAGCGGCAGGATGACCCGCAGGAAGATGCGGGGGTGGCCTGCGCCGTCGATCCTTGCGGCCTCATCCAGCTCCCGGGGAATGCCGCGGATGAACTGGACCATAAGGAAGACAAAGAACGCTTCGGTGGCCAGCAGCTTGGGCACGATCAGCGGCCAGAACGTATTCACCCAGCCAATCTGCGAGAAAAGGATGTACTGGGGAACGATCACCACATGGAACGGCAGCATGATGGTCAGCAGCATGATGCCGAACAGCAGCTTCTTCGCGGTGAACTGAAGACGGGCGAAGGCGTACGCGGCCATGGAGCAGGACACCAGGTTGCCAAGGATCGAGCCGATCACCACAATCGCGGAGTTGATCATGTAGTGGCCGAAGGGATGCGTCAGGGCCGACCAGCCTGAGGTGTAGTTGCTCATTTCCAGGCTGTTGAGCCAGAGTCCGGGTTCGCGGAAGATCAGCTCGTTGGGACGAAGTGATGAAACCACCATCCACAGCAGGGGGTAGATCATCAACCCGCCGGCAAGGATCAGGACGGCGTGCTTCATCAGGGCCTTGCCGCGCTGGGCCTTGCTGAAGGCCAGTGTTCCGCGGGACTCGCGGGGCTTGCGATGGTTCGTAGGCTTGCCGGCACCTCCGGACTTCTTGTCCGTGGCGGGCAGCGTCTCCAGCTTAGTCGTCATAGAAAACCCAATACTTAGAAGCGATGAAGTTGATGGCGGTGAACACACCGATGATCACCAGCAGGATCCACGCCATGGCGGAGGCGTAGCCCATGTCGAACTGGCCGAAGCCCTTTTGGTAGAGGTACAGGGTGAAGAACATCGTGGAGTCCGAAGGGCCGCCGTTGCCGCCCGAGACGATGAACGCCTGGGTGAACGACTGGAAGGACCCGATGATCTGCAGCACGAGGTTGAAGAAGATGATCGGGCTCAGCATGGGGAGGGTAATCCGCCAGAACTGCTGGAGGGTGGTGGCACCGTCAACCCTGGCCGCCTCGTAGTACATGTTCGGGATCTGGCGCAGGCCGGCCAGGAAGATGATCATGGGGGCGCCAAAGGTCCAGACGTGCAGCAGGATAATCGAGCCCAGCGCCGTGCTCGGGTCAGAAATCCAGCCGGGCCCCTGGATGCCGAACATGGCGAGGACCTGGTTCACCAGGCCGGTGGTGCCGAAAATCTGCTTCCAGAGGATAGCGACGGCAACCGAGCCGCCCAGCAGGGACGGCAGGTAGAACACCGAGCGGTAGAACGGCAGGCCTCGCAGGCCTTTGTCCAGGACGAGGGCAATCAGCAGCGCCACCGCAAGCTGGAGCGGGACCCCGATGAACACGTACGTGAAGGTCACGCCAAGCGAGTTGTGCAGCCGGGCGTCCGTGAGCATGCGGGTGAAGTTGTCCAGGCCCACCCATTCCGGAGGCTGGAGGAGGTTGTAGTCGGTGAAGGACAGGTACAGGGACATCAGCATGGGGCCGATGGTGATCGCCACCAGGCCCACCAGCCATGGCAGCAGGAAGATATAGGCGGCCTTGTTGTCCCTGCCGTTGGCCTTCTTTTCCGCGGCGGTGAGTTTGCCCTTTCGCCGGGTAATGGAGCTGAGTTCGCTGATGGCGCTCACTGGTGGCGCCCCATTCGTCTTGATGGCACCGCCGCTGCCGGCATTCCTGCCGGGCGCGGTACCTCCGGTATGTGCTTAGCGGCCATGTGGTCTCCTTTGGTCATCGTGGCCTCCACGTTGGTGTTTCCGCCCTGGGCGGAGGTGTGCTCCCGCTGCGGGGCGGCATCCCCGCCAAGTTATTGGCAGTGGGAGGCCCCGCGCCGCCGGGAGGTGGGGGTTTGAAAAAGCGGCTCCGTACCAAAGTAAACGGTTTCTTGACTCGTGTATAGCCCTTTGCTAGTTTTTGAGAAAACGCTTTCCGCGTGGTCTGTCCCTACGAATAGAATCGAAGGGCCCAGGGGACGCAACAGTGCGGTTTCGTCTCACGGAATCTCTCTTGGCGCGGATGTGCTGTTCGGGAAGATCTCGCCGCAGGGCGGCGCGAAAGGGGCTTCAAGAAGCCGGCTCCAAACCGGCCTGACCCCCGGTTGGTCCCCGGTTGATCCACGCCATCAAAACCACATCGGAACAGGAGGCCAGCCAATGACAGGTAGCAGCCAGCGCGTCAGGCCCAGCGCCATCGCCGGCTACGAAGACTGGCCCGCCTATGTCCAGCAGCACCCCCGCTACCAGGCTGCCACCATTGCAGCCCAGGAACTTGCGGACGCCCTCGGCGTGCCCGGGGCGCTGCCGTCTCCTGACGTGACCGTCCAATGGGAGGAGACGTACGACGGCGTCACCACCTCCCAGCTCAGCTGGCAGTTGGGCTTCGGTCCCCGGAGTACGGGGTGGCTGATCCGCCCGGCCGGCGCTTCCGGGCCGCTGCCCGGCATCCTGGCCCTGCACTGCCACGGCGGCAACAAGTTCGGCGGCGCGGACCGGCTGGTTGAACTCCCCAAGTCCCATCCCTCCGCGAAAAACGCCCGGGCCGGCCATTACGACGGCCGCGCCCTGGCCACGGACCTGGCCCGTGCCGGTTCCGCCGTCCTGGCCCACGACACGTTCGGCTGGGGCAGCCGCCGTTTTGACCTATCGGTTCCGCCTTGGCGGACGGCCGACGCGCTGGAGGCGAGGCAGGCGCAGTGGCGGCAGGACGGCGTCGTACCTTCCGAGGCCGACGTGTACAACGCCGCCGCCGGATTCCACGAGGAAACCGTGGCCAAGACCGCCGGCCTGCTGGGCACCAGCCTCGCCGGGATGGTGGCCCACGACGACCTCGCTGCCCTGGAGATCCTCGCCTCGCTGCCGGACGTGGACCAGCAAAGGCTCGGCTGCATCGGCTTCTCCGGCGGCGGGGGCCGGTCCCTGGCCCTCGCCGCGCTGAGCCCCCGCATCAAGAGCTACGTGGTGACGTGCATGATGACCACCTTCCAGTCGCTTCTGCCCGCCTACCTCGACGCCCATTCATGGCTGCTGCAGACGCCGGGGCTGTGGAAGCTGGGTGACTTGCCGGAACTCTCCGCCCGGGCCGCGGCCCGCCGCCTGCTGGTGCAGTACGCACTGGCGGACCAGCTCTTCCCTGAAGACGGCATGCGCGGCGCCCACCGCATACTGGAGTCCCTGCACAGCCCCGACAGCTACACCGGGAGCTTCTGGCCCGGGGGCCACGTCTTCACCGCAGGCATGCAACAGGAAGCGATCGATTTCCTGTCCGCCTCGCTCGGCGCCAAAGACCCCAAAACCCTTCCTCCCTTCAGCTACCAAGGACCCACCTCATGATTGATCAATCCGCCACAGCGCAGCGCGGCCGCCACGCCACGGGAGGTGCCGCCCCCGGGGGCGTCCAGCGCATCGCCCTGGTGGGCGTCCACGGCTTCGGCGAACAACACCTCGCCAACCTCGCCAGGCTCGAACAGGCCGGCACCGTGGAACTCGTCGCCGTCGCGGACCCCAACCCGCCGGCCCCTGGACGGCTCGCGGAATCCGTAACTGTCTTCGACAACCTGGCCCAACTGCTGGCAGCAGACCCCGGCGTCGACGTCGTCATTCTCGCCACCCCCATCCAGACCCATGCTCCCCTGGCCCTCGCAGCCCTGTCAGCGGGCAAGGACGTCTATGTGGAAAAGCCGCCGGTGGCCTCGCTGGCCCAGTTCCGGGAAATGCTGGCCGCAGCCGAAACCGCGGGACGCCTGGTCCAGGTGGGCTTCCAAAGCTTCGGGTCCCACGCGCTTCCCGCCATCCGGGCGCACGTCGCATCAGGCGGCATCGGAGACATCCTCGGCGTGAGCGCAAGGGGCGAATGGGTGCGCAGCAAGGCGTACTTCAAGCGCTCCCGCTGGGCCGGAAAGCGCAACCTGGACGGCACCGACGTGGTGGACGGGGTGGCAACCAACGCCCTGGCCCACGCCGTGGCCACGGCGCTCCACCTGGCCGGGGCGCACACCCTGGCGGACGTGGAATCGGTGGAGACGGACCTGTACCGGGCACACGATACCGAGAGCGACGACACCTCCGTCCTCCGCGTGCGCACCGCCGGCGGAACCACCGTCACCTGCGGGCTGACGCTGTGCGCGCCGGAGCAGCAGAACCCGTCCGTGACGGTGCACGGCACCCAGGGCGAAATCACCTTCTTCTACACCGAGGACCAGGTGGTCTTCAGCACCGCGGACGGCGAGCGCCGGGAGACGTTCGGCCGTACGGACCTGTTGGAGAACCTGTTGGCCGCGCGCTCCACGGGCACGCCGCTGCTGTGTTCGCTGGCGGACACCGGCGCCTTCACGACAGTGCTGGAAGCCATCCGGACGGCCCCGGCGCCGCAGCCCATCCCGCCGGAACATGTCACCTGGGAGGGCGAAGGCGACGACGCCCACCCCGTGGTTGACGGCATCGCAGCCGTCATCGAAAGGGCCCTCAAGGCCCAGGGCACCTTCGCCGAGCTGGGTGTTCGCTGGGCCCGGGACCTGCCGCCGGCCCGCACGCTCACTGTGGACCGCAAGCCCGTTGCCGGGTACCAGGACGGCAGCCGGATCCGGGCAGTGTCCTCGCCCCGCCCCTACCTGCATCCCGTCCGGACCCTGGCGGGCACGGTGGTGACGGACCACCAGCCGCTGGACCACGTGTGGCATCTCGGCGTCGGGGTGGCGCTGCAGGACGTGGACGGCATCAACTTCTGGGGCGGCCGTACCTATACCCGTGAAGCCGGCCAGTACGTCTGGCGCCCGGACCACGGCAGCATCACGGTCCGGGACACCCTCGTCGAAGAAACAGCTGCCCGGACGGGCGGACGGGACGGGAAGCTACAGGAACTCCTGGGCTGGAACGGTCCCGACGGCGCGCCGGTGCTCGTCGAGGAGCGCACCTGGACCTGGGCCGGCGTCAGCCCGTCCATCTGGCGAATGTCCCTGGACTTCGCCCTCTCCCCCGCGGGCGGCCAGCCCGTCAGCCTCGGGAGCCCCGGCTCCAACGGCCGCCTTGAAGGCGGGTACGGCGGGTTCTTCTGGCGGCTGCCCGCGTGCGAGGCCGCCACCGTATGGACGTCCGCCGGTTCCGGCGAGTCCAGGGTGCACGGTTCGGTGACGCCCTGGCTCGCCTGGGCTGCAAAGTTCGACGGCGGCGCGCCAGTCGGCGGGGCATCAGGCGCCGGGGCACCCGCCGGCAGCGCCACGCTCGTCTTCGTCGCCGCTGAGGGCTCCACCGACCCCTGGTTCGTCCGCGTGGACGGCTACCCGGGCGTCGGCCAATCCCTCGCCTGGGACACCCCGGTCATCGCCGAACCAGGCCGTCCGGTCCAACGCAGCATCACCGTTTTCGTAGCCGACGGGATCCTGGGCACCACCGACATCGAAGCACTCATCAACCAGCAGGGGAACCGTTCATGAGCCAGACCACAGCCGACAAAACGCTGCATTCGGGCAGGACGGCCCCGGCCTCCGCGGCGGACCGCGCCATCAAACGCCGGCGCGTGCTGGACATCCTTGACGCCACAGGGCGGGAATCCCTGCTCCTGACCACCAACACCGCGCTGACGTGGTACCTGGACGGCAGCCGGGTGCACATCAGCCTGGCCGGCGATCCGATCGCCGCCCTTCTCGTGGACCGCGAGGGCGACCACCTCGTCACCTTCAACAATGAGGCCGGCCGGATCGCCGCCGAGGAGCTGCCGGCCGGCGTCGCCCTGCACTCTGTGCCCTGGTACGGCAACCTGCACGAGGCCGCTGCCGCCGTCGGACGTACTGCCTCGGCTGGAACTGGCCCGGGTGGAACTGCCGCCCAAGGCGGCACAGCCGGGCGTGGCACAGCGCCGCTGGCCGAAGCCGACGTGGCGTCGGAGCTGCGCGCCGCACGCCAGCAGCTGCTCCCGGCCGAGAGCACCCGCTATGCCCGGCTCAGCGCCGAGGTTGCCGTGATCATGACGGACGTCCTCTCCACGGCCCGGCCGGAGACCACGGAGTTCGAGCTGGTGTCCGCCTTGGCCGGCCGGGTTGTCGCCGCCGGCGCGGAGCCCCTGGTCCTGCTGTGCAACGGCAGCAGCCGCAGCGGGTTCCGGCACCCGCTGGCCACGCACTCGCCCCTGGGCCGCCGCGCGATGGCCGTCGTGTGCGCCCGTCGGGACGGCCTGGTTGCCAACATCACCCGCTGGGTAAGGTTCGACGCCGGCACGGCGGAAGAGCGCGACGCCGAGGCACGCATCGCCGCAGTGGAAGCAGACATCTTCGACGCCACGGTCCCCGGAGCACGGCTGGACCGGATCTTCACCGAGATCCAGGCCTCCTACGCCCGGCACGGCTTCGGCGCGGACCAATGGGAGCAGCACCACCAGGGCGGTCCCGCCGGCTACGCGGGCCGTGACCCCCGGGTTACGGCCGCCGCGACGGACACAGTGGTCCTGGACCAGGCCTTCACCTGGAACCCGTCCGGGCCCGGCGTCAAGATCGAGGACACGGTCCAGCTCACCGCAACGGGCCTGCGGGTCCTCACCGTCGACCCCCGCTGGCCCTCGACGGCGGTCAACGGACTGGAGCGGCCGGCCACCCTCCAGCTCTAGCCACAACGCTCGCTCAGTTCCTGCGGAAAAAACCGAAACGCTCTATCAGTTGACGCCGTAGTCCCGGCACCAACTGATAGAGCGTTTCGGTGAAACCGACATTAGGTGAGAGAGCGGTTCGGTTAAACCGACATCAAGTGAGAGAGCGTTGTCAGGGAAGTACGAGTTCCCCGTCGACCCGGCGCGGGATGCCCAGCGGGTTGCTTTCGTGCAGGGCCGGGTGCAGCACCGTTTCGGGCGCATCCTGGTAGGCAACCGGACGCTGGAAGCGGCGGACCGCCGTCGCGCCCACCGAGGTGAACAGCGAGGTGGTGGCCGGGTAGGGGCCGCCGTGCTGCTGGGCCCAGTTGACGGCCACACCGGTGGGCCAGCCGTCGAAGAGGACGCGGCCGGCCAGCTCGGACAGCTGGCCGACTAGGCCGGACACGTCCTCGCCCGGCTGGGCGTGCACGGTGGCGGTGAGGCTGCCCGGCACCTTGGCCAGGACCGCGGACAGCTCCTCCTGGCCCGAGTACTCGATCAGCATGGTGGTGGGGCCGAAGCACTCTTCCAGCAGCTCCCCGGGGCGCTCCAGGACCTTTGCCGCCGAGGTGGAAAAGACCACGGGTGCGGCGCCGTCGGACACTGCGTCCTGGTCCACGGTGCCGCTGACCACCTTCACGCCCTCCACGGACGCGAAGCTGCGCAGGCCGTCCGGGTAGGCCTCCGCGATCCGGCTGGTGAGCATGCCAAGGGCAGGCTTGTCCTTGCTGGCTGCCGCCACTTTCCCGGCAAAGTCTGTTCCAGCCGGGATGAACACCAGGCCGGGCTTGGTGCAGAACTGTCCGGCGCCCAGGGTGAAGGACCCTGCAAGCCCGGCGGCGAGCTGGTCCGGGCGTTGCGCCAGGGCTGCCTCCGTGACCACTACCGGGTTGAGGCTGCCCAGTTCGCCGTAGAACGGGATGGGATCGGGGCGGGACGTGGCCAGGTCGAAGAGGGCGCGGCCGCCGGGGATGGACCCGGTGAAGCCCACGGCCTTGATGGCGGGGTCCTGGACCAGCGCTGTTCCCACTTCGCGGCCGCTCACCAGGGCGAACAGGCCGTCCGGAGCGCCCGCGCCGCGCAGCGCCTCTGCCACAATCTCCGCCGTCCGTTCCGACAGCCGGAGGTGGCCCGAGTGCGCCTTGACGATCACGGAGCAGCCCACGGCCAGGGCCGAGGCAGTGTCTCCGCCGGCAACCGAGAAGGCGAACGGGAAGTTGGAGGCGGAGAAGACCGCAACCGGTCCGATGGGCCGCAGGATGCGCCGCAGGTCCGGCTTGGGCGGGGTGGAGTCCGGATCCGCGTGGTCGATGATGGCCTCAAGGTAAGTGCCCTCGGTGATCACCCGGGCGAACAGGCGCAGCTGGCCGGTGGTGCGGGCCACTTCGCCGGTGAGGCGGGCGGCGCCCAGGCTGGTCTCGGAATCCGCGATCTCGACGAGCTCGGCGGCGTTGGCGTCCAAAGCATCGGCCACAGCGTTGAGCCAGGCCGCGCGCCGGGCATCCGAGGCAGCCGCGGAAGCTTTCGCTGCCTTCGTGGCCGCAGCCGTGAGCCCGGTAAGGGAAAGGGTTGCAGTAGTCACTGGGATCCTGTTCGTCGTGATTAGGTCTGCGGGTTGTCAGTGAACCGGAAGCCGAGCCCCGGCTGGTCCGTGAGCGTCACCCGGCTGTTGCTGAACCGGACCGGCGACGGGCCGGCCAGGATCCCCAACTGTTCGAAGGATGCCTCTTCGACGTCCTCCACCATGGTGGGCTCCGCCAGGGTCAGGGCCAGCTGCCCGGACAGTTCGGGCAGCAGGTGCGGCATGACCCTGATGCTGTTGGTCCGTGCCAGCTCAACGATCCGCCGGAACGGGGTAATGCCGCCCACCCGGACGATGTTGGGCTGGATGATGTCCACCGCTTCCGCCTCAATGAAATCGCGGAACCGGTAGACGGTGTGCAGGTTTTCGCCAAGGGCAATCGGCACCGGTGAATGCTTGCGGAGCCGCCGGTACGCCCAGAGATCGTCCGCGCGGATGGGTTCCTCGAGCCACTCCAGCCCGAATTCGGACAGGACGTCGAGGGCGCGGAAGGTGGCGGGCAGGTCCCACCGCTGGTTGGCGTCGATCATGAGCTTCCGGTCCGGCCCCAGCACGGAGCGGACCGCGGCAACACGTTCGCGGTCCTCGCGCAGGTCGGGTTTGCCCACCTTGATCTTCACTGCCTGGTGCCCGGCCGCGACCCAGCGTTCGGCCTGCGCCACCAGCTCGTCAAGGGTGTAGTGCAGGTTCACCCCGGAGCCGTAGACCTCGGCAGACTCCTGCCGCTGGCCGAGGTATCCGGTGACGGAGGTTCCGGCGCGGGAGGCCTGCAGGTCCCAGAGGGCAAGGTCCACCCCGGCCATCGCGATGGTGGTCAGTCCCCCGCCGCCGGCCTCATGCAGCCTTTTCCACAGCGCGTCCCAAACCACCTCGGGGTTGGCCGGCAACCCTGCGACGAAAGGCGCAATGTCATGGTCCAGCAGTGCCTTAACCGCCTGGGGGCCGATGGTGGGCGTCCAGGAGAAACCGTGCCCCGCGCCGCCGTCGTCCGTATGGATCTCCGTGACGATCACGTGGTTTTCAGGTGCCTCCACGCCCCAGCTGCGGCGCAGCGGAACCGTGATGAGGCGGGTGGTGAGGCCCGTGATGCGCGGTGCGGTGCGCACCGCTTCGGCGGCCGGGGCGCCCATCAGCGGCCGGCCAACTCGTAGCCCCTGGCGAGGATGGCCTTCAGCTGGACCAACTGCTCCTCGGTGGGGTCGACCAGCGGCGGGCGCACGGGGCCCACCGGCAGGCCGCCCAGGCGCAGGCCTGCCTTGATCAGCGAAACGCCGAAGCCCGGAGTCTGGTCACGGAGCCGAACCAGCGGCGCGTAGAAGCCTTCCAGCAGGGCGTTCCGGCGGTCCTCGTCGCCCGCTTCGTAGGCGTGGTAGTAGGCCGTGGCGATTTCCGGCGCCATGGCGAACGCGGCGGACGAGTACAGCGGGATCCCCAGTCCGCGGTAGGCGCCCTGGGTCAGTTCGGCGGTCAGCAGCCCGTTGAAGAACGCAAAGTCCCGGCGTCCCGTGGCGCGGACCGCGGACACAATTTCCTGGGCCAGGCCAACGTCGCCGAGCCCGTCCTTGAAGCCGATGACCTTGGGGTTGGCGGCCAGCCTGGTCATGGATGCGGCCGTGAACCTGGCGTTGCCGCGGTGGTACACGATGACCGGCAAGCTGCTGGCGTTGGCCACGGCCTCGACATAGGCAACCAGACCGTCCGTGGGGCCGGTGACCAGGTACGGCGGCAGCACCAGGAGCGCGTCCGCGCCTGCTTCTTCGGCAGCGCGGGCGGCGGCGAGGGCATGGCCCAGGGGTCCGCCGGCTCCTGCTACTACCGGCACCTTTCCGGCAACAACCTCGACGGCGGCAGCGACTACGATGCGGACTTCGTCGATGCTGAGGGCGTGGAATTCGCCGGTGCCGCAGGCGGGGAAGACGCCGCCCGGCCCGAACGGAAGCCGCGAGCTGATGTGTTCTTTGAGCAGTTCCACGTCGACGGCACCAACGGCTGTGAACGGGGTGACGGGGAAGAACAGTACGCCGTCGAATTTCATGGTGTCTCCTTGGCTCCGCCGCCGGTGCTGACCAGCGCGGAGTTCTCGTCGTTGAGGGTGGAACGGGACTTGAGTTCCGTGCGCCAACTGCGCGCGGGGTGCCAGCCCAGGAGTTCCTGTGCTTTGGCGATGGAGAAGGCCGGGCTGGTGCCGGTGAGCCCTGCGCTGAGGACTTCGCTTCCGGGCAGGAATTTTGGCATCAGTTCGGCCAGGGGCGCGGTGGCGAGGGCGTCAGCGGCTCCGACGAAGAAGGTTTCCCCGTTGGGGATGAACGGCATCCTTTCCAGCAGCAGGTCGAGGAAGTCCGCCACGTCCCGGGCGTCCACGTAGTTGAACAGGGCGGGTGCGGAGAGGGCGGGGTCGGCCAGCCGTTCCACAAGGGTGTGGCCCTGCTGGGTGGGCGCGCCTTCCCACTCCTCCGGGGAGATCACGTAGCAGGGGCGGAACGCCGCGTAGCGGATCTTTTCGCCCTGGGCTGCCGCGAAGGCCTGGACGGTCTGCTCCGCGATGAGCTTGGAGAGCGCGTACGCGTTCCACGGCTTCGGCGGGGTCCGCTCATCCAGCGGGAACGACGGCGGCAGCCAGCCCGCAGGTGCGCCGTAGCCCAGCACGGTGGGGCTGCTGGCGGTGACGATCTTCGGCACGCCCACTTCCGTCGCGGCGCTGACCACGGCGAAGGCGAGGCGTGTGTTCGTAGCGAAGATGACGTCCTCGGGCGCGCTGAAAGGCACCGCGATCGCAGCGAGGTGGATGACGGCGTCGGGCGTGGTTTCCCGGAGGAGGCGCGGCGCCTCGCCCGGCGCCAGGAGGTCGGCGGTTTCCTGCACCACCCCGGCGGGAAGCTGGTCCGCCGGGACGGCGTCGCGGTCCACGGAGATGACCTGGTGGCCTTTGCCGGCCAGCCCCGCCACCACGCTGCGTCCCAGCCGGCCGGAGCCGCCGGTGACAAAGATCCTGCTCATGGTTGTTCCTTCAGGTTCTCGGGCCGGTCACTTGCCGCGGCGGAGGTCGATGCCGAGGTCCAGGTCCGCGATGCGTACGGGCAGGGAGGTCTCGAGGGAGCGGTTGCCGGCGATGCCCACGGACACCGACCTCAGCCCGTCCAGGTAACCGGAGGGGCGGCCCAGCGGGTCCTCGCCCGGACCGTTGAAGAGGTCCGAGAGCAGGAGCTCGTCGCCGCCGCCGTGTCCGCCTTCGCCGTTGACGATCGGCACCTCGTAGGCGGCTTCCCAGTGGCGCTGGACCACCAGGCGTTCGCCGTTGCGGCGGATGGCGTCCTCTTCCTCCACCGGGGTGGCGCTGGGGTCCACCACAGTCTTCTTGTCCGTGCTGTGCAGCACGGCGGCGCGTTCCACGACTTCCAGCTCGGCGCGGCCCTCGGTGCCGTTGACTGCGACGCGATAGCCCTCCCAGGGGCTGTGGGCGTTCAGCGAGTAGCTCAGGCGGGGCCCGCCCTGGTACTCCACCACGAGTGCGAGGTTGTCCTCGATGGTGATGCCGCCGGTGAAGACGTCCTGGTCGCGGCGGTAGCCGTCGTAGTGCTCGTTGTCCAGGAACAGCGCCTTGAGCCGCTCGTCCTCCCGCAGGTCCAGCGCGAAGGGGTCCTTCGCGCTGGTGCTTGTTCCGGCGGCGGAAGCATCGGCGTCGGGCGTGCCGCGCTCCGGACGGGGGCCCAGGCCGCGCTCGGCGGCGTTCGTGTCACCGTAGAACTTCAGCCCGCCGGAGGCGAACACGCGCTCGGGGACGTCGTCGATCCACCAGTTCACCAGGTCGAAGTGGTGGGACGCCTTGTGGATGAGCAGGCCGCCGGAGTTCTTCTTTTCGCGGTGCCAGCGGCGGAAGTAGTCCGCGCCGTGGACGGTGTCCAGCACCCAGCTGAAGTCGACGGACGTGACCTTGCCGATCACGCCGCTCTGGATGATCCCCTTCAGTGCGGTGTTGCGCGGCGAATAGCGGTAGTTGAAGGTGACCACAACGTTGCGGCCGGTCTCGTGCACGGCCTGGGTGATGCGGCGGCAGCCCTCGGCGTCGATGGTGAGGGGTTTTTCGACGACGACGTCCGCCCCGGCGCGCAGGCCCTCCACGATGTAATCGGCGTGGGTGTAGTCCGGCGTGGTCACGATGACCCGGTCGATGTTGTTGGCCTGGATGAAGGCTGTGAGGTCCGCCGGATCAAAGGACGCAACGGGTCCCGGGGCGCCGAGTTCCTGGATGAGCTGCTGGTAGAACTCCACCCGGCCGGGGTTTACATCCGAGAACGCCACCAGTTCGGCGGTATCTGCGTGCTTGCCGAAGATCGCGCGGATGTACATCTCGGAGCGCCCGCCGGTCCCGATCAGGGCGATGCGGGTCTTTCCGCCCCGGCGGGCGGCAGCAGCTTGGGCGCCGGGAACGGCGTGAAGGCCGTCCGCGGACTCGGACCGGGCCTCTGAAGCAGAAGTCGACTCGGCTGTGTTGACCATGAGGGTCCCTTTCGAAGGCTTAAATCCGGCCCGCCGGGCCGTTGTTCGGGGTTGATCCGGTTCTATGCTGACGAGGCGTGAGAAAACGCTTTCCGGATTCGTTATATGAGTTCTATCAACCGGACCGCCCATCCGTCAACCATTGGCAGCGTTGTGAGAAAGCGTTTTCTACCCCGGCGCGGCGGCCGCACGGGAAAAGCCGGGAAAACCGTGCGGGAAAATTCGGGAAAAGAAGAGAAATCGCTTTCCCGTCCCGTTATATGCTTTCACGTACGACATGCTCTGACTAGTACGTCGACAAGGAGTTGGCCGGGTACCCCCGCCAGCGGACTGCGCCCGGGCCTGCCGGCTCCGGCGCTGAGGAAGGGGCCACTTATGGTCAGGAAATCGGCTTCCGGCCGGATCGGCATCGCGGATGTTGCCCTCAAGGCGGGCGTCTCGCACGCCACGGTTTCGCGCGTCATGAACGGCAACTTCACTGTTGACCCTGAGATCGCCGCCCGCGTGAAGGCAGCTGCGGCTGACCTGAAGTACCAGCCCAACCCGGTGGGACGAAGCCTGGCCCTCGGCAAGACCGACACCATCGGCATCGTGGTGCCGGACCTGGCCAACCCCACTTTCCAGGCCATCCTCCGCGGCCTCAGCCGGGCGGCCGCCCAGGACGGCTACCGCGTCCTCATCGCCGACTCCTTTGAAGTCTCCAGCGAGGAGTCCATCCTTGCGGGTGAGGCGCGGCGGCGCTGCGATGGCCTGGTCCTGTGCGCTCCGCGCATGAGCGACGCCGAGCTGGAAGAGCTGGCCCCGTCACTGCGCCCGCTGGTGCTGATCAACCGCACCACGGCAGCCGCCGATGTTCCCAGCCTGGTGGTGGACTACGGCCAGGGCGTGCAGGACATCGCCGAACATTTGGTAGAGCTCGGGCATACCCGCCTCGCCTTCCTGGCAGGGCCTCCCCGCAGCGCGTCCAACAACCTCCGGCTCCAGGGCCTGGAGGCGTTCAAGGCCGCCCATCCGCATGTTGAGGTCACCATGCTTGAAGGCGGCTCCGATTTCGACACCGGCCATGGGTCAGTAGACGCGGTGCTGGAGAGCGGTGCCACCGGGATCCTGGCCTTCAACGACCTCGTGGCCATGGGCCTGATGAGCGGGCTGCACGAGCGCGGCCTTGACGTTCCCGGCGACATCTCCGTCACCGGGTTTGATGACATCCCCTTCGCCAAATACACGACGCCGACGCTCACCACGGCAGCGGTGCCCATCACCGAGCTGGGGGCGGAGGCATGGCACCAGCTGCGGGCCCTCATCCGGAATGAAGCGAGCCAGACTCCCGGCAGCCGCTACCAGCCGAGGCTCGAAGTGCGGGCCAGCACGGGCCCGGCCAAGGCCGCCCGCACCGCGGTGCACGGCTGACATCCGCTCACGGGGCTGGCCGGGCCTCCGCCGGATCCAGTCCTGCTTCCTTGTAGTAGCCCTGGATGTGGGCGGCAACGAGCCTTGCCGCCCGTTCGCCGTCGTCATTCCTGATGGCGGCGAGGATGCCGCCGTGCTCCGACTTCAGCCGCGATGCCGTGTCCTCCCAGTCGGGGAGGCTGGAGGTGATCTGCGCGGCATAGCTCTGGATGGATTCGCGCAACGATCCCATCATGGCGCTCACGACGGCATTGCCGGCGGCGTCGGCCAGGGCAAGGTGGAACCGGACGTCCAGCGCCAGGAACTCGTCGACGGCAAGCCCTTCCGCGGCCATCTGGTCCAGCAAGGCGGCGGCTGTCTCCAGCTCCGGCGCGTCCGGCCTGGCTTTCGACGCGGCCCAGGACTCGAGGAGCACCCGGGTTTCCACGATGTCCGCCACCGGAAGGTGCTGGGTTGCAACGTGCAGCCGCAGGGCAGAGCCGAGGGCCGCCGTGGGATCCGAAATGACCACCGTGCCGGCCTCCGGACCCGAGCCGACCCCGGCCCGGACCACGCCCATCGCCTCAAGGATCCTGATGGCCTCGCGCACGGACGTTCGCGAGACCTTCAGCTGTTCCGCAAGCGTGCGCTCGGCCGGAAGGCGGCCGCCCACGGTCAGCCTGCCCTCCGAAAGCTCATTTTCGATCCACGACAAAACAAGCTGGTGCGTCCGCATAGGGCAATGGTACTTGATGTGGTTGGACCACATGGCCTACAGTGTGGTTAGACCACAGGAGGTCCCGGATGCGGACCTGCCGGCCAATGGAGGACGCCATGACCCACACCATCCAGCCCAACAATCCGGAAGCAACTCCCGCACCGGACGCGACGGATATTCCGGCCACAACGCCGCCCGCCCCGTCCACTACCCAGGCACCGGCCGCTCCCCCGGCCGCCGCTGCCGTGCCGGCGGCGCTGAAGCGCCGCATCCCGAAGTACTCGGACCTGGCTCCGCTGATGCAGTTCAAGAAGCCGGAGTTCAGCAAGGAAGCCCGGCTCAAGCGGGCCAGCACAGTCTGGGAGCTGCGGGACATCGCAAAGCGCCGCACCCCGCAGGCGCCTTTTGACTACACGGACGGCGCCGCCGAAGCGGAAATCACTCTTCGGCGTGCACGCCAGGCCTTCCTGGACATCGAATTCCGGCCCGGCATCCTGCGGAACGTCTCCGCGATCGACCTCAGCACCGACATCCTGGGCAAGCCGTCCCGCCTTCCGGTGGGGATCGCGCCCACCGGCTTCACGCGGATGATGCAGTCCGAGGGCGAGTACGCCGGTTCGCAGGCAGCCGAGGCCGCCGGCATCCCCTACACGCTGTCCACCATGGGCACCGCGTCCATCGAGGATGTTGCCGCCGCCGCACCGAACGGCCGCAACTGGTTCCAGCTGTACTTGTGGACGGACCGCGACCGCTCGCTGGAACTGATCGAGCGCGCCGCCAAGGCGGGTAACGACACCCTGATGGTCACCGTGGACACCGCCGTCGCCGGCGCCCGCCTCCGCGACGTCCGCAACGGCATGACCATCCCGCCGGCGCTGACCATCAAGACTGTCCTGGATGCGTCCTACCGGCCCGCCTGGTGGTTCAACTTCCTCACGCATGAACCGCTGACCTTCGCTTCCCTGTCCCGCTACACCGGCACCGTGGCGGACCTGATCAACTCCATGTTCGACCCCACCCTGACGTTCGAGGACCTGGACTGGCTGCGCGAAACCTGGAAGGGAAACCTGGTGGTCAAGGGCATCCAGACCGTGGAGGATGCCCGCCGGGTTGTTGACCATGGAGCGGACGGCGTCATCCTGTCCAACCACGGCGGCCGCCAGCTGGACCGGGCCCCCATCCCGTTCCATTTGCTCCCCGAGGTCAAGGAAGCCTTCACCAAGGACAACACGGATGCGGCGATCATGCTGGACACCGGCATCATGAGCGGCGCGGACATCGTGGCAGCCCTCGCCCTGGGCGCCGACTTCACGCTGATCGGCCGCGCTTACCTGTACGGCCTGATGGCCGGCGGCCGGGCGGGCGTTGACCGCACCCTGCAGATCCTCGAGAAGGACATGGCCCGCACCATGGCGCTGCTGGGCGCCAGCAAGATCTCCGAGCTGACCCCGGACCACGTGCGCCTGCTCAACAACTAAGCCCCGCCCAACTGGCTCGCAGTTAACGCACCGAAATCCGGATTTGAGTGCGTCAACTGCGAGTCAGTTGGATTAAGAGCTACTTCTTCCGACCGAACTTCGGCAGGTTGGGGAGGTTGGCCAGGAGATCCGCGGCCTTGGTGGCGGCGCGCCCCACGGTCCTGCCGATCTGCTGGGGCACGCTGTCATCACTCAGTGGCGCGGTGGTTCCGCCGGGAATCACGACGGCGGGACTCAGGTCCGCACCGTCCCTCGCCAAGACTCCGGCGGACACAGCCTCGGCCGCTACTGCGCCGGCGGTCGCGGCCTCCTTGTGTGCGGCAGCCGCCTTCCTGGCTTGCGCGGGCGCAGGTTCGGCCCGCTTGGCGTCAGTGGCTGCGGCCGGGGCCGCGCCGGCTGCCGCAGCCGGCGCCGGTGCCGCCGAACCGACGTCGAGCGTTTCCAGCCAGCTGGCAATCCCCTCCAGCGGCTTACGGTTCAGTGCGTAGTAGCGCTTCTGCCCCTGGGCCCTCATGCTCACCAGCTGGGCTTCGCGGAGGACTTTGAGGTGCTTGGAAATGGTGGGCTGGCTTGCCGCCAGTTCCTCCACCAGTTCGCCCACGGCCTTGTCTCCGGAACGGAGGGAGACGAGGATGTCCCGCCGGGTCGATTCCGCTATGACGGCAAATACGTCGTCTGTCACCATGCCTCCCACCCTAGCGACATATACGCCCAAAGGCATCAACTATTTCGGCCGGTACCCGTCACCATTGCCCCGGTTTCCCGGCAGTGCTAGAACGGTGTCACTGCTGCCCGGATTCCCGCGCGGCGGCCACCACGGTTTGAGGGGTGGGTGGTGATGGAGTTCCTTCGCCAGCAACTGTTCAATATCATCGCGCTCGTGTTCCTGGGCCTTTTCGTGGCGGTCTGGGGCGCGGTGCTGCTGCGCGTCGGATTCTGGGTGCCGGACGGACGCACGGTGGCGCCGCCGCTCAACGGGGCCCTGGTCACGGCGGCCGGAGTCCTCGCCACGTCGTTGAGTTCGCTGACGGCGTCGGCCTTGGGATTTACCATCGCCGAGGTCCGTCGGGACGAGCTTCAGCGGGAGCCGGGCAGGCCCGCGGCCTTCAATCCTGCCGAGATCACAGCCAGGTTGTCCGGGCGGATCATTGCAGCGATCCTGGTCTACCTCGCCGTGGGCCTGGCCGTCCTGTTGCTCTGGCTGGCCAAAGGGACGGCATCAACGGACCTGATCGGCGCTTTCGCTTTGTCCCTGCTGGGCTGGCTCATCGGCGCTGCCGGGGTGGTGTTCCAGACGGAAAAGCCGAGCAGCTGACCAGGCAATCAGCGCAAGGAAGTTGAACCGGCACCGGTCGAACCCGCGGTCAGTCGAACCAGGGGTCCAGCCCGTGGAGCGGGAAGACTGCCTTCCTCGTGGCCATGACCGTCCTGTCCACGGCATCGTTGGGGTCGAAGCCCACTTCCCAGGACCGCCACCACAGTTCCACGTCGTCGCCCATCAGGAGGGGGGCGTCCCTGCCGAACTTTGCCAGGACATAGGCGCGCCAGTCCTCCGGGACGGGAGTGCGCAGCGGCACGGGCCGCCCTGACGCGATGGCAATCAGGTGGCTCCAGGACCGCGGGACCACGTCCGTAACGTTGTACCCGCCGCCCCCGGTGGCGATCCAGCGGTTGTCGCAGTGCCGGGCGGCGAGACTGCCGACGGCGGAGGCGGCCTCCCGCTGCCCGTCAACGCTGAGGTTGAGGTGTGTCAGCGGGTCCGTGCGGTGGGAGTCGCACCCGTGCTGGCTGACGATCACCTCCGGCTGGAAAGCGGCCACCAGCTGCGGCACCACCGCGTGGAAGGCGCGAAGCCAGCCGGCATCCCCCGTCCCTGACGGCAGGGCGACATTCACCGCCGTCCCCTCGGCCTGCGGACCGCCGATCTCATTGGCGAATCCGGTTCCGGGGAAGAGCGTAAGGCCGCTCTCGTGCAGCGAAATGGTGAGCACACGGGGATCATTCCAGAAGATGCTCTCCGTCCCGTCCCCGTGGTGGGCGTCGACGTCGATATATGCCACCTTGCTGATGCCGCCGTCGAGCAGCTTCTGCACGGCGAGTGCAGCGTCGTTATAGATGCAGAACCCGCTGGCCCGTTCGCGGGCGGCATGGTGCATGCCGCCGCCGAAGTTAACCGCGTGCAGCGCGGAGCCGTCCAGGATCCGGGAAGCGGACAGCAGCGAACCGCCGGCCAGCCGGGCTGCCGCCTCATGCATGCCGGCGAAGGCGGGATCGTCTTCCGTGCCCAGCCCGCGGGCCTCATCGGGCTCCGCTGGGTTGGCGCTGACCCTGCGGACCGCCGCAACAAAGTCTGCGGAATGCACCGACTCCAGCGCGGCGTCGTCCGCCACTTCGGGCGCTTCCACCACGACGTGGTCCAGGCCGAACAAACCCAGGCTGCCGGCGAGGCGGGCTGTCAGGTCCATCCGCTCCGGCGCCATCGGATGGCCCGGACCGAAATTGTAGGCAGTCATGTCAGAACTCCACGCCACCACCGTTGGGGGCGCGGGCTGGCTGAGACCCGGGAGGTATGTCATCAATCACAGGCTACCTGAGCGGGCGGCCCCTCCTGCCCGGCCATAACGCCGCATTAGTGGTTTACTACTGAGGGAAGCAGTTTCTACCGAGGAAAAGCCACACATGACGCAAAGCCAGTCGAGGCCCCGGAACCCGGCCAGCTGGCATCCCGCAGCGCAGGAGCGGGAAGGCCTCTGGATCCTTACGCGGCTGCGCGACTTCATTGACGACATCGCAAACACCTCCCCGGCCCGGCTTGCCCTGACGGTGTTCGCCGCCGTCTGCCTGGTCTTCACACTCCTCCTCTCGCTGCCGGTGTCGTCCGCCGCCGGCACGCCCACCCCGGTCCACCAGGCGCTGTTCACGGCCGTTTCGGCCGTGTGCGTAACCGGCCTGACCGTGGTGTCGACGGCGGTCCACTGGTCCTTCTTCGGCCAGCTGGTGATCCTGGTGGGCGTCTTCATTGGAGGCCTGGGCACGCTGACCCTGGCCTCCTTGCTTGCCCTGATGGTCAGCAAGCGGCTGGGCGTGCGGGGGAAAATCATCGCCGCGGAATCCATGAACAACGCAGGCCGCCTGGGCGAGGTGGGCACCCTGCTGCGGATCGTCATCACAACATCAGTGGTGATCGAAGGAATGCTGGCGCTTGCCCTTGTCCCGCGGTTCCTGACCCTGGGAGAGCCGTTCTGGCAGTCCGTGTGGCACGGGATCTTCTACTCCATCTCGTCCTTCAACAATGCCGGTTTTACCCCGCATTCGGATGGGATCGTGCCTTACGAAACGGACCTTTGGATCCTGGTCCCGCTGATGCTCGGCGTCTTCCTGGGAAGCCTCGGGTTTCCCGTGGTGATGGTCCTCCAGCAGAACGGGCTGAACTGGAAGAAGTGGAACCTGCACACCAAGCTCACCATCCAGGTGTCCTTCATCCTCCTGTTTGCCGGCACTTTCCTGTGGGCTTTGATGGAGTGGGACAACCTGCGGACCATCGGGACCATGGATTTCGATGACAAGGTGACGCATGCCCTGTTCGCCTCCGTGATGATGCGGTCCGGCGGCTTCAACCTGGTGGACCAGAACCAGATGGAGTCCACCACCATGCTCTTGACCGACGCGCTCATGTTCGCCGGCGGCGGCTCGGCATCCACGGCCGGCGGCATCAAGGTCACCACCATCGCCGTGATGTTCCTGGCGATCGTGGCGGAGGCCAGGGGCGACACCGATGTGCAGGTCTACGGCAGGACCATCCCGCAGGGCACCATGCGCGTTGCCATCTCCGTGATCGTCGCGGGCGCCACCCTGGTGTCCGTGTCCGCCTTCCTCCTGCTGCACATCAGCGGGGCGTCCCTGGACCGGGTGCTGTTCGAGACCATTTCGGCTTTCGCCACCGTGGGTCTCAGCACCAACCTCAGCGCAGAGGTGCCGCCGGCGGGCGTTTACGTCCTTGCCGCCCTGATGTTCGCCGGCCGCGTCGGCACCGTGACCCTGGCGGCCGCCCTGGCCCTCCGCCAGCGCAGCCAGTTGTACCACTATCCCGAAGAGAGGCCGATCATTGGCTAGTTCCCCAGACGCCCCCCGGCGCCCCGCCCACAACGCTCCAGTGCTGGTGATCGGGCTGGGCCGCTTCGGTTCATCCACGGCAGAACAGCTGGTCAAGCAGGGCCGGGAAGTCCTGGCTATTGAACGGGACCGGTCCCTGGTGCAGAAGTGGGCACCGCTGCTGACCCACGTGGTGGAGGCCGACGCCACCAACATCGATGCGCTCCGCCAGCTCGGCGCGCAGGAGTTCAGTTCCGCCGTCGTGGGCGTGGGCACGTCCATCGAGTCCTCCGTGCTGATCACGGTCAACCTGGTGGACCTTGGCATCGAGCACCTGTGGGTGAAGGCGATTACGCCGTCCCACGGCAAGATCCTCACCCGGATCGGCGCCAACCATGTGATTTATCCGGAGGCCGACGCCGGCGTCCGCGCAGCCCACCTGGTGTCCGGCCGGATGCTCGACTTCATCGAGTTCGACGACGACTTCGCGATCGTGAAAATGTACCCGCCGCGCGAAACGGTGGGGTTCACCCTGGACGAGTCAAAGGTCCGTTCCAAGTACGGCGTGACGATCGTGGGCGTGAAGTCGCCCGGCGAGGACTTCACCTATGCCCGCCCGGAGACCAAGGTGTCCTCCCGGGACATGCTGATCGTGTCCGGCCACGTGGACCTGCTGGAACGGTTCGCTGCCCGGCCGTAATTGCACGGGTGCCTGGGCCCACGCCCGCGGGGTTCCCTGGCCGAGCTTGCGAGGTTAGGGAGCGGGTGGGGACTAGCCGAGCTGCCTGGTGATTTCGGCTGCCCGCTCCGTGGCCGCGCGGGCACCGGCCACAATGATGGCGGGAAGGCCCCGCTCGTCAAAGGTGGCGATGGCCCGTTCAGTGGTGCCGTTCGGGCTGGTCACTGCCTTGCGCAGCGCCGTTGGATCCGCCCCGGGCTCGGCCAGCATGAAGCCGGCTCCGGCCACGGTTTCCCTGGCAAGGAGAACGGACAGTTCCGGATCCAGGCCCAGTTCCCGGCCGGCTGCCGCCATTGCTTCCGCCAGGTAGAACGCGTAGGCGGGTCCGGAGCCGCTGATGGCCGAGACCGCGTCCACCTGCTCCTCGGGGACCTCCACCACTGTTCCCGCACCCCGCAGGACGTCCTTGACCTTTTGAAGCTGCTCCGGGGTGCAGTGGGTCCCCGGCGACACCGACACCACGCCGCGGCCCAGCTTCGCCGGTGTATTGGGCATGGCGCGGATTACCGGCTGTCCCGCCGGCAGTGCGGCCTCGAGCTGGGCGATGGACACCGCGGCAGCCACGCTGACCACCACGGCGGTTGGTGAAAGGGAGCGGCTGATCTCCCGCGCAAGGTCAAGGATGCCAACAGGCTTGACGCCAAGGATGACAACGCCGGAGCCCTTGGTTGCCTGTTTGTTGTTGTCCGGCTCCTCCTCACCGGCAATCGCGGTCACGCCGTGGTGCCGCTCGGCCAGTTCCGCGGCACGCCCGGCACGCCGGACCGTTGCGACGACGTCCGCGGGATCCGTCCCCGCTTCCAGCAGGCCACTCAGAATTGCTTCGTTCATGGATCCACAGCCCAGGAAGGCGATTCGGTTGCTCATGGCTCCATCATTACAGTTAGGCCCGGCCGGCGCCGAAAATGATGACCACGGGGTGGACAACCCGGTAACCAGGGAACCGGCTGAAATGCACTCACAGGTGGCTCACATGTAAGGCGCAGGTACCTCACAACTTGGGGTCCTAACGTAGTTATTACCTCATTGAGGGTGCGAGTGATGCGGCAGGGATGGGGATCCCTGCCAGGGCACCGGCGGTCGGCAACAGGTTTTCCCCCATTTTCCTGTTGTGGACGCCGGTGCTTCCGCTTTTAACCGGCTCGTGTGCCGCGGGCACCGTCCGGCAGGGCCCTAGGCCGGGGCTTCGACAGCCTGCGGCGCCGCCACGTGGGGCGCAGGCTCCAGGGGCCCCGAAAACACCAGCTGGTCCAGCCGGCGCAGGATCAGGCCTTCACGCAGGGCCCAGGGGCAGATCCGGAGCTTCTTGAACCTGAAGAGCTCCAGCGCGGCCTCGGCAACGAGTGCTCCGGCCAGCAGCTGATGGGCACGTGCCTCGGAAACCCCCGGCAGGTGCAGCCGGTCCTCGGCCTTCATCGCCGAGATGCGCTGCGCCCACACTCCAAGGTCCGTCGCACGGAGCTCCCGCTTGACGTACGGGCCGGCCGCGCTCGGGGCCGCGCCGGCGATCCGTGCAAGGGAGCGGAAGGTCTTGGATGTTCCCGCCACGACGTTGGCACGGCCCAGCCCGTCGAATTCCCGCACCGCGGGCTTGAGGGTGGCCTGGATGTACCGCCGCAGTTCCTTGACGCTCTTGGCTGACGGCGGATCCTCGGATAGCCAGTCCCTGGTGAGCCGGCTGGCACCCAGCGGCACGGAGGTGGCAACCTCCGGAAGTTCGTCCTGGCCGAAAGCCATCTCAAAGGAGCCGCCGCCGATGTCCAGGTTGAGGATGGGCCCGGCGCCCCAGCCGTGCCAGCGCCTGACGGCAAAAAAGGTCATCGACGCTTCTTCGCTGCCGGTGAGCTCCTGCAGCGTCACAGTGGTTTCGTGTTTTACGCGCGCCAGGACTTCAGGGCCGTTGGTGGCCTCGCGGATGGCCGACGTACAGAACGCCAGGAGGTCCTCGGCCTTGTGCCTGGCGGCAAACTCCCAGGCTTCCAGCACGAATTCGGTGAGCTCGTGCTGGCCGGCGTCGTTGATGCTGCCGTCCGGTTCCAGGTACTGGACCAGGGACAGCGGCCGCTTATGCGAGGCGAAAGGTACCGGGCGCGCGCCGGGGTGGGCGTCCACCAGGAGGAGATGGACAGTATTGGACCCGATATCGAGGACGCCTAGCCGCATGGTGACATTATTGCTCGTCAGCCCGCTTGAAGTCGCGCTTGATGTTGGCCACGCCCTCAGGGTTGATCTCGAACCCGTAGGCGGCGCCCGGGTTGATAACCATGCCCAGCTCCTCGCCGATGTTAGCGATGATGGCTGCGCCCTGGGTGCCCAGCACGTTCGGCGCAGCGTCAAGGTACTGCTGGTCCACGCGGCTGGGGTGCGAGAAGACGGCAAGCACGGGATCGCCGTCGGCATTGCCCAGGACCAGCGGCTCCACCTGGGAGTCCTCGCCCTCGATGCCGTCCGAACTGATGATGTAGACCTCGCTGTTCAGGAAGGACAGGATGACGTCCACCGGGTTGGCGTCAGGCTGCCCGCCCTTGGCGAGCTTTTCCTCGAGGTCGTTCAGGGGCTGGAGATCCGTGTGCGCAGGCTGTTCAGTCATCCCTCTACCCGATCACGATCCCGTGCGGCATGCAAACGCCCGGCTACTTCTTCGCGGTGGCCTTTTTCTTGGCCGGCGCCTTGCGGGTGGCCGTGCGCTTTACCGGGCCCTTGGCGCGCTTCTCGGCCAGGAGCTCCACGGCCTGCTCGCGCGTCAGTTCCTCCAGGGACGTGGCCCGCGGGACGGTGATGTTGGTGATCCCGTCCGTGATGTAGGGGCCGAACCGGCCTTCCTTCACCACGATGTTCTTCTCCGACACGGGGTCCGGGCCGAACTCCGCCAGCGGCGGGACGGCAGCCCGGGCTCCGCGCTGCTTCGGCTGGGAGTAGATCTCCAGCGCCTGGTCCAGCGTGATGGTGAAGATCTCCTCCTCCGAGCCGATGGACCGGGAGTCGGTTCCCTTCTTAAGGTATGGACCGAACCGGCCGTTCTGCACCGTGATGAGGTTGCCTTCGGCGTCCTCGCCCAGGACGCGGGGGAGGCTCATGAGCTGCAGGGCCTCGTCCAGCGTTACCGACTCAACGGTCATGGACTTGAACAGCGAGCCCGTGCGCGGTTTGGCCTTGACGGGCTTCTTGGGCGGCTTGGGCTTGCCGTTCTTGTAGTACTCCACCGGCTGCGCAGCGATTTGCTCCTCGGTCATCTCCGGGATGACCTCGGTGACGTAGGCGCCGTAGCGGCCGTTCTTGGCAACAACGGTGTGGCCGGTGTGCGGGTCCGTGCCCAGCACGCGTTCCTCGGGGGCAGCGGTCTCCATCAGCTCGATGGCCTTGGCAGCGGTCAGCTCGTCCGGAGCCAGGTCCTCCGGCACGTTGGCCCGGGGCGACTCCACGATCTCCCCCGTCTTCGGGTCAACAGTGGCGGCTGAGCTTTCCAGGTACGGGCCGAACTTGCCCACCCGGAGCGTGATCTGGTCCGTGATGGGAATGGAGTTGATTTCCCGCGCGTCGATTTCGCCGAGGTTGTTCACGATGCTCAGCAGGCCCGGATCCGAGTCCTCGCCGAAGTAGAAGTGCCGCAGCCAGGAGGCGCCCACGGCCTGGCCGTTGGCGATCTTGTCCAGGTCGCCTTCCATGTCCGCGGTGAACTCATAGTCCACATAGTCGCTGAAGTGCTGCTCCAGCAACCTGATGACGGAGAAGGCGATCCAGCTGGGGACCAGGGCCGAGCCCTGTTTCCGGACGTAGCCGCGGTCCTGGATGGTGGAGATGGTGGAGGCGTAAGTGGACGGGCGGCCGATGCCCTTCTTCTCCAGCTCCGCCGTCAGCGATGCTTCCGTGTAGCGCGGCGGCGGCGAGGTCTCGTGGCCCACGGCGATGATGTCGGACGCCTTGAGGGCGTCGCCCTTGGCCACATTGGGGAGGCGGCGGGCTTCGTCGGAGTCGTCGTCGCCGCGGGTCTCGTCCTTGCCTTCCTCGTAGGCGGCAAGGAAGCCGGGGAAGGTAATCACTGTGCCGGACGCGGAGAACTCCGCGTCCCGCCCGTCAGCGGACACGGCGCCCAGGCGGATGGTGGCCGTGGAGCCCTTGGCGTCAGCCATCTGGGAGGCGACGGTGCGCTTCCAGATCAGCTCGTAGAGCCGGAATTCGTCGCCGGAGAGCTGCTTGGCCACCTGGGCCGGGGTGCGGAACGAGTCGCCGGCGGGGCGGATGGCCTCGTGGGCTTCCTGGGCGTTGGCTGCCTTGCCGGTGTACACACGCGGGGACTGCGGGATGTACTCCGGGCCGTACAGCTCCGAGGCCTGGCGGCGGGCAGCGGTGACGGCTTCATCGCTCAGCGCGGACGAGTCCGTACGCATGTAGGTGATGTAGCCGTTTTCGTAGAGCCGCTGGGCCACCTGCATGGTGCTCTTCGAGGAGAACCGCAGCTTGCGGCCCGCCTCCTGCTGCAGCGTGGACGTGGTGAACGGTGCCGCCGGCCGGCGGGTGTAGGGCTTGGTGTCGACGGACCGAACGGTGAACGAAGCATCCTGCAGCCCGGCCGCCAGGGACGCAGCCAGCTCCTCATTGAGGTGGGCGACGTTCTTCGAGGTGAGGACGCCGTCGTCGTTGAAGTCCCGGCCGCTGGCTACCTTGGCGCCGTCCACGGCGGCGAGCTTCGCTTTGAACGAGCCGGCGTCTGCGCCGAACTGGCCCGTGAGGTCCCAGTACGAGGCGGCTTTGAAGGCCATCCGTTCGCGTTCGCGGTCCACCACCATGCGGGTCACCACGGACTGCACGCGGCCGGCGGACAGGCCGCGGGCCACCTTGCGCCACAGCACCGGGGAAATCTCGTATCCGTACAGCCGGTCCAGGACGCGGCGGGTCTCCTGCGCATCCACCAGCGCGGTGTCCACATCGCGCAGGTTGCCCATGGCGCGCTGGATGGCTTCCTTGGTGATTTCACCGAAGGTCATCCGGTAGACCGGGACCTTGGGCTTGAGCACTTCGAGCAGGTGCCACGCGATGGCTTCGCCCTCGCGGTCCCCATCGGTTGCGAGGTAAAGTTCGTCGGCGTCCTTGAGCGCGGCCTTGAGCTCAGTCACCTTTTTCTTTTTGTCCGGGGAGACCACGTAGTAGGGCTTGAAGTCGTGTTCAATGTCGACGGCGAACTTGCCCACCGAGGTCTTCTTCAGCTCAGCGGGGAGCTCGGACGGCTGGGGAAGGTCGCGGATGTGACCAATGGAGGCCTCTACGATGAAGCCCTCGCCCAGGTACTTGGCGATGGTCTTGCTCTTGGCCGGAGACTCCACAATCACGAGTTTCTTGCCGGTTTTGGCCTTGCTTGGCACGGTGCTCCTACAGAAAAAGGTTGCTCGGGCAGATGCGCCCATACTGGCCTAGTTCACCATATTTTGCAGAAATGTGCGCATCCATGTGGAAAAGTAGGGGGTTCCCCTGCAGGTCCTAGGCGCCCTGTTCCGGGGCCGGGATCAGGAAACCGTCGCGGACCAGATTAGCCACTTCGGTGATCAGCCCGGTCCGGAACGAGCCGGCGTCGAACCCCTCCTCCCCCGCCATTCCGCCGCCCAGCAGCGCCTCCAGCGCCCCGGCGATCTGGCCGGCGGTCAGGTCGCCGTCGCACGCTGAAACGAAGCCGGCCAGCTCGGTGCTGAGCAGGTTGGTACGGCGCAGGCCGGCGCCCTGGCGCAGCAGGATGACCCCCGGGTGCTCGGCGCCCGGCCGCTGGTGGCGCTCCTCCGTGACGTCGTCCGCCACCAGCAGGTGCGCATCCTCCAGGGCGTGCACGGCCAGCCAGTCGATGCGTTCGACGGCGGCCCCCAGGTGGGGTCCGATGGGCTGCTCAATGGGGTACGTGATTTCCTCGAACCGGCTGATGCGGGCAGGGCCCGGTTCAACCGGACGGCGCAGCCAGACCATGCCGAAACCGATGCCCTCCACGTTCCTGGATTCGAAGTCTGCGAGGTAGGCGGCGTAGGCCTCCCGGTAGTGCTGCCGGTCCCGGCCCTCCGAGGCGTCGCGCAGCCATGTTTCCGCATACTGTTCCGGCCCCACCTGCTCGCGCTGGATAAACCAGGCGTCAACGCCCGGACTGGCCCAGCTTTGCGGCCGTTCCTGCCATGACGTTCCCTTAATGACCTCCCAGTTGCCTAAAAGCTGGGCTGTTCCGCCGGGTGCCAGGACGTCCGGCAGGCCGGCAACGAGGGCCGCCACGATCTCATCGCCCGGCAGGCCGCCGTCGCGGTACGTGAACTGCCCTGCGGCGTCCTCCCCTGCGCTGCGCGGCGTGATCACGAACGGCGGATTGGACACCACCAGCCCGAACTCCTCGCCCTCGACGGGGTCCAGGAGTGAGCCCAGGCGCAGGCTGACCCGGTCCGCAAGCCGCGCGGGATCAACGGAGAGGGCCTGCGCATTGAGGAGGATGTTGAAGCGGGTGAAGGCCAGGGCGCGTTCGGAGATGTCCGTGGCGGTGACGTGCCGGCAGTGCTGGAGCAGGTGGAACGTCTGGATTCCGCAGCCCGTGCCGAGGTCCAGGGCGCGTTCGGCGCGGCGGCGGGCGGTGGTCTGCACCAGCGTGGTGGAGGCATGGCCGATGCCCAGGACGTGGTCGTGCCGGAGCACCCCTTCCTGCTGGTGCGCCGCCAGGTCGCTGGCCACCCAGAGTTCCGTGCCGCCGCCGGCTGCGTTGTCCCCGGCGGTGCCGTGCCAGCCGTAGGGCCGCAGGTCCACCTTCGCTGCCAGCAGCCCTGAGCCTGGAAGGGGTTCAACCAGCCCCAGCGTGAGCAGGCCTTCCGCACGGATGCCGGGAAGGGCGGCGTCGAGCGTCTCCGCCACCTGCGGCTCGGCGAGAAGCCAGAGGCGGACGACGGCGGCGAGCGCCCTGTTTGCCTCGTCCTGCCGCACGGCGCGGTCGGCGGCGAGCAGGGCCGGGATGGTCTGGTCCCGGTCCAGCGCTGCGGAGGCGGCGGGGCCCAGGAACCGGGCGACGCCGTCGGGCGTGTAGTCGAGCCGGCGCAGGTCCGCGGCGAGGGCGGCGAGCAGCTCCGGCTGGTCGCTGCGGGGGGCGTCCGGGGTGTTGCCGGCGGTGAACTCGTACGGGGATTCAGGCACCGCTCAAGTTTAGTCCGGCGGGCTGCTGGGCATTGCGGGCTGCGTTGACGCGGTAGCGTGGAGCCATGCCTTCAAGTTTTGCCGTCCTTCTGCGCGCCCGGCTCCAGCCGGCGGGGCGCGCCCGCCTGTTGCCGTGGTCCGGAGCCTTGGCAGGTGCGGCGGCCCTTGCCCTGGCCGGCTGCTCACCCGTGGTTTCCGTCGAAAACGCGGACGTCCCCCAGTGGCGGGCAACCGCGCTGCCCCCGGCGCCGGGCGCCGTCATCGAGGACGCCGGCAAGATCCTCAACCGGAACCGCATTATTAAGGAAGCCGCCGATGTTCCGGCAGGGCGCTACATCCTGACCGCAACGTGCGATGGCGGCGGCAAGGCCTTCTTCGCCGTATCACTTGATGGAGCGATGCTGGCGGACGCAGGAGCGGCGTGCAACGGCAGCCGGGAGACAACCAAAATCACCCTGCCCGAGGCCGGCACCCTGGAAATCAGCGCTTCCAGCGTGGACGCGCCCCTCATCTACGCGTACCGGCTGGAACCCGCCGGATAACGGTACCTTCGGCTCTGGCCCGCCGATGGCGGCGGGCATACAGTCTGACTATGCCCAGTGTGCGGATCGCCTCCGCGCCTTGTACCGTGCGGACGCCCCGCGTGCGCACAGCGCCGGTGCCGCTGGCCCGGAAGCCGGGCGCCGCCGTCGTCATTGCTGCGCTGGCCGCCGCGATGGTGCTGGGCGGCTGCGAGTATACGTACGACGACGGCCGCAGCCTTCCGGGGCCCGTCGAGGCAGAGCCGACGCGGCTTCCCGGGCCGGTGTTCACGCGCGACCCGCTGCAGAACGACCCCGTCAGCGAGGCTGAGCTTAGCGCTTGGGTAACCCGGACGCTGCCGGACACAGGGCAGCCGGTGGCCCACGCCAGGGCAGGGCTCATGGCAGCCGGGGAAATCCGGGCCGAGTCGACGCCCGTCCTGGGGACCGGCACGTACGCGCTGGCCCTGGCGTGCCGCAGCCAGCGGCGTGTGACGTTCACCGTCCGCAGCGAGTCGCTCACGCTGGTGGATCTGGGGCTCCGGTGCGGGATCAACCGGGAGAACGTTATTTATCTTTCCTCGGAGACAGCCCTCACCATCAGGGTGGAAGCCCGGACCGGCGCCAACTACGCCTACCGGCTGCGGCTTCTCTCGCCACCCGTTCCCTAGGCTGCGCACCCGTCGGGGCAGCGCAGGGTTTCCGGGCTGGATGCGCAGTCGGCGCAGTACAGGGTGAGGGTGCGGCAGCTGGGGTTTGTGCAGTTCTCGAACTTGCTGGTGGGCGCCGAGCAGCGGGTGCATTCGCCGATGGTCTTGGCGTCCTCGCTGAATTCCAGGTGCATGCGCTTGTCGAAGACGTAGAGCGAGCCTTCCCAGAGCCCCTGGTCCTTGAATGTTTCGCCGTAGCGGACAATGCCGCCGTCCAGCTGGTACACCTCCTTGAAACCCCGGTTCACCATGAGGCTGGACAGCACCTCGCAGCGGATGCCGCCGGTGCAGTAGGTGACCACGGGCTTGTCCTTGAGGTCGTCATACTTGCCGGACTCCAGCTCCTGGATGAAGTCGTGGGTGGTGGCGACATCGGGGACGATCGCGTCCTTGAAGCGGCCGATCCGGGCTTCGAAGGCATTCCGGCCGTCGAAGAAGACAACGTCCTCCCCGGCTTCCTTCTTGCTGTCCACCAGCTCGTGCAGTTCCTCCGGCTTGAGGTGCGTACCGCCGCCAACCACGCCGTTCTCGTCCACTTTGAGTTCCCCGGGCGCGCCGAAGGAGACAATCTCGTCCCGGACCTTGACGCTGAGCCGGGGGAAGTCCTCGGCACCGCCGTCGGACCATTTCACGTCGATGCCGCGGAAGCCCCTGTACTCGCGGGTGGTCTTCACGTACTGTTTGACCGCGCCGATCTCCCCGCCGACAGTCGCGTTGATGCCGTCCTTGGAGATCAGGATGCGTCCGGTCAGCCCGAGCTTCTCGCACAGCGCGCGCTGCCATAGCCGTACCGCCTCGGGGTCCGCGATCGGGGTAAAGCCGTAAAAAAGCACAATTCGGTTCAAAGCCACGTATTTAAGGGTATTCAAAGCCACGTATTTAAGGGTACCGGCACGGTCCGCGGCGACGGTGCCGGCCGGTCCGCTCCAGCTTCCGCGAAGGTCCGTGGCGTTTTCGGCTCATCACGATTGCATAAGCTCTCTGCCACCCCCTGTTGCTTAAGATCGGGCTGGAATATTCTCATCCCATGACCCCGGAAACCATGGTTGAAGACATCACTGGCCTTCTTGAGGTGTGGGTGGCGGGCTGGGCCGGTTGCCGCGGCTACAGGACATCCACCGAGGGCCGCTTTCCCGCCGTGCTGCGGGCGGATACCAGCGGCGAATGGGAATTCTTCGCGTCCGAGCCCACGGACGATGAGTTCGCGGCGCTGGCCGCCAAGACGGCCGAAGTTCCGGCCAGGGTCCTCACCATCCTGACCAATGACACAGCCCGCTACTCGGCCTTGGCCGCAAGGCACGGGCTGAATGTCACATCTGACTCGCAGGCGATGATGATTGTGGACATGGAGACCCAGGACGCCGAGGATCCCTGGCTTTCCGACGACGAACTGACCTGGACCACGTCCGCGCAGAACGGCGTCCACTACGCAGAGGTCCGTTCCGGCGACACCCTGGCCGCCAGCGGACGGGTTTACGTGGTGGGCGACACCGCGGTGTTCGACAAGATCATCACGGAACCGGCCTTCCAGCGCCGGGGCCTGGGCAGTTTCATCATGCGTGCCCTTGCAGCCAAGGCCTTCGAGCACGACGTGCAGGAGGGGCTCCTGCTGGCCTCCGCGGACGGCCAAAAACTCTACTCCCACCTCGGCTGGACCACCGTGTCCCGGGTACTCATGCTGTCCGCTTCGCACGACGGCTCAGACCTTTCCCTCAGCTGAGCCTTACCGTTCCCCCACACTGTTACCCCGACGGCGAACCGGGGCCCGCAAGTCCCTGCCGGGTGAAACAATGTTCGGGTGAACCCCCATGACTCCCTGATTCCCTTGCTGGGCCGCGGCCCGGAACCGGAGCAGCTGCGTCATGTCCGCACTATCCCGGCCCGTGAGGCCGAGTACGAGCCCTGGCCCGCGTGGGTGCATCCGGACCTGGTTGCGGCGTACGGGTCCCTGGGCATCCAGGAGCCCTACCGGCACCAGGTGGAAGCAGCCGGAATCGCCCACGCCGGCGAACACGTTGTGGTGGCCACCGGAACCGCATCGGGAAAGTCGCTCGCCTACCAGCTCCCCGCCCTGGACGCCATCCACCGTTCCGAACTGCGGGTCATGGCCGAGCCCGGGAAGATCCATGACGACGGCGCCGTGACGCTCTACCTGTCCCCCACGAAGGCCCTCGCCGCGGACCAGCTCAATGCCATCAGGGGCCTGGAACTGCCCACCGTGCGGGCGGAAACCTACGACGGGGACACCGACCCCGCCTCGCGCCGCTGGATCAGGGACCACGCCAACTTCATCCTTGCCAACCCGGACATGCTGCACTTTGGGATTCTTCCCAACCACGCCTGGTGGGCCGGGTTCTTCCGCCGCCTGCGCTACGTGGTCATTGACGAGGCCCACAGCTACCGAGGTGTATTCGGTTCCCATGTGGCCAACCTGATGCGCCGGCTGCGCCGGATCTGCGCGTACTACGGTGCGGGCACGGCCTACCCGGAGCCGGTATTCATCGCCGCCTCCGCGACCGCTTCGGAGCCCGAGGTCTCCTTCGCCCGGCTGATCGGGGCTCCGGTGAGGGCAGTTTCCCGGGACGGCTCGCCGCACGGTGCCACCACGGTGGCTTTCTGGGAACCCGCCCTCACCGACGTTCGGGGCGAAAACGGCGCCAAGGAGCGGCGGACGGCTGTGGCTGAAACCGCAGACCTGCTGGCGAACCTGGTATCGGCCCAGGTCCGCACCATAGCGTTCATCAAATCCCGGCGCGGGGCGGAGTCCATCTCCTCCATCACCAAACGCCTCCTGGACGAGGTGGACCCCAGCCTGCCGCAGCGGGTGGCTGCATACCGTTCCGGGTACCTTCCCGAGGAACGCCGCGCCGTGGAAAAGGCGCTCCGTTCGGGGCGGCTCCTGGGTGTTTCGAGCACTTCCGCCCTGGAACTGGGGATCGACATTTCAGGACTGGACGCGGTCCTGGTGGCGGGCTGGCCGGGGACGCGCGCCTCCCTGTTCCAGCAGATCGGCCGGGCGGGCAGGGCCGGGCAGGACGCCATCGCGGCCTTTGTTGCCAGCGATGATCCCCTGGACACCTTCCTGGTGAACCATCCGGAAGCGATTTTCGACGTGTCCGTGGAAGCAACTGTCTTCGACCCCTCAAACCCCTACGTGCTGGGTCCACACCTGTGCGCCGCGGCAGCGGAACTTCCGCTTGGTCCTGCCGAACTCGACCTCTTCGGCAGCACGGCGGAGTCCCTCCTGGACCGGCTGGTGGCCCAGGGGTACCTGCGCCGGAGGCCCGCGGGCTGGTTCTGGACACACTCGCAGAGCGCGGCAGCCATGGTGAACCTGCGGGCCGACGGCGGCGGACCGGTGAGCATCGTGGATGCCGAAACCGGGTCCCTCCTTGGAACCATGGATTCCCCGCAGACCCACTACCAGGCCCACACTGGCGCTGTTTACATCCATCAGGGTGACAGTTACGTCGTGGAGGACCTGAATGAAGATGACCACTGCGTGATGGTGCGCCGCGCCAATCCCGATTACTACACCACCGCCCGGGACATCACCCAGATCGAGGTGCTGGAGACACAGCGCACGGTGCAGTGGGGTGACGTTTCGGTGCACTTCGGTGATGTCAAAGTCACGACGCAAGTGGTGTCCTTTCAGCGCAAGGCCCTGATCTCCAACGAAATCCTTGGTGAGGAGCCGTTGGAACTGGGCGCCCGCGATCTCTTCACCAAGGCCGTCTGGTTCGTGGTGGACAACCGTTCCCTCACCGGGGCGGGGCTGATCGAAGCGCAGTTTCCCGGGGCCCTGCATGCCGCGGAGCATGCGGCCATTGGCCTGCTGCCCTTGGTGGCATCAAGCGATCGGTGGGACATCGGCGGGGTATCCACGGCCCTGCATGCGGACACCGGGGTGCCCACCATCTTCGTGTACGACGGGCATCCCGGCGGCGCGGGTTTCGCCGAACGGGGCTTCGACAAGGCGAAGGTGTGGCTCACGGCCACCCGGGACGCCATCAAGGCCTGCGAGTGCGATTCCGGCTGTCCCTCCTGCGTCCAGTCACCGAAATGCGGCAACAAGAACAACCCCCTGGACAAGGCTGCCGCGGTCTCCCTCCTCGACGTCCTGCTCAAGGACGCCACCGAGGGCAGCTCCCTGAGGATGGAAGCGCAGCGCTGACGGTGCCGGCCGCTTGTCCGGGTGTCCCGGCAGACATTCGGGAAGCCAACACAGGAGCCGCGCCTGCCGGCCACACCCGGGGCAGGTGCGAGGTTCAGGGCGGCGGGCCAGCGCGGGAACGCCCGGTTGCTGCCCCGAACACGGTCCGTTCCATCAGCTCCGTCCTGACCTCGATCGTTTGCCCTGCACCCTCGTTGCAGCCAAGGACCGCAGCCCCCTGCCGGGCCGCAACCTGGAACGCTATGGTGCAGGGGTCCCCGTCAGTGACGCCGCGGAGGGCATCGGCCGCCGCAAGTGCCGCGAGGTCGGCAGCGGACGCGGCCCTGCTTGCCAGGACGGCCGACTGCGCCAGCAGCAGCATCAGCGCCATGGCCATCATCACCACCAAGGCCAGGCCGGCCGCCAGAACCGTCCCGGACCCGCGCTCCCGGCCGCAGGCGGAAGCCTGCAGGCGCCGGCCTGAGTCTGCAGTACCTGCCCGGCACGGCTGAACGATGCGAGTCCGTCCACAGGGCCCGGCACGCATCATCCGGCCGTCTCGGCGCGGGTGGAGGCCCGGGCAGTAAGCAGCCAGGGAATGGCCGAACCGAGCGGGCCGCCCACCCGGCCGGTGACGGTGACGTCCAGCCACTCGCCGTCGGCCGAAACCGCCGCCGACGCGGACCCGCCCGTCAGGGTATGGACGATTCTTTCCACAGCGGCTGAATCTTCACCGCGGGCCAGGGCCCGGGCACCGGCGCGTGCTCCCTCCTCCAGCCGCAACTGGGTGACCCCGGCGGAGGCACCTGACAGCAGCATGGCCAGCAGCAGCAGGACCGCAGGCAGCGTGACGGCGAACTCGGCGGTCACGGCGCCGCACGATTCCTCCGGTCCGGGACCGACGTAGGGCCTGCCCGGCCCCAGGGGCCGGGAGCCGGCCTGCAGGGTGGGGCACGGACGAACGGGTGGAAGCACGGCCGGCGCGACGGTCATGGCAGGGCCAACGCCGTGCGGATCAGAGTCAGCAGGAAGCCACGGACCTCCTCGCTGCGGAGGATGAACACCAGCAGCCCGGCAAAGCCCACGGCAGCGAGAGTGGCTATGGCGTACTCGGCGGTTGCCATTCCCGCCTCGGATCCCAGGAGCCGGAGACGCCGCCTGGGGCTGGTTGGCGCCTTCACGCCCGGGTACAGTTCCACGACGTTGGTCGGCAGGGAACCGTTTCCGGCCCCGCCCGCGTGGTGGCTGTTGCTGCGGTGTCCCCGGGAGGCGGAGCGGGCAGCGGCGAGCGCCGCTGTCCCGTCGGCGTAGTGGCGACGGTGATGAGTGGGCATGTGGTTTTCCTTCCGTTGGGCCGGTGGTGTTGCCGGCTGTCTCGACTCTTCCGGGCCGTGCCGGAAGCGGTAAGCCCTGCGGACTCCTAAGTGGAAAAGCCGGGTGGTTCCGTGGTGTGGACCCCGCTGTGGAGGAGAAGAGTGCAGGAAAAGGCACATGGCGCCCTAGCCCGAGGGCACCAGCGCAAGGAGCACCGGGACCACGCCCAGGCAGATGAAGGCGGGCAGGGAACACATGCCGAGCGGAACCACCAGCTTGACGCCCAGTGACGCCGCGCGTTTTTCTGCAGCCCGGAACCGCTCGCGGCGGAGCCGGGCAGCCTGGGCGTAAAGGATCGCGGACGACGGCGCGCCGGTCAGGGCCGCGAACCCCAAGGCGTCCCGCAGTTCCAGGACCTCCGGCAGGCGGACCGCACTGCTGCGCCAGGCGGTTTCCCAGTCGGCCCCGATAGCCAAGGCAGCCACGACCGGCCGGAGAGCGTCCCTATACCTGTCGGAAGCGGAGTCCGACACCAGGTCCAGCGCACGGCCGATGCCCGACCCCGCATCCAGCATGGCGGCCACGAGCTCCAGCATCATGGCGGTGTCCGTCAGGCCCTCCCGTCCCCCGCGCGGCAGGGATCCTCCGGAGCCGGCGGGCGCGCCCCTCATCGGGGGGCTGCCGGACAACGCCCGCAGCCTCTTCCCCGGACTGCCCCTCCCGGCACACACCAGGGCGGCGGCCGCAGCAAGCACGAGGAAAAGGGCGAGCGCTGAAGGGGAAGGCCAGGTCATGTCACGCCAGCCCCCGCCGCCGCGGCCACCAGCCTGGCGGACCACAGCCTTCCGGCAGCTGTAAGGCCAATTCCGGCGGCAAGCGCTGCCAGTCCCCATGGCGTTCCCAACAGGATGGCCAGCGGATCCACGCCCAGCGCCATTCCCAGGCCCAACCCCAGCAGCGGCAGCCAGGTGAGGAGGCTTACGGTGGCCTTGGGTCCGGCCAGGGCGGTCTGCCGGGCGGCATCGGCGTCGTCCTCCGCTTCGAGCTGCGCGGCGAACCTGGTGAGCACGTCTGCAAGCGGACAGCCGCTTGCTTCCGCAACATCAAAGCACGCGGCAAGGTCCGCCCAGATGCGGGATTCCCGATCCCGCCGGGGAAAGGCGGAGGGCAGCGACCGGCGGATGGCGTCCGAGACCGGAGTTCCACCGGCCGCCGCCACGCGTGCCGATCCCAGCATGGCGCTGGAGCCCGTTGGGAGGCCATCGCTTGGGAGGCCATCGCTGCGGGAATCCGAGGAGCCGTAAACCAACCAGATCTCCTCCCAAAGCCGGGCCGGTGTCCGCCCGCCTTTGAGCAGGGCGGCAAGTTGCTGCACAACGACGGTCATGGGCGCTGCAGACTGCTTGCCTCCCTTCCCGGCACTGCGCCTGCTCAGCGGAAGGATCCCTGCCCTGAGGGCACGTAATGCCGGGGCCGGACCGGGTTTTCCTGCAGGGCCGGCATTTCCTGCACGGCGCAGCCTGGCGGCAGCGCCACGCGGCGGACGGGCAAGCAGCACTGCGGCCAGCCCCAAAAGCATGACAAGAAAAAGGATCATTGCAGCTCTCCCAGGCCCAAGCCCAGCCGTTCGGCCAGGACCGGCCACGCCGGGCCTGTGCCCACCGGGCCTTCACCACCTTCCCAGGCAGGCAGAACCGTCAGGCCGTCCGGTCCGTCTCCCACCAGCCCAACGCACGTCACTTTCCGGGACTGTTGCGTGCGCTCGACGTGGATGACGACGTCCAAGGCGCTCGCTGCCTGGAGCCGCACGCCGTCGGGGTTCAGTCCCGCCAGGGCACCGAGAGCTGTGAGCCGGGCTGGAACGGCAGTGGCCGCATTGGCGTGGATGGTTCCGCCCCCGCCGCTGTGGCCGGTGTTCATGGCAGTCAGCAGCTCCCGCACTTCGGCGCCCCGGCATTCACCCACCACCAGCCTGTCCGGACGCATGCGCAAGGCCTGCCGGACCAGGTCCCCCAGGTCCACCGCGCCGCCACCTTCCAGGTTTCCGTGGCGGGATTCAAGGGAGACGATGTGCGGATGCACCGGATTCAGTTCCGATGCATCCTCGATCAGGACCAACCGCTCCGAGGGAGGGCACAGCCCGAGCAGGGTGGAAAGCAGGGTGGTCTTTCCGGACCCGGTGGCACCGCTGATAAGGAAGCTCAGCCTGCGCTCCACCACCCGTTCCAGGACACGCTGCAGTCCGGAACTGAACATTCCGCCGGCGCGGAGCTCATCCATGGTGAAGACCCGTTCACGCCGGATCCTGATGCTCAGCAGCGTTCCCGCCGTGGAGACGGGCGGCAACACGGCATGGACGCGGTAGCCGCCGGCCAGCCTCACATCAACGCAGGGTGAGCCGTCATCCAGCCGCCGGCCGCCGGCGGCCACCAGCCGGCAGGCCAATGCCCGCAGCTGGACTTCATGGTCGAAGGCCACCGCTACGCGCTCCATCCCGCGGCCCCTGTCAACCCAGACGGAGTCCGGGGCATTCACGAAGATATCCGTCACCGCGGGGTCGCGGGTAAGGTTTTGGAGAGGTCCCAGCCCGTTGAGCTCGGCGCTGATCCGCTCCACCGCCGCCAATGATCCGGCGGTGCCCAGCAGTTTGCCGGTGGCCTGCACTGCCGCCGCCACCCGGGAGGGTGTCACAGCCGCCGCGTCCGCCATCATGGACTCCCGCACCGATTCGAGCAGCCCCACATCCACGGCGTCCCGGACGGCCGGACGGCGTTCGCGCCGCCGCCCCTCGCCGGAAGCATGCCCGCCGGAACTGCGTTCCGCAATGCGCCGTTCCCCGATGCTGCGTTCACCTGAGCCTGGCGGCTGCCTCACCCGAGATCCCCCGCAGGCAGGCCGTCTCCGAGGAGATCCAGCACGGAGGCAGCGAATTGCCTGACGCTTCGCCGCTTGCCCAGATCAAGGAGCCGGCCCGACTCCATCGCCGCCGGGACGCCCCGCAGCTCGGGCACGCGCCCCTGGACGGGAAGGCCGATGGCTTCGGCAAGAAGGGCGCCGTCCAGCGCCGCACCGTGCTTGCCCCGAACCAGGAGGGAAGCCTCCACCGGAGGGAATTCCTGAAGCAGCCGCACCGCCGCGACGGCAGCCTTCAGCTGCGCCGGAACCACCACGGTGATGAGGTCGCAGTCCCAGGCGAACGTGTGGATGGGCTCCGCTCCCCGGCCGATGTCCACCACCACCAGCTCATACCCACGGCGGGCGGCATCAAGGACGCCCGCCGAGGTGGCGGCGGCAACAGTCACAGGCTGCTCACGGCTGGCGGGCCAGGACAGGAACGAAAAGCCTCCTGCAACGGGCAGGGAATCCGCAAGCTGGACCGGATCGATGCTGCCCCTGGCCTCAGCGAGGTCGGGCCAGCGCAGCCCGGGGTCTTCTTCGGCGGCGAGGGCGAGCTCCAGCCCGCCGCCCCATGGGTCACCGTCCACCAGGAGCACCCGGGCCCCCAGCCCGGCGGCAGCCTGGGCAATCCAGATGGCTGCGGTAGTGGCACCCGCGCCGCCGCAGCCGCCGGCCACGCCCAGGATGAGGCCGCCGGGGCCCGGCGAACGCGACCTGCTGAGATGGTCCGCAAGCCAGGCGGCGGCGTCGGGCAGCACAGCCACCCGCTCTGCACCGAGGACCGCGGCCAGGTGCCACAGGCTGTCGCCTTCACCGTCAAGGCCCACCAGGACTGCCGGCGCCCGTCGCCGGGGAGGCAGTTCGCGGATGTCGCTGCCCACCAGGACTGCCGCCGCCCCGTCCCAATGCCTGCCCGCCCCGGCGGCATCGGCTGCCGTGCGCAGCTGTGCTCCGGCTGCCGCAACGATCCGCTCCACCTCGGCCCGGAGGACAGCGGACGAGGTCACCAGCAGTACCTCGCCGCCGCTGTCCGGCAGCCAGGCTTCCCGGGCTCCTCCCGGGGCGTGCACCGGGAGGGCTGCCCGTAATGGCTGACCAGCCTCTGCTGCAAGGCTGAAGCCGGCGGGGCCCGGTTCAGGGTGGGACGGAATCAGCTGATGCCTGCTCATGGACCCACTTTCCACCGCCGAAAGATGGCGGGTAAGGGCGCCGGGGCCGTATGTGGAAAAGCAGGGCGCGCCACGCGCGCAGCCGCCGACCCCAGAGCCGGCAAGCCCGGAAACAAGGCAGAATGGGGACCATGTACCTGCTGCTCGCCGCCCACCCCCACGGCGCGGCACTGCAGGAACTCACGCAGGCGGGAGCCCCGCTGCCGTCCACCCCGGAACCAAGGCTCATCAGCACAGGCGACCTCGCCGCCGTCGTACGTGAACTGGAACACCGCCGGCCGAACGGGCAGCCGCCCCGCTGGATCTGGCACCGCACCCAGGATTGGTACCCCGCCCTGCTGGCAGCCGGCGTCGAACTGGAGCGGTGCCATGACCTAAGCCTGTGCGCGAACATCCTGGCCTTTTCCCGGTTCACCGCCGACACGGAATACGCACGGAACGCGGACAGGATCGCCGTCGAGGACCCGCTGCTGCCTCCCAAAGCGTTGCAGCCGCCGCCTCCCCCGGCGGACCAGGGTGCCCTGTTCGAGGATCCCGGGACCCTGCCCCTCACTGGCCGTACTCCCGAAGAGCTGCGGGCCGAATACGCCGCCCAACAGGCGGCCCTGGCCTCGGTCGGCCATGAGGAGAACCGGCGGAACCGGCTGCAGCTCCTCCTCGCAGCAGAATCCGCCGGTGCCATGATCGCCGCCGAGATGCAGCATGCCGGCGTACCGTGGCGGGAAGACCTGCACGAACAGATCCTCGCCGGGCACCTTGGCCCCCGCCCGCCCCTGGGCCACCGCCCCGCGAAACTTGAGGCGCTGAACCAGGAGCTTCGCCGGCTCCTGAATTCGCCCACGCTGAATCCCGATTCCCCGCAGGACCTGATGCGTGCCCTGCACCGGAACGGGATCGAGGTCAAAAGCACCCGCAAATGGGAGCTGAGGGAATCCAGCCACCCGGCCATCCAACCGCTGCTGGCCTACAAGCAGTTGTCTCGCCTGCACACGGCCAACGGATGGGCCTGGCTCGACGCCTGGGTGGCCGGCGGCAGGTTCCGCCCCGAATACGTGGTGGGCGGCGTGGTTTCCGGCCGCTGGGCCTCCCGCGGCGGCGGTGCGCTCCAGATTCCGCGCCAGATCCGCGGCGCTGTCCATGCCGATCCCGGCTACAAGCTGATCGTCGCGGATGCCTCACAGCTGGAACCTCGCGTGCTGGCGGCCCTGGCCCGGGACTCGTCCATGGCCGAGGCTGCCCGCGACCAGGACCTCTACGCGGCCATCGCCGCCAAGGGATTCGGCGGGGACCGGGCAAAGGCAAAGATGGCGCTGCTGGGCGCAATGTACGGCGCAACCTCCGGCGAGGCCGGCCGGCTCATGCCGCAGCTGGCGAAGACTTATCCGCGGGCCGTGGACTTTGTGGAGCAGGCTGCGCGGGCGGGCGAGTCCGGCGGCACGGTGACCACGAGGCTGGGCCGGAGCAGCCCTCCGCCGTCCGGGCGATGGTTCCAGAGCCAACGGTCGGCCAGCGCCGAGGAGCAGCGCCGCGCCGAATCGATCGCCCGCTCCCGGGGACGCTTCACCCGCAACTTTGTTGTCCAGGGCTCGGCCGCTGACTGGGCGGCCTGCTGGCTGGCGGAATTACGACGGCGGCTGCGCACCCTCCGGAAGGACCGTCACCTTGACGCCGAGCTTGTCTTCTTCCTGCATGACGAGGTGATGGTCCACGCCCCCGTGGAGGCAGTGGACGCCTGCATCGCGGCGATCGAGGACGCGGCCAGCGCCGCGAGGGAGCTCCTGTTCGGTCCCATCCCCGTTGAGTTCCCGGTCAGCGTTGCAGTGGTTGACTCCTACGACCATGCGAAATAGCCGCCCGTCCGCGGCAATTGGGACGTTTGGCAGCCTGCCGACCCGCAAAGTAACCTACCCGGCGGTAGCTCGACCGGCCCCCGTGACCAGCGTTACAGTTCATAGCGGCGACTGAGGCAGACCGGTCAAAAGCTGATGCAACGACGCACAGGGGAGGTCCCGGCTTATGGCGGGCAGGTTCGAAATTCATCGGGTAGGCGACGAGTCCTACCGACTGCGGCTCACTGATGCAGAGGGCAACACTGTTGCCGTCTCACCCAAGTTCAAGTCCCTCAACTCGCTGCTTGAGGGCATCAAGGCAGTCCGGGAGAACGCCGCCACCGGCATCGTGGTGGATCTCCGCCAGCAGCAGGCCTGACGCTAGACGCCCATGCGGTGGAGCCGGCTCCGGTCCCACGGAACGGCCCAACCCAGCTGTTCGAACAGCCCGTTCAGGACAATTCCGGTAAATCCCCAAACCACCACGCCGTTCACTGTGAAGGCGGGGCTGTCGAAGCTGCGCCCGGCGCGGTGGACGGTTGCCATCACGCGGTTGTCCGGGTCCAGCAGGTCACGGACGGGGACGCGGAACACCTGGGCTGACTCGGCATAGTCCACCACCCTGACGGGCGTTGGCGAACGCCACCAGGCCAGCACCGGGGTGACCAGGAAATTGCTGTGGGCAAGGCCCAGTTCCTGAAGGGATCCCAGAACTTCCACGCCGTCCGAGTCGAGGCCGGTTTCTTCCTCTGCTTCCCGCAATGCCGCCTGAACCGGCGTTTCCCTGGCGTCAAGGGCGCCGCCAGGGAACGCCACCTGCCCGGGATGGGACCCTAAAGTATGGGCGCGTTCGAGCAGGAGGACGTCAAGATCGGCCGGCGCCAGTGGCTTGTTGGAAGCTGCGGGGACGTCATCAAGGGCCCCGAAGAGCATCAGGACGGCCGCCCTCCGCGCCCGGGACTTGTCCACCGTCAGGGCGGCCCAGAGGGGATCCGGCGCCGCATCGGCACCGGACTCCGCCCGGCGCACCAGTTCGAGGAGGTCTTCGCGCGCGCTCACGGTGTCCTCTGCTGGGATTCCATCCGGATTTCGGCGGCGCGGTGGGTCTCGGCCAAAAGCTGCTCCAGCAGTGCCTCGCTGCCGGGAGCGAGCTCGTACTTCAGCAGCTTCGCAGCCTTCGCGGGATCCGTTTCGCCCAGCCCGAAGCTGGGGCACCACGTGGCCACGGGGCAGGCCCCGCAGGCCGGCTTCCGCGCGTGGCACACCCGCCGCCCGTGGAAGATCACCCGGTGGGACAGCATGGTCCAGTCCTTCCGGTCGAACAGCTCGGCCACGTCCCGTTCGATCTGCACGGGGTCGTCGGACTGCGTCCAGCCAAAGCGGTTGGCGAGCCGGGCGAAGTGGGTGTCCACCGAGATGCCGGGGATGCCGAAGCCGTTCCCCAACACCACGTTTGCCGTCTTGCGGCCCACGCCCGGCAGGGTGACCAGGTCCTCCAGCCGCCCCGGTACAACGCCGTTGTACTTGTCCACAAGGCGGGTGCAGAGCGCAATGACGTTTCTGGCCTTGGCCCGGAAGAACCCCGTGGGTTTCAGGATCGTTTCCAGGTCGCCAGGATCCGCCTCGGCCAGGGTCCGGGCGTCCGGGTAGCGCGCGAACAGCACCCGGGTGACCTGGTTGACCGTCACGTCAGTGGTCTGGGCGGAAAGGACCGTGGCGACGAGCAGTTCGAACGGGTTGCGGAAGTCGAGCTCGGCGTGGGCGTATGGATACTTCTCGGCCAACGCCCTGTTGATCCGCCGTGCCCGCCGTTTCAGCGCCAGCACCGATTCGGAAGAGACCACCGGCATCCCGGCAGCCTGGCTGGCGAGTGCCTTGATTCCGCCGGCCTTCGAGGCCCCGGGCCCGGCCACAGGCGTCAGCCGCGCTCGATGTTGCTGAGGTCCCGCAGGACGCCCAGGCGCCCGTCAGTGTGCTGCACCAGGAACTCGTGGCCGCGGTCCTCAAGGGCCAGCACCCAGCCGCCCGGTTCAATAACGAACGCCGGCGCGCCGGTTTGGGGGTCATAGGCAGTGCGGTGCTGTGCCACGGCAAACCAGAAGGCCTCGTGGATGGGGTGTTCTTCCGATTCGTCGGGCCGGCTGGCCGGATCAACCGTGGCGCCGATGGGCTGCTCGATCCGGACCTGCTGGTGCACTGCGGTGGCGGCCGGCGGCTCCCAGCCCGCCTGCCCGCCCTGGACCGGGGAGGCAGCACCCTGGCCGGACGGGGCAGCCGGCGGGGCGCCGCCGTCGTGAACCGGAGCAGGAGTGGAAGAAGGACGGACGACGTCGGCGGGCTGGGTTGCGGGCCCCGGGTCGCCTGCTGGAGTCCACTCAGAGACCTCGGGGGCAGTGGAAACAGGCGATGCCCCGGTAGGGATGGCAGCGGTGGCGGGGGCATGGACTGCCGCGGGCTGCGGGGCGGCACCGGGCTGCCCTGCTGACACCGGCTGCTCCGGCGAACCGTGCTGTTCCGGTGAACCGGCCTTGCCGTTTGAACCCGGCCGGACAGCTGATGAACCTGCACCGGCACCGCCGAACAGCCCTCCGCCCGAGAACACCTTCGAGCCCGGCTTCGACTCTTTCGAACCGGCGGCGGACTCGTCCTTCGGCTTCTTGGGAGCGCGGGGTTTCTGGACGGGAACAACCGCATCCCGGGCCACCACGTGGGCCGGCACTTCGGCCCGGCCCTGGAAGTCACCGGAGACGTAAGGCAGGAAGCGGCCCAGCACCGTTGCGGCGAACAGGACCAGCGAGCCGATCAGGCCCACAAGGAGGCTCGGAACGTAGGCGCCGGCCACGGAGATGAAGAAGAACGCCACGGCAAAGGAGGCAACCACTGACGCGAACTGGTCAATGGACAGGGAGCCAATCCGGAGCTTCGTGGCGGGAGCCAGCCTGCGCGCGGCGAAAAGCGCGCTCACGATCAGGGGCAGGACGATGCCCAGCCCCAGGAAGAACAGGTTGTTGAGGTTCCACAGGTTGTACCGTGCGCCGAAGATTGGCAGCAGGGAGGCAACGAAAAGGATGAGCGTGCCGGCGAAGACGGCCAGGTCCCGGATGGTGAACGGACCCAGCACTGCCTCGTTGGCGTTCGGAGCCTTGCCTCCCTTGGAAGCGGTGCCCGCGGTGGCCTGGGACCCTGGCCCGTCGGCTGTTCCGGCGCTGTGGCCGGAACCTGCCGTGTCGGGGCCGGTCTTCTGGCCGAAGCCTTGCTGGTTCATTCTTCTCTCCTTAGCGTGGCGGCACCGGGGCCAGCATGGTCCCGAAATCGTGCCGTCTTGACAGCGGTTCCGGTATTGCCAGGCCCTTGCGTTGCCTGGCCGAAGGGACCGAAGTGAAGTCACAATTCCATCTCAGCCTAGTCAAGAGCCCAGCTGATCACTAGCTGGCCCCAGCCTGCGGCGGGCCGGAAAGGCCGGCCCGCAAACCATTCACCGCTTAATAAATGCCGTTCACGGGCTCTCGTGTGACACCGCACACATCAGCGGCGGGCCAAGCATTAGTCTTGATTCCGGAACAGCTCTTTGCGGAATGTCCGTGACCAGCCGGTGCCCGACGTCGTGCAGGCGGCGGAGCCCGGACGTCGGCGGACATCCCGCCCAGCAAAGATCGATGAATGATGAGGTTCACATGTCCCAGGACACTTCAAGCGCCGTTGCACCCGCTGCCGCAGGCGCAGGGCAGCAGGTTACCCACGGGAGCGATGAGCAGGGCGACGCCTTCGAAAACCTGCTGCATGAGACCCGCGCCTTTCCGCCCACGCCGGAGTTCGCTGCCGGCGCCGTGGTCACCGCGGCGGAGTATGAGGAGGCGGGCAACGACCATCCCGCTTTTTGGGCG